>NZ_CP118574.1:5068125-5402500 GCF_028898845.1 Streptomyces sp. WZ-12 | reverse complement strand
GAGCTCGATCTTGACCTCCAGCGGGGGCTCCTCCTCCACGCCGCCCTCCAGGGACGCGCGGTAGTCGGCCACCGCCTCCCCGACCATCCGGACGTACAGGTCGAAGCCGACGCCCGCGATGTGGCCGGACTGCTCGCCGCCCAGGAGGTTGCCCGCGCCGCGGATCTCCAGGTCCTTCATGGCCACGTACATGCCGGCGCCCATCTCGGTGTGCTGGGCGATCGTGGCGAGGCGCTCGTGCGCGGTCTCGGTGAGCGGCTTCTCCGGCGGGTAGAGGAAGTAGGCGTAGCCGCGCTCGCGGCCGCGGCCCACCCGGCCGCGCAACTGGTGCAGTTGCGAGAGGCCGAAGTTGTCGCCGCGCTCGACGATCAGGGTGTTGGCGTTGGAGATGTCGATGCCGGATTCCACGATCGTGGTGGAGACCAGGACGTCGAACTTCTTCTCCCAGAAGTCGACCACCACCTGCTCCAGTTGGGACTCGCCCATCTGACCGTGCGCGGTCTGGACGCGCGCCTCGGGCACGATCTCGCGCAGCCGGGCCGCGGCGCGGTCGATCGACTCGACGCGGTTGTGGATGTAGAAGACCTGGCCCTCGCGGAGCAGTTCGCGGCGGATGGCCGCGCCGATCTGCTTCTGCTCGTAGGGGCCGACGAAGGTGAGGACCGGGTGCCGCTCCTCGGGGGGCGTGGTGATCGTCGACATCTCCCGGATGCCGGTGACCGCCATCTCCAGGGTGCGGGGGATCGGCGTCGCGGACATCGTCAGCACGTCCACATTGGCGCGCAGCTTCTTGAGCTGCTCCTTGTGCTCGACGCCGAAACGCTGCTCCTCGTCGACGATGACCAGGCCGAGGTCCTTGAACTTCGTCTCGGAGGAGAAGAGGCGGTGGGTGCCGATGACGATGTCGACGGCGCCGTCCTTGAGGCCCTCCAGCGTCGCCTTCGCCTCGGTGTCGGTCTGGAACCGGGACAGCGCCCTGACGTTGACCGGGAACTGGCCGTAGCGCTCGGTGAAGGTGCCGTAGTGCTGCTGGACGAGAAGGGTGGTGGGCACCAGGACCGCCACCTGCTTGCCGTCCTGGACCGCCTTGAAGGCCGCGCGGACCGCGATCTCGGTCTTGCCGTAGCCGACGTCGCCGCAGATCAGCCGGTCCATCGGGACCGACTTCTCCATGTCCTCCTTGACCTCGGCGATCGTGGTGAGCTGATCGGGCGTCTCCGCGTACGGGAACGCGTCCTCCAACTCCCGCTGCCAGGGGGTGTCCGGGCCGAAGGTGTGGCCGGGCGCCGCCATCCGCGCCGAGTACAGCTTGATCAGGTCGGCGGCGATCTCCTTGACCGCCTTCTTGGCGCGCGCCTTGGTCTTCGTCCAGTCCGCGCCGCCGAGCCGGTGCAGCGTCGGCGCCTCACCGCCCACGTACTTGGTGACCTGCTCCAACTGGTCGGTGGGGATGTAGAGCCGGTCCCCGGGCTGGCCGCGCTTGGCCGGCGCGTACTCCACCAGCAGATACTCGCGGGTGGCGCCCTGGACGGTGCGCTGCACCATCTCGATGTACCGGCCCACGCCGTGCTGCTCGTGGACGATGAAGTCGCCGGCCTGGAGGGACAGCGGATCGATCTGCTTGCGGCGACGGGCCGGCATCCGGGCGGCGTCCTTGCCCGCGGCCTTCTGGCCCGACAGGTCCGTCTCCGTCAACACCGCGACCTTCAGGCCCGGATCGACGAAGCCGTTGTCGATCGAGCCGCACGCCACGTGCACCACCGACGGCGCGATCGCGCCGAGATCGGCCTCCAGACGGGCCGCGATGCCCTCCCCGCCCAGCACCTCGACCGTACGGGCCGCCGGGCCGTGCCCCTCGGTGACGAACACCGTGCGCCAACCGTCCGCCAGCCACTGCTTGGTGTCGGCCAACGCCCGCTGGGTGTCCCCGCGGTACGTCTCCGGGGCGTGCATCCCCAACTTCAGGGTGTCCCCGTCGCCCTCCACCTCCTCGTCGGCGGCGAACGGCGAGACCGACCACCACGGCATGCCCAACTCCCGGGCGTGCTCCCGGACATCGGCGATGCCCCACAGCGACGCCGCGCCCACGTCGATCGGCGCCGCGCCCCCGCCGGCACTCGCCGCCCAGGACGCCTGGAGGAACTCCTGGCTCGTCGCCACCAGGTCCGCCGCCCGGGTCCGCACCCGCTCCGGGTCGCAGACCACCGCCATGCTGCCGGCCGGCAGCACGTCCAACACCAGCTCCATGTCGTCGACGAGCACCGGGGCCAGGGACTCCATGCCCTCGACGGCGATCCCCTCGGCGATCTTCCCCAGCAGCTCGCCCAGCTCCGGATGGTCCTCCGCCAGCGCCGCGGCCCGCTCCCGCACCTCGTCCGTCAGCAGCAGCTCCCGGCACGGCGGCGCCCACAGCCCGTGCTCGGCCACCTCCAAGGAGCGCTGGTCGGCGACCTTGAAGTACCGGATCTCCTCGACGTCGTCGCCCCAGAACTCCACCCGCAGCGGGTGCTCCTCGGTGGGCGGGAAGACGTCCAGGATGCCGCCGCGGACCGCGAACTCGCCGCGCTTCTCGACCAGTTCGACCCGCGCGTAGGCGGCCGCCGCCAGGCCGTCGACGATCTCCTCCAGATCGGCCGTCTGCCCCGTCCGCAGGCTCACCGGCACCAGCTCGCCCAACCCCTTGACCTGCGGCTGGAGCACCGAACGGATCGGCGCGACCACGACCGAGACCGGGCCGGCCGTCGGGTCGTCGGCGCTCGGGTGCGCCAGGCGGCGCAGCACCGCAAGGCGCCGGCCGACGGTGTCCGAGCGCGGCGAGAGGCGCTCGTGCGGCAGCGTCTCCCAGGACGGGAACTCCACGACGGAGTTCTCCTCGCCGGCCGGCATCAGCGAGCGCAGCGCGGCGGCCAGGTCCTCCGCCTCCCGGCCGGTGGCCGTCACCGCCAGCACCGGGCGGCCGCCCTGCCGCGCCAGCGCCGCCACCGCGAACGGGCGGGCGGCCGGCGGCCCGACCAGATCGACGTGCGGGCGGTGCCCGTCGGCCGCGGCCTTGACCGCTTCGGCGAGCGCCGGGTCCCGTACGACGGCGTCGAGCAGACCACTCAGGCTCATGAAAGGTTTCCGTCCCAGCGAGGCGAACAACGCGACCGGTCCGCCACCCCTCGCATAAGCGCCGACGGGCGCAATCGGACCAGGGCTGACCACCTTACGCTTGCCCACTGACAACCGGCCGCCCCAACGGCCGCCCGCCGCCGTCCCACCCTGCGAGAAACCCCGTTCCGCCCGGCCACCGCGCGTGCAAGGGTGTCCCCGGAACCGTGCCGACTACACGTATCGCGCCGACCACACGTACCCGCGCCAGCCGCGGCCGGGCAACGGGTCGGCCCCACCGCAGCACGGCAGGAGGGGGCCCCGGTGAACCGCACCACCCAGGACAGCCACGGCGACAGCCACGACACCGACCGGAACGGCACCGACCGGAACGGCGACACCGGGAACCGACCATCCGACGCCCGCGCCGCCGCCCGCCGCGGCCCCGTCGTCGCCGCCCTGATGCTCGGCATGGCCCTGACCGCCCTCGACTCGACGATCATCGCGACCGCCGTCCCCCAGATCGTCGGCGACCTCGGCGGCTTCGCCGTCTTCTCCTGGCTGTTCTCCGGCTACCTCCTCGCCGTCACCGTCACCCTCCCCGTCTACGGCAAGCTCTCCGACACCCACGGCCGCAAGCCGATCCTGCTCATTGGCATCGTCCTGTTCCTCATCGGCTCCCTGGCCTGCGCCGGCGCCTGGAACATGGGCTCGCTGATCGCCTTCCGCGTCCTCCAGGGCCTGGGCGGCGGCGCCCTCCAGGGCACCGTCCAGACCATCGCCGCCGACCTCTACCCGATGAAGGAACGCCCCAAGATCCAGTCCAGGCTCTCCAGCGTCTGGGCCGTCTCCGCCGTCGCCGGCCCCGGACTGGGCGGCCTGCTCACCACCTACGGCGACTGGCGGTGGATCTTCCTCATCAACCTGCCCGTCGGCACCGTCGCCCTCTGGCTGATCGTCCGTCACTTCCACGACACCCGACGCGACCGCCCCACCACCCCCGGGCAACGCACCCGCGTCGACTGGCCCGGCGCCCTCGCCATCTTCGCCGCCGGCGGCCTGCTGCTCACCGCCGTCGTCCAGGGCGGCACCGCCTGGCCCTGGCTCTCCGCCCCGTCCCTCCTCCTGCTCGCCGGCAGCGCCGCGGCCACCGCGGCCACCGTCCTGATCGAACGCCGCGCCGCCGACCCGATCATCCCCGGCTGGGTCTGGCGCCGCCGCACCATCTCCGCCGTCAACCTCGCCCTCGGCGCCCTCGGCCTGCTGATGGTCGCCCCGACCGTCTTCCTCCCCACCTACGCGCAGGCCGTCCTCGGCCTCGCCCCCACCGCCGCCGGCTTCGTACTCTCCGTCATGACCCTGAGCTGGCCGATATCCGCCGCCCTCAGCAACCGCGTCTACAACCGCATCGGCATCCGCAACTGCGCCCTCCTCGGCATCGGCGCCGCCGCCCTCGTCCTGGCCGCCTTCCCCCTGCTCCCCTACCCCGGCGCCGCCTGGCAGCCCGCCCTGCTCATGCTCGCCCTCGGCGCCACCCTCGGACTCTTCCAACTCCCGCTGATCATCGGCGTCCAGTCCTCCGTCGGCTACGCCGAGCGCGGCACCGCCACCGCCTCCATCCTCTTCTGCCGCCAGGTCGGCCAGTCCCTCGGCGCGGCCCTCTTCGGCGCCATCGCCAACGCCACCCTCAACGACCGCCTCACCCACGCCCCCACGGCCATCCGCGCCGGCCTGCCGCACGACCTCGACGCCGTCTCGCACGCCCTCCAACACGCCGGCACCCTCGTCACCGGCGCCGCCGACTACCTCCGCCGCGCCGTCGCCACCTCCGTCGAACACGTCTACCTCGGCGCCGCCGCGGCCGCCGCCCTCGCCTTCCTCGCCGTCCTCCTCCTGGCACCCCACCGCTTCCCCCTCCACACCGAAGCCCATCCGGGGGCGGGGGCGGCTCCCACCTCCGCCGCACCGGACGGGGGCCGCGCGCCCGCCCCGGAAGGCGGCGAGGACGCCGGGAACGGCGACGACGACAGAAGCGACCCGGCACGTCAACGTCAGGGACGGAAAGGATGGAAGGGACGGCAGGGATAGGAGCGAGGGCCGGGGCGAGAAGAACGGCGGGGGCACAGGCGGCACCAAGGACGGCGCCGGCGAGGCCACGGGCGAGGCCACCGGCAACGCCTCGGGCGTGCGGGCCGACTGAGCGCCGCCGGCGCGCAACGACCGGTAGCCCGGGCCACGGACGGGCCGCCGCCCTCCGCCGAAACCGCGTGCGGCCCGGAGCCGCAGTCGCGGATGCCGAATCCGAGGCGAAGGCCCAATCCGGTGCGGCGAAGGCCCAATCCGGTGCGGAGACGGTTCAGTTGTCGGATGTCGGACCCGGAGCTACCCGCCCGCGGGACCGACGTCGTACCGGCTACCGCCGCCCCGAACCGCGCCCGTCCACCCGCGGCAGCTCCGTCTCCAACGTCTCCTCGTCGTCCGGATCGTGGTCGGCCCGCACACCGGCCCCACCCCCCGAAACGGAACCGGAACCCGAACCGGAACCGGAAGCAACGGGAGCCCCCGCCCCCGGGTCGACGAAGTCCGCCGGGTCCTTCCCCGTCAACGCCGCCAGGCTGTTGCGCACATGCGTCATATGGATCCGGAGCTCCTCGCGCTTCTCGTCGTGCTCCCGCACGACCCGCTCGGCGGCCCGCTCGATCCGCTCGGCCTCGACCCGGGCCTGCGCCAACAGCTCCGCCGCCTGCGCCTCGGCGTCCTCGGACCGGTGCCGCGCGGCCTCCTCGGTCTCCGCCGTCAGCCGCCGCCGCTCGGCCCGCACCGCCTCACCGTGGGCCTCCAACTCGGCGACGCGCTGATCCATCTCGGTGTCCAGGCCCGCCAGTTCCCGCTCCAGGGCGTCCCACTCCTCGGTGTGCCGCACCTCCTGGTCCTTCAGCAACTGCTCGGTGCGCCGCCGGGTCTCCGTCAGCTCCGCCGCCGCCTGCGTCCGCAGTCGCTCGGCCTCCTCGATGGCCTCCGCCACGAGCAGCGCCACCTCTTCGGCGGCCGCCTTCTCGATGCGTCGCGCGTCCTCCTCGGCCTCCGCACGCATCCGCTGCGCCGCCTTGTCCGCCGCGGTCTGCGACTCCTGCGCGAACCCGGCCGCGTCGTCGTGCGCCTGCTCCGCGTCCGCCTCCGCCCCCGACCGCAACCGCGCCGCCTCGGACTCCGCCGTCGTCAAGATCAACCGGGCCTGCTTGCCCAGCGTCTCGTACGTCTGCTCCGGAAGCTGCGCCACGTAGGCGTGCAGTTCGGCGAGTTCGGCCTCCATCTCGTTCGACAGGACCGTCAACCGAGCAGCGCGTTCCCAGCAGGAGTCACGGTCGATCGAGAGTCCCTCGACGCGCCGATCCACGTCCTCCGGGCGATAGCCGCGCCCTCGCACGGTTTCGAACCCGTGTGGCGAAACCGAAGTACTCATCCCTCAAGCCCCTCTCCCTGCGCACGCAGTCGCGCGGGCCCCGTTTACTTCCGCACAGCCCCGCGCACATCTTTCTGGATCGGCCCGAAGCGGCTCCATCACGACACTCCGCCCATTCCCTCCCCCAAGGATGCGTCATTTGCCACCAGAAGCCGGAATTGGATCTTCGCCCGCGAGGGGGGTTGCCCGGGACCCGCCCTGACGCTCTCGACGGCACAACGCCGCCCCCACGCCACGGTTACGGCACCCCTGCATTCCGCCGGCTTTCACCCGCTTCCGCCACCCCGGGCCGCCACAGACCATTCCGACTCCGCCGGCACCTCCGACTTCTCCGGCTTCTCCCGCACTCTGCCGATTCGCCGATTCCGCCGGACCCTGCCGGCTGCGCTGGATTGCTCGCGGTGGCGGCGGGACGGGAGGGGTGTGTTCGTGGCTGGTGCCCTGCGTTGTCGGCTGTGGCCTGTGCCCGCGTTGGCTGTGGCCTGGTCCGCTGCCTTGCTCGCCGCCGCCTCCTCTTATCCGGCAACGAACGCGAGGCCGTGGGGAGTTCCACGTTCCGTTACGGATTGTAATCGGTGGGTGAGGGGTGAGGGAGGGCTGGGGATGGGGATGGGGTGGGCTGGGGGTGGTCAGCGGTGCGGGTGCCAGGTCGGCCGGCGGACCGGCCGGGGTCGAGCACGCTGCACCAGGGGGCGCGGCCGCGTGGCCGACCTCCCGGCCGAGACGGCGGGGAAGTCGCCCACGGCGCCGGGTCGGAGGGGATGTCCCGAAGCCCGCCCGCAGAATCTGGAGCAAACGCCCGGACATTCCTCCGGGTATTCCTCCGGGTATTCCTCATCTGACCGGCCAGGGGCGCCCGCACCGTGGGGGCGCCTCCCGGCCGAAGGCTGGGGGAGGGCTCCGGGACAGCCCCTCCGACCCCCAACCAACGGAGAGCGGACGAGGCCACCCCAGCCACTCCGCACGGGAACCCAACAACGCGGCGCGACCACACCGCACCCCCCGCCACGGCGCGCAACCACCGCCCCACCCGCCCCGGCGGAAGGCCCAACCACCGCGACCACAACGCGGGCTGGCCCGCGCACCGCTACAGCAGGCCGTCCCACATCTGTTCCAGCAGCACCGACCACCACGTCTCCGGTGACCCCAGCGCCGGCGGGTCCAACGCCACCAGCTGCGCCTGGAAGTCCACCGTCCACCGGCCGGCCTGCTCGGGCGTCAGCCCGTACCGCAGGCGCCACATCCGCCCCAGCATCGCCAGGCACCGCACGAACTCCGGCAGCCCGGTGTTCACGAACTGCGGCGCAACGGACTGCCCGCCGGGCCCCGCCTCCAACGGGACGGCGACGATGTTCGCGGTCCCGTACTGGACGCACAGTTGACGGCCGAAGTCGTTGCCCATGACCAGGTACGAGCCGGCGTCCGGCGCCGCCTGCACCCGCCGCTCCGCCGCCAGCTCCGCCAGCGTCGGCACCGGACGCCCCGGCTGCGCCTGCGCCCAGAAGAACGGTCCGAAGTCGACCGGCAGTCCGGCCCACACCAGCGTGTGCGCGACGACCTCCGGCACGCCCTGCCGGGAGACCGCCCGCTGATCGAAGCGGAAGATCCCCTGCGGCCCGAACGACTGCTCCAGCTCGTGCCCGATCGCCTGCGGCGGCACCGGAGGAACCGGCTGCACCTGCGACGGGTGCGGCAGCGGCACCCGCACCGGCGCGGGCCGCGCCGGCCCGTCGGCGACCTGGTGCAACTCGCCCTGGTGCTCGACCAGATGACGGACGCCCTGCTGCCGCGACGCGTGGTCCTTGCCGTACGCGGCGGTGTGGCTGATCCGCACCTGCGGCCAGGACTCCCGCACCATACGGGCGCAGTAGCCACCGGGCAGGTCGCAGCACTCCAACTCGGTGTGCAGCTCCACGACCTGCTGCGGCGGGACGTTCATCGCCCGCAGCTCGTGCAGCAGTTGCCACTCCGGGTGCGGCGTACCAGGCGCCGAGCGACGCACGATCTTCTGCTCGCTGCCGTCCGGCGCGCGGTAGCTCAGTACGGCCATGTAGCCGGGGCCGACGGTCGGTTGGCCACTGGGCGGCTGCGGATAGCCGTACGCGCCGGGGGCGGCGCCCTGCGCTCCGGCACCGGGTCCCCCGGGGCCCGGCGCACCGGGCGGGCCCGGCGGCGGGCCGGGCTGCGCGGGCGGCGCCATCGGTGGAGCGGGCGGCATGCCGGGGCCGGCGGCGGGCGGCGCTCCTGGGCCGCCCTGGCCGGCGGCCGGTGGCATGCCGGGGCCGCCCGGGCCGGCTCCCTGCGGACCGCCCGGGCCGCCGGACAGCGCGGCGCCGGACGCGAGCATGGTGGCCGCGGCGTGCACTCCGCCGTCGGCCCCCGCGCCGCTGTTCGGCGGCGGAGGAGGCGGAGGCGGACCACCCTGGCCGCCCCCCGACGGGCCGGCGTGGCCCGGCACACCGGACCGACCCGACGCCCCCATGGGCCCCGGCCCACCGAGCGGCCCGGGAGGAGGCGGAGGAGGAGGCGGAGGAGGAGGCACCCCGGGACCACCAGGTCCACCGGACCCACCGGACCCACCAGCTACGCCGGACCCACCAGGCCCACCCGTGGCGTCGCCCGGGCCGGGCATCGGGGCCTGGAGGGCCGCACCGTCCGCGAGCATCGTCGCGGCGGCGTGCACCCCGCCGCCCACGGAACCGGCCGCACCACCAGTACCTTGCTCAGCACCCTGGCCAGATCCCTGACCGGAGCCCTCGCCGGAACCTCCGGCGGAGCTCCCGCCGGACCCGTCCACCGCGCTCAAGTCCACGTCAGAGGCGTCCAGTTGGGACACAAGCCGCGTCGGCACGTAACCACCGGCCGGCGCACCAGCCACCGGCCCCGGGGACGCCGCGTCGGATGCGGAGGTCGGGCCGGACGCCGGCGCCTCACCGGGGCGCGCGTCCGACTGCGGCGCCCCGGAAGCCGCGCCCGCTTCCGCCTGTCCCTCTGGCCGTCCGCCGTCCCGTTCGGCGCCGGGAACCCCGGGCACCCCGGGGGGCGGCGGCACCGCGTCGGGCGGCGGCGGAACATCGGCGATCGGCGCCCCGGTCGGCGGCGGCAGGTCGCGCAGGTCGGCCGGCGCCACGGACGGTGCGGGCGGGGCCGGCGGCACGCCGGGCGGCGCGGGCGGCATCGGCGGCGGCGCGGACGGCATCGGGGGCGCCGCAGACAGCCCACCGGAAGCGTCCGCGCCCGCCCCGCCGTCCCGCGTGGGCAGCCCGGGCGAGATCTTCGTACGCGGCAACTGGCTGCCGCGTTGCAGCAGTTCGGTCTTGGCGTCGGGGCGCACCCGCGGCGTCGACGGGGTGTCCTCGTCGTCGGAACCGGCGAGCGGCGGCGCGAACACGGTCTGCGGCGGCGCCACCGAAAGGCCCTCGCCGTCCCCGCCCGCGGTGGTGTCCGCGGCGGCCCACGGCGCGTCCTCCCCCGAGGGAGGGGGAGAAGCGGGCGGGGGCGTGGCGTGCGCGGCGTCCGGCCCGGCGTTCACGCTCACGTCGGCCCAGGCGTCCGCCGCAGCGGGCCCGGGGACCGGCGCGGGGACGGACCCGGGAACGGCCCCCTCTCCAGAGGACCTCCCAGCGTCGCCCCCGGAAGCATGCACGGATTCGACACCAGCGCCGAACCCATAGCCAGAACCAGACTCCACATCAGCCTCAGCCCCAACATCAACCCCAACCGCCGCCTCAACCCCAGCGGCAGAGCCAGCACCAGCACCAGCACCAACCGCATCGGAACCAGCCGCATCAGCACCGGAATCGGACGCGGAACCGGAACCGGAACCAGCCCCGACCCCGGAACCACCCCCGAAAGTCCCGCCCTTCCGCCCCCCGATCCCCATCGCATCCGCCGCCTCCTGAAGCCACTCCGGCGGCGTCAGCAGGAACGAGGTGGCCTCCAGGTCGATCCGTTGCGGCGGTTCGGCCGCAACGTACCCGCCGTCCGCCGGCGCGCCGTACTCCTCCTCGTAACGGCGGATCACCTCGCCCACCGGCAGCCCCGGCCACAGCGTCGTCTCCCCGCTGTCCCGCGCGATCACCAGCCGGCTCCGGCCGCCCTCGCCCACCGGGCCGTCCTCGCGGTCCTCCGCCCAGGCCACGAAGCCCAACGCGAACTCCCGCACCCGCACCTCACGGTGGAACGCCGGCGGCACCTCGCCGTTCACCCACCGCTCCGCGCGCTCCTGCGCCTGCGCGAACGTCACCACCGCGATCAGCCCCCCACCGGCACGGCGTACGCGAAACCGCCGTCCACCATCAGGTTCGCCACCGTCTCCAACTCCGGCGGATTCCCCGCCAGTCGCTGGAGGAAGTCATCGAAATCCGCACCACAGGGCAACATCAGCCGCTCCACCCGCTCCTGCACCGACCACCCGTCCTGATCCCGGGCGTCGTCGTAGGGACAGAACCACACCGAGCCCGACGCCTCGCCGCGCACCTTCACCGCGATCACCCCGCCCTGCGCGAACGCCACCCCCAGGTAGTCCTTGGTGAAGTGGTCGCGCAGGCACTTGTTCACGTAGACGAGGTCGTTGACCGCGGCGTCGTCCAGCACCGTGAAGAACGGCTGGTCGACCAGGAGTCCCAACTCCGCGTCCAGCGCCGCCCCTACGGGCGCGCAGCCGCCCGCCGCCTTCAGGAACGAGCGGTACGCCCCCGGCAGTCGGTAGCCCAGCGCCTCCTCGGCCTGCGCCAGTTGCTCCTCGGCGACCGCCAACTCCCGCCGCGGCAGCCCGAAATGCACCGGCCGGGTCTCCTGCAGCGGCCGCGTCCCGCGCTTGTCGTGCGCCACCGCCGCCGTCGCCAGCCCCGCGTGGTGCCGCAGCAGCGCCTTCACCTCGACCGGGACCAGCTCCATCCGCCGGGTCCCCGCCACGTGGTGCCAGGTCCAACCGTGCGGCGTCGCCACCGACGGGACGTCTATCCACAGCTCGTGCCCCTGCGCGTGCAGCGCCGCGTTCGCCGACACGAAGTCCGTCAACCGCAGCTCGTCGACGCCGAAGCCCTCCGGCGGCTCGGCGATCTCCGCCGCCGCGCGCGCGTACGGCGAGAAGTCCGGGAAGCCGTTCCCGTCCATCCGCACGCCCGCCGGATACCGCGCGGCCCGCACCGGATCCGGGAAATGCACGACCTGCCCGGCGTAGGCCGAGTTCGGTGGCACGGGACGTCCTTGGGCCTGGAGGCCGGGGTGTGCCCCCGGCCCTTGCCGACCTGTCGTCATCGCGGTTGCCCCCTGGCTGAAGCTGGCTTTGGGGCACAGCCTATGCGGTGCCGCAACACCCCCTCCCGCCACCCGACCACCGCCCCGCGACGCCACCGGAGCGCCGCGGATACGGGATGACATCTCCCGTTTTCGGCACCCCGCCCGCTCCCCCGGCAACGCCTCCCGCCCGCGCCCGCCCCGCTCCCCGGGCGCCCCCCTTTGCACCTTGGCGCCGCGACGCCTCCCGTTTGCACCCCTGGCCCGCACCCCAACTCGTATTCCAACGGCACCGTCCGTCAGCCCCGTGACACCCTCACCTCACCCACCCCGCCCGTCACCCTCCACACCCACCACCGCACCCCGCCCACCAGGACCGTTACCGGCCACCCGACGAACCGTCACATCCCAGTGACATCCCCGACAGCGCGCCCGACTACCGCAACGCCCAGCACATTTGGCAATCTGACCTCCGCAAACCGGGGGAATTGCAGGGAGGGAAGCACCACCATGACCACCACCGCACACCACACGTCCACCGCCGGCGACCCCCGCGCCAGCGGCGACCCCCGCATCGGCTGGAGCGGCACCGCCGACACCGACCGCGCCCCCGCCCTCCACCACCGCCGCGACGGCATCCTCCCCACCATCGGCGCCGCCCTGTCGGTACGCGGACAAACCCTCACCTGTACGGCCAGCAAGGCCGAACAACCCCCCACCCTCCACCCCCTCGTCCAGGACTTCCTGGACACCCTCACCACCGCCCAGCGCGACCGCTTCACCGGCCGCTGCCCCGAAGCCGTCCTGCTCTCCCGCCACCTCACCGCCGTCGAGGGCAACCGCGGCAAACGCGCCTCCCGCAAACCCCTCACCAACGGCGAGGCCCGCCGCTCCCTGAAACACTCCAAGATCACCGCACGACACATCCGCGAGGACGGCGACCCCCAACACGGCGGCTACGCGCCCCCCTGCCGCTCCTGCGACGCACTCCTCGCCCACTTCGGCGTCATGCCCATCGGGGCCACGACGCCCCAAGGGAGCTGACCACCACCATGCCGCCCACCCCCCGCACCCCCGCCCCCGACGGCACCGGCTCCACCCGCTTCCCCGCCGCCGTCGACATCGCCCTCCAGGACGCCGGCTGGCAACCCGGCCGCTGGGACATACACCAGGCCGAAAGCTGGGCCGACACCCTCCGCGCCCACACCTCCCCCGCCGGCCACCGCCACACCGTCTTCCCCGCCGCCGTCGAAGCCTGGGCCGAATTCGGCGGCCTGCGCATCACCGGCCCCGGCCCCGGCCGGCACATCGCCCCCACCCCGTTCGTCATCGACCCGCTGCTCGGCCTCCACCTCGCCCGCACCCTCGGCGACCTCGGCCGCGCCCTCGCCACCCACGTCGCCCCGCTCGGCCAGGAACAACTCCCCGACACCAAGGCCACCCGCGGCACCACCCACCCGCAGGCCACCCTCGCCATCGACACCGAGGGCCGCGTCTACAGCCTCGACCACACCGGCGACTGGTACCTCGGCCCCGACCTCGACCAGGCCCTCGGCACCCTCATCCTCGGCACCCGCCCCAGCCGCCTCACGGTCGCCAACGACGCCTGACGCACGCCACGTTGACCAACGGGCCGACGACCGGCTGACCGGCGAAACGGGCAACCGCCCCGCGCCTCAGACCGCCTGCGCCGCCGACGCCGCCGACGGCACCACCGCCGACACCCGGAAACCCCCCGCCTCCGTCGGCCCGGACACGAACACACCACCCAGCGCCGACACCCGCTCCCGCATCCCCACCAGACCGTTCCCGCCGCTCGGCAGACCCGCGTCCGTCGCCCCCCGCTCCGACGGCCCGTTCTCCACCTGCACCGCCACCTCGCCGACCCGATGCGCCAACCGCACCCGCGCCCGCGCACCCGGCGCATGCTTGTGCACGTTCGTCAACGCCTCCTGCACCACCCGATACACGGTCTGCTCCACCCGCGCCGCATACCGGGGCCCACCGGCACCCGCCACGGCCGCCTCCCCCGCACCCCCGTCGCCGTCGCCGTCCACGGCTCCCTGCACCGCGAACTCCACCGCCATCCCTGCCGCCCGGGACTGCTCCACCAACTCCCCCAACTCCGACAGCCACGGACCGTCCCCCTCCGGCTCCGCACCACCCGCCGACCCACCGGCCGCCGCCGACGCCGCCGCACCCCCGGCCGCCTGCTGCGACACCCGCGACGCCACCGCAGCCAACCGCTCCGGCTCGTCCGAACCCCCCGACCCGAGCACCGCCGAACCCTCCGCGGTCCGCAGCACCCCCAACATCTCCCGCAACTCCGTCAACGCCTGCCGCCCCATGTCCCCCACCAAAGCGGCGTTCCGCGACGCCTTCTCCGGATCCTTCAACGCCACCGCCTGCAACGCCGCCGCATGCACCACCATCAGACTCACCCGGTGCGCCACCACGTCGTGCATCTCCCGCGCGATCCGCGTCCGCTCCTCGTTACGGGCCCACTCCGCCCGCTCCTCGGCCCGCTCCGCCAGCAGCGACAGCTCCCGCTCCAAACCGTCCGCCCGCTCCCGCAGGCTCTCCACCAACCGCCGCCGGGCACCGACGTACAACCCCCACAACACCGGCGGAGCCGACAGCACCAGCCCCACCGTCAGCGCCATCAGCGCCACGAACCACACCGGCGGATGGAAGGCCGGCTCCGTCGCCACGTCCTGCCGCATGCTGAGGAACGTCGTCAGCACCGTGCCCGCGACCGTCATCCCGGCCAACAACCCGATGATCCGCCGCGGCACATCCGACGCCGCCAACGTGTAGAGCCCCACCACGCCCAGCAGCACACCCATCTCCGCGGGCATCACGGCGATCGACACCAGCACCACCACGACCGGCCACCGCCGGCGCACCAACAGCACCGGCCCGGCCACCAGCCCCAGCAGCACCCCCACCGCCACCGGCACCCCCGCCGTGTGCGCGAACGGCACCCCCTCCGCCGCGCACTCCGCCGTCGACAACACCGCCAGCACCACGTCCAACACCGCGCTGCGACGCCGCGCCCACCACCAAGGACCGCCCCCAGGCGTCCCTCGCGCGGCCACGCTCTCACTTGCCCCCGTTGCGGTCATACCGACCAGCGTACGGGCGCCGACCCCGCTTCCCGGGGCCCCGACCCAGCACACTGACCGGCCCGTTACCCACCACTACGGCCAGTTATCGCTCGAACTGTTAAATCGCTCGCACTTTCGCCCCTCCGCACCCCTCACCCCCACCAACCTGACCCCATGACCCACGACCGCCCCCACCCCGACGACGAAGCCTCACGCCCGCACGCCGTCACCCTCCGCCGCCGCCGGATCCGCGACCGGCCGCACCTCCACAACAACGACACCGGCCCGGACCGCCGGCCGGAAACGCCGGGACCACGAGTTGGCCGTGCGCGACGAGGAACGCCGGCGCACCAAGGGCACGGCGGAGGCCGAGGTCGGCGCCCCGTCGGACCGGGAACCGCTCTTCGCCGGCGCAGCGTTGTACTGGGCCGAGGGCACGAAGGACAAGCCATAGGCCCGCGGGACCACCTCGCCCTCGTCAACAGCGACCCGGGCGTGATCAAGGTCTTCCCGGCCTGGTTGCGACTGCTCGGCGTCGAACCGGAGCGTCTGCGTTATCGCGTGATGATTCACGTCACTGCGGACGTGGTCGCCGCCGAGCGCTACCGGGCCGATCTCGTGGGCGTCGACGTCGTCGCGCTCCAGAAAACCACGATCAAGAAGCACCCTCCGAAGACCGTCCGCACGAACACGGAAGCGGGCCACCACGGCTGCCTGGTGATCCGCGTGCGGCAAAGCGCTGACCCATACCGTCGCATCGAAGGCTGGTGGTACGGCATAGTGTTGGGTGCCAAGCGGGCAGCCTGACGGGATGTCCGGTTTGGCTTGCTTTACATTCCCCTGTGGTGTAATTGGCAACACGGGTCACTTTGGATGATTTGTTCCAGGTTCGAGTCCTGGCAGGGGAGCACAGCACTTCACGGGTCCTGACCATTGGGTCAGGACCCGCGCTCGTTTCCCCCGCAATACGCCCCGGTATCCTTCGGGTGTCCACCACCCGAAGAAGCCAAGAAGCCGAAGGGCATCCCGTGAGCGCCAACCGCCCGGCCGCCGTCGTCGTTCTCGCAGCGGGTGAGGGAACCCGCATGAAGTCGACGACCCCCAAGGTCCTGCACGCGATCTGCGGCCGATCCCTCGTCGGCCATGTCGTGGCCGCCTCCCGTGAGCTGGACCCCGAGCACCTCGTCGTGGTCGTCGGCCACGCCCGCGAGCAGGTGCGCGAGCACCTCGCCGCGATCGATCCCGCCGCCCGTACCGCCGTGCAGCACGAGCAGAACGGCACTGGCCACGCCGTGCGCACGGCGCTGGAGGAGCTGAGCGGGGACGGCATCACGCTCGACGGCACGGTCGTCGTGGTGTGCGGTGACACCCCGCTGCTGACCGGCGAGACGCTGGCCAAGCTGAGCGAGACGCACACGGCGGACAAGAACGCCGTGACGGTGCTGTCGGCCGAGGTGCCGGACGCGACGGGCTACGGGCGGATCGTGCGGGACGGGACGTCCGGCGCGGTCACCGAGATCGTCGAGCACAAGGACGCCAGCGAGGCGCAGCGGGAGATCCGGGAGATCAACTCCGGGGTGTTCGCGTTCGACGCGCGGCTGTTGGTGGAGGCGCTGGGCAAGGTGCGCACGGACAACAGCCAGGGTGAGGAGTACCTCACGGATGTGCTGGGGATCCTGCGGTCGGCCGGGCACCGGGTGGGGGCCGCGGTGGCGGCGGACCACCGGGAGATCCTGGGGATCAACAACCGGGTGCAGTTGGCGGAGGCGCGGCGGCTGCTCAACGCGCGGCTGCTGGAGCGGGCGATGCTCGCCGGCGTGACGGTGGTGGACCCGGCGTCGACGTGGGTGGACGTGTCGGTGACGTTCGAGCAGGACGCGACGGTGCAGCCGGGGACGCAGTTGTTGGGTTCGACGCATCTGGCGTCGGGTTCCGAGGTGGGTCCGCAGTCGCGGCTGACGGACACGGTCGTGGGTGCGGGGGCGTCGGTGGCGTTCACGGTGGCGGAGGGCGCGCAGGTCGGGCCGGAGGCTTCGGTGGGTCCGTACGCGTACTTGCGGCCGGGGACGCAGCTGAGCGTGAAGGCGAAGGCCGGGACGTTCGTCGAGATGAAGAACGCGCAGATCGGTGAGGGCACGAAGGTGCCGCATCTGTCGTACGTCGGGGATGCGACGATCGGTGAGTACACCAACATCGGTGCGGCGAGCGTGTTCGTGAACTACGACGGCGAGGCGAAGCACCACACGACGGTGGGGTCGCACTGCAAGACGGGCTCGGACAACATGTTCGTGGCGCCCGTGACGATCGGGGACGGCGCGTACACCGCGGCCGGTTCGGTCATTACCAAGGATGTGCCCCCGGGTTCGTTGGCGGTCGCGCGCGGCCAGCAGCGGAACATCGAGGGTTGGGTCGCGCGCAAGCGGCCCGGGAGCGCCGCCGCGCAGGCCGCTTCGTCCGCTCGCGATTCGGAGTCGGGTCAGGGTTCTGACGTGGCGTCCGAGGGTGAGCGGTGACTGTGCCGACGGGTATGCCGTGCGGGGCGTACCGTGATGAGCGCACGCAAACCGTGATGCAAGGAGATGTGCTGTGACCGGGATCAAGACGACCGGCGAGAAGAAGCTGATGCTCTTCTCCGGCCGCGCCCACCCCGAGCTTGCTGAGGAGGTCGCGCACCAGCTGGGTGTGGGCCTGGTCCCGACGAAGGCTTTCGATTTCGCCAACGGTGAGATCTATGTCCGTTATCAGGAGTCGGCGCGCGGTGCGGACTGCTTTTTGATTCAGAGCCACACGGCTCCGATCAACAAGTGGATCATGGAACAGTTGATCATGATCGATGCGTTGAAGCGGGCCTCGGCCCGGAGCATCACCGTGGTCGTGCCGTTCTACGGGTATGCGCGGCAGGACAAGAAGCACCGTGGGCGTGAGCCGATTTCGGCGCGGCTGATCGCGGACCTGATGAAGACGGCGGGCGCGGACCGCATCGTCACGGTGGATCTGCACACGGACCAGATCATGGGCTTCTTCGACGGCCCGGTGGACCATCTGTTCGCGCTGCCGGTGCTGGCGGACTACGTGGGCGCGAAGGTGGACCGGGACAAGCTGACGGTGGTCTCGCCGGACGCGGGTCGGGTGCGGGTGGCGGACCGCTGGTGTGACCGGCTGGGTGCGCCGCTGGCGATCGTGCACAAGCGCCGGGACAAGGACGTGGCGAATCAGGTCACGGTCCACGAGGTCGTCGGTGACGTGAAGGGCCGGGTGTGTGTCCTGGTCGACGACATGATCGACACCGGTGGCACGATCTGCGCGGCGGCCGAGGCGCTGTTCGCCAATGGTGCGGCGGACGTGATCGTGACGGCGACGCACGGCGTGCTGTCGGGTCCGGCGGCGGACCGGCTGAAGAACTCGAAGGTGAGCGAGTTCGTGTTCACGAACACGCTGCCGACGCCTTCGGAGTTGGAGCTGGACAAGATCACGGTGCTGTCGATGGCGCCGACGGTCGCGCGGGCGATCCGTGAGGTGTTCGAGGACGGTTCGGTGACGAGCCTCTTCGACGAGCAGTGAGTTTCGTCGCGTTGGGTCGGTGGTCGGCGGTGGCCGGCTAGATCGACTTTGGGCGGCCTTTCTGGCCGGGTAGACTCTTGGGGTTGCTCGGCGAGGGAGGCCGCCCTTTTGCGGTGGTGCTCCGTTATCGACGCGCTCTTCGTAGCTGGTCTGTCGTGGGCCGGGTGACGCCCCGCAGAGGTTTCTTTGAGATACGAGGAGTGCTGGCATGGCTGAGATCAAGCTCACCGCTGAGTCCCGGGACGAGTTCGGCAAGGGCGCGGCGCGTCGTCTGCGTCGCGAGGAGAAGGTTCCGGCTGTCATCTACGGGCACGGCGCGGAGCCGAAGCACGTGGCGCTCGACAGCCACTCGCTGATGATGGCGCTGAAGACGCCGAACGCGCTGATCCGTCTGGAGATGGGCGCCGAGAGCGAGCTGGTGATCCCGAAGGCGGTGCAGCGTGAGGCGATCCGTCGCTTCCTGGTGCACGTGGACTTCCTCGCGGTGAAGAAGGGCGAGAAGGTCGCCGTCGAGCTGCCGATCCAGACCGAGGGTGAGCTGGCGCCGGGTGGCAACCTGCTGGAGCACCTGCTGAACACGCTGCCGGTCGAGGCCGAGGCGACGCACATCCCGGAGTCGGTCACCGTCTCCATCGCGGGTCTGGACGCCGGTCACACGGTGCTGGCCAAGGACATCGCGCTGCCGGCCGGTGTGACGCTGGCGGTCGAGGAGGACGCCGCGGTGCTGCAGGTCGTCGCGGCGCAGGCGGAGGCTCCGGCCGAGGCTGAGGGCGAGGGCGAGGAGGGCTGAGCCCTCGCGCGGTAGTTTTCTTCCCAACCGCTGTCGCGGCGCCGTCCGGCGCCGGGCGGCGGTTGGGTCGTTTTTGAGGAGACGTGGACATGACGGATGCGGCGAGCCCCTGGCTCATCGTGGGGCTGGGCAATCCGGGCCCGGAGTACGCGGGCAACCGCCACAACGTGGGCTTCATGGTGGCCGATCTGCTGGCGGAGCGGATGGGTGGCCGGTTCAAGGCGCACAAGGCGCGGGCTCAGGTGGTGGAGGGACGGATCGGTCCGCCGGGTCCGTTGAGCCGTCGGGTGGTGGTGGCGAAGCCGTCGTCGTTCATGAATCTGTCGGGCGGACCGACGACGGCGTTGCGGGACTTCTACAAGGTGCCGGTGGCCAACATCGTGGCGGTGCACGACGAGTTGGACATCGATTTCGGCGCGTTGCGGTTGAAGCTGGGGGGCGGCGACAACGGGCACAACGGGCTGAAGTCGATCACGAAGTCGTCGGGGGCGGAGTACCACCGGGTGCGGTTCGGGATCGGGCGGCCGCCGGGGCGGATGCCGGTGGCGGATTTCGTGCTGAAGGACTTCTCGTCGGCGGAGCGCAAGGAGCTGGACTACTTCGTGGACCGGGCGGCGGATGCCGTGGAGGCGCTGGTCATCGAGGGGCTGGAGCGGGCGCAGTCGACGTACAACTCGTAGGCGGTGCGCGGGGGAAGGCGGCGGGCCCGTCCGGAGCGGTTGCTCCGGACGGGCCCGTCGTCGTGTCGGGGGGTCGGGGTCAGCCGGTGTTGCGGAGGCCGGCGGCGACGCCGTTGACGGTGAGGAGGAGGGCGCGGGAGAGGAGGGGGTCGGGTTCCTGGCCGGCGGTGGCGGCGTCGCGCTGTCGCTTGAGGAGGGAGACCTGGAGGTAGGAGATGGGGTCGAGGTAGGCGTCGCGGACGTGGAAGGTCTGCTTCAACACGGGGCTCGCGTCGAGGAGTTCGTCCTCGCCGGTGATGCGGAGGACCTCGGCGACGGTGAGCTCGTGCTCGGCCTTGAGGGTGTCGAAGACGTGCTTGAGGTCGTCGGGGACGAGGGTGTCGACGTAGTGCTGGGCGATCCGCAGGTCGGTCTTGGCCAGCGTCATCTCGACGTTGGAGAGGAAGTTGCGGAAGAAGTGCCAGTGTTCGTGCATCTCGTCGAGGACGCTGCCGAGGCCGGCTTCGCGGGCGGCCTTGAGGCCGGTGCCGACGCCGTACCAGCCGGGGACGATCTGGCGGGACTGGGTCCAGCCGAAGACCCAGGGGATGGCGCGGAGGCCGTCGAGTCCGGCGCCGGAGTCGGGGCGGCGGGAGGGGCGGGAGCCGAGGTGGAGGTCGGCGAGCTGGTCGACGGGGGTGGAGGCGAAGAAGTAGGCGGGGAGGTCGGGGTCCTCGACGAGGTGGCGGTAGGCGTGGTGGGCGGCGTCGGAGACGGTGTCCATGGCGGCGTCCCAGCGGGCGAGGGCCTCGTCGGACTGGCGGGGTGCGGTGTGCAGGGCGGATGCCTGGAGGGTGGCGGCGACCGTCAGCTCCAGGTTTTCGCGGGCCAGTGACGGGACGAGGTACTTGTCGGAGATGACCTCGCCCTGTTCGGTGACCTTGATCTCGCCTTCGAGGGTGCCGTAGGGCTGGGCGAGGATCGCGTCGTGGGAGGGGCCGCCGCCGCGGCCGACGGTGCCGCCGCGGCCGTGGAAGAGGCGCAGGCGGACGCCGTGGCGGTGGGCGACGTCGCGCAGCAGGCGCTGGGCGCGGTGGATCTCCCACTGGCTGGTGGTGATGCCGCCGAACTTGGAGGAGTCGGAGTAGCCGAGCATGACCTCCTGGACGTCGCCGCGGAGGGCGACGAGGCGGCGGTAGGAGGGGTCGGAGAGCATGTCGTCGAGGAGCTGGTCGGCGATCTTCAGCTCGTCGGTGGTCTCCAGGAGGGGGACGATGCCGACCTTGGCCCAGCCGGCGTGCAGGTCGATGAGGCCGGCCTCGCGGGCGAGGACGGCGGCGGCGAAGACGTCGTCGGAGCCCTGGCACATGGAGATGATGTAGGACTCGATGACCTCGGGGCCGAAGGTCTGCTTGGCCTTGCGGATGGTGCGGAAGACGCCGAGGGTCTTGGCGCCGGCCTCGTCCAGGGGCGCGGGGCTGGGGGCGAGGGGGCGGCGGGAGCGGAGTTCCTTGGCCAGCAGCTTGCGGCGGTAGTCGCGGGGCATGTCGACGTAGCGCCAGGATTCCTCGCCGAGGCGGTCGAAGAGCTGGCCGAGGGCGTGGTGGTGGGCGTCGGCGTGCTCGCGGACGTCCATGGTGGCGAGCTGGAGGCCGAAGGCGCCGATGGTGCGCAGGGTGCGCTCCAGTCGGCCGTCGGCGATCAGGCCGCCGCGGTGGGCGCGCAGCGAGGTCTGGATGAGGGTGAGGTCGTCGAGGAGTTCGCTGGTGCCGAGGTAGTCGTGGCCGGGGACGTGGGGGGTGTCGGCGGCGAGGCGGTCGCGGGTGTTGAGGAGCTTCTGGCGGATGCAGGTCGCCTTGAGGCGGTAGGGCTCTTCGCTGTTGAGGCGCTTGTAGCGGGGGCTGATCTCGGGGAGGAGGTCGAGGTCCCGCTGGAGCGAGGTGAGGAGTTCGTCGGTGGCGCCGCAGTTGCGGATGGAGTTGGAGAGGGCGCCGCGGAGCTCGTCGATGTGTTCCAGGGCGTCGGTGATGCCGTGTTCGTGCTGGAGGATCAGGACGTCCCAGGTGACCTGGGGGGTGACGTTGGGGTTGCCGTCGCGGTCGCCGCCGATCCAGGTGCCGAAGGTCAACGGGCGGGTGCCGGCGGGGAGTTCGGTGCCGGCGCGCTCCAGTTCGGCGGCGAGGTCCTCCAGGACGTCGCCGACCGCGCCGCGGCCGAGTTCGTCGAGGTAGTAGATGGCGTTGCGGGCCTCGTCGGTGGGTTCGGGCCGGGCGACGCGGAGTTCGTCGGTCTGCCAGATGAGGTCGATGCTCTCGGCGAGGCGGAGGTCGGTGCGGCGGCGGTCGACGGCGTCGGTGCGGTCCAGCAGCTCGGCGATCTTGCGGAGCTTGGTGAGGACGGAGCGGCGGGCGGCCTCGGTGGGGTGGGCGGTGAAGACCGGGCGGACGCCGAGGTTGGCGGCGGTCTCGCGCAGGTGCTCGGGGTCGGCGTCCTTGAGCATGTCGGCGGTGCGGGCCAGGATGCCGCCCTCGGCGGCGCGCCTGGCGCGCAGTTCGCGGCCGCGGTGGACCTGCTCGGTGACGTTGGCGAGGTGGAAGTAGGTGGAGAAGGCGCGGACGAGCTTGGCGGCGGTGGCCAGGTCGGTCTCGCCGAGGAGCCGGGCGGCGGCCTCACCGTCGGTGCGGGTCAGGGCGCGGACCTGTTCGACGAGGTCGAGGAGTTCCTGGCCCTCCTGCCGGACGAGGGTCTCGCCGAGGAGGTCGCCGAGGCGGCGGATGTCGGCGCGCAGGGCGCCGTTGTCGCCGGTGGAGGGGGTGGCCTTGGGGGCGGCGGACTCGGCGGGGGTGTGGTCGGCACTGCTCACGGATGCGGCTCCTTGCGGGGATGGTGCAGTCATTGAGCACGTCTGTGCGGGGTGCGGACCGCGCTGTCCGACGTCCCCAGGATAGGTCTCTCCCCCTTGCCCGGGATCACACCGTCCGCAGGGTGGGCATCGGGCGCGGGCGGCGGGGCGGGGCCTGTCACGGCCTTGCCCGGGGTGGTGTCACTGCCATACTTACGAGACCGTAGGTTACGGTCCCGTAGGGCCGTAGCCGTGCCCCCGAGCCCCCGAGCCCCCGACGAGGGACACCACATGACCGCTGGTCCCAAAGCCGTGGAAGAGTCGCCGATGCCGCTTGACGCGCCCGCCGGTTCCTCTGCCGCCTCCGCCGTGCCGTCCGCGACGCTCGGCGGTGAGCAGCGCAGATCCCTGGAACAGATCACCCTGCTGTTGTTCATCGCGGTGCCGTTCCTGGCCCTGGTCGCGGCGGTGCCGCTGGCCTGGGGCTGGGGCGTGAGTTGGTTGGACCTCGGCCTGTTGGTGGCGATGTACTTCATCGGTTGCCACGGCATCACCATCGGCTACCACCGGTACTTCACGCACGGCGCGTTCAAGGCGAAGCGTCCGCTGCGGATCGCGCTGGCGATCATGGGGTCGCTGGCGGTGGAGGGGCCGCTGGTCCGCTGGGTCGCCGATCACCGCAAGCACCACAAGTTCTCCGACGCGGAGGGCGATCCGCACTCGCCGTGGCGCTACGGCGAGACGGTGCCGGCCCTGCTGAAGGGCCTGTGGTGGGCGCACATCGGCTGGATGTTCGACGAGGAGCAGACGCCGCAGCACAAGTACGCGCCGGATCTGGTCAAGGACCCGGCGATCCGTCTGGTCTCCCGCCAGTTCGTGCTGTGGACGGTGGTGTCGCTGCTGACGCCGCCGCTGGTGGGCGGGCTGGTGACGTGGTCGTGGCAGGGCGCGGTGACGGCGTTCTTCTGGGGCTCGCTGGTGCGGGTGGCGCTGCTGCACCACGTGACGTGGTCGATCAACTCCATCTGTCACGCGGTCGGCAAGCGGCCGTTCAAGTCCCGTGACCGGTCCGGCAACGTGTGGTGGCTGGCGGTGCTGTCGTGCGGGGAGTCCTGGCACAACCTGCACCACGCCGATCCGACCAGTGCCCGGCACGGGGTCCTGAGGGGCCAGGTGGATTCCAGTGCCCGGCTGATCCGCTGGTTCGAGCGGGCGGGGTGGGCGTATGACGTGCGGTGGCCGAGCGCGGCCCGGATCGACGGCCGGCGCAAGGACGGCGCCCGGGGCGAGGGGAAGGCCCCGCTGGGGGCATGATTGACGGGTGGCGATCGACAGCAGCGCGAACAACGGCAGTAAGAGGAAGTCCTCGGGGGGCTCCGCACCCTCGTCCTCGGGCACCCGGCGGGCCCGCCGGGTGCGGATGACCGGTGCGGAGCGCCGTGAGCAGTTGCTGGACATCGGCCGCACGCTGTTCGCCGAGCGCGGCTACGAGGGCACGTCGGTGGAGGAGATCGCGGCGAAGGCCGGGGTCTCCAAGCCGGTGGTCTACGAGCACTTCGGCGGCAAGGAGGGGCTGTACGCGGTGGTCGTGGACCGCGAGATGCGGCAGCTCCTGGACATGGTGACCGGCGCGCTGACCGCCGGTCACCCGCGCGAGCTCCTGGAGCAGGCGGCGTTCGCGCTGCTCGACTACATCGAGACGTTCACGGACGGCTTCCGGATCCTGGTGCGGGACTCGCCGGTCGCGCAGTCGACGGGCACCTTCGCGTCGCTGATCAGCGATATCGCCACGCAGGTCGAGGACATCCTGGGCCTGGAGTTCAAGGCCCGGGGCTTCGATCCGAAGCTGGCGCCGCTGTATGCGCAGGCGCTGGTGGGGATGGTGGCGTTGACGGGGCAGTGGTGGGTCGACACCCGTAAGCCGAAGAAGGCGGAGGTGGCGGCGCACTTGGTGAATCTGGCGTGGCACGGGTTGGGGAATCTGGAGGCTCGGCCTCGGTTGATAGGGCATCGGAAGAGTTAGCGCCCGTCCCGCGGGCAGGGGGCTTCCCGCGTTGTGGTTGCGGTGGTTGGGCCTTCCGCCCGGGCCGGTGGGTTGGTGGTCACGCGCCGCGGCGGCGGGGGTGTGTGGTGGTCGCCCCGCGGTGTTGGCCGCCCCTGTTGTGTGGCGGAGGTGGCCTCGCCCACTCTTCGGTGGGTGGGGGTCGGCCACGCGGTCGCGTCCTGTCGTCGTGGGTGATCTCGGCGGCTACGCGGGCGCGTTGCCGGGTGCGGGTGGTCGGTGGTTCTCTCCGCCGCTACGGCGAGCAGCCCTCGTCGTCGGGTTCGGCGGAACGGGGACGTCGCCGCGCCGCGACGTCGGACGTGCTCCGCGCGGATCGGCGCGAATCCGCGCCGGCCTCGAACCAGCAGCCTTCTCCTGCCTCCCCAGGCCGGCGGCGAGCTGGATGTGGTCGAGGCCGGTGCTCATGCGGAGCTATCGGCCGGCGGGCTTCCGGGCCACCGCGAAGATGCGGCGGAACGGGAAGACCGTGCCGTGCGGGCCGGTGGGGTAGGCGCGGCGGAGTGCGTCGCGGTATTGGGTGAGGAAGACCTCGCGGGCCTCCGGGTCGTTCTCCAGGGCGGTGAGGACGGGGCGGAGGGCCGTGCCCTTGACCCAGTCGAGGACCGGGTCGTCGCCCTGGAGGAGTTGGACGTAGGTGGTCTCCCAGGCGTCGACGGTGCAGCCCAGGTCGGTGAGGCGGGTGAGGTAGTCGGCGGGGTCGAGGATGTGGACGAAGCGGCGGCCGTGACTGGTGAGGCGGTCGCGCCACTGGGGGGAGTCACACAGTTCGCCGAGGAGGGCGTGACTGGGCGAGGTGAAGTTGCCGGGGACTTGGAAGGCGAAGGTGCCGCCGGGGGTGAGCGCGTCGATCCAACGGGCGAAGGATTCGGGGTGGTTGGGGACCCATTGCAGGGCCGCGTTGGAGACGATCAGGTCGTAGGGCTCTTCGGGGATCCAGTCGGTGGCGTCGGCGGTGGCGAAGTCGAGGTGGCCGCCGCCGGGGGTCGGGCCCGCGTAGGTCTCGGCCTCCTTGAGCATGTCCGGGGAGTTGTCGAAGCCGGTGATGTGGGCGTCGGGCCAGCGGTCGGCGAGTTGGACGGTGACGTTGCCGGGGCCGCAGCCGAGGTCGGCGATGCGGGCGGGGCGGTCGGGGCGCGGGAGTTGTGGTATCCGGGCGATCAGGTCGTGGAAGGGGCGGGTGCGATGTCCGGAGTGGTGGAGGTACTGCTGTGGGTCCCACGTTGGTGCGTCGTGCATGTTCGATAACCCCTTTGCTGGTGCAGGGCCGGGCACGGTTTTAGTTGTGGAGCGTTCCTATCGGTGGGCGGTCGAGTTCTGGCCATCTCTGGCACTCGGGCCCACGATGCCCAATCGTCCACGGAAATATATCTTCACATCGAGATGCTTGATGTCAAGAGACTTAACATCGACAGACCCTTTACACTGATCGCCATGGAGGACGAGGTCGATCGACTGGTCGCAGCATGGCGCCGCGAGCGCCCGGACCTCGACGTGGAGCCGCTTGAGGTGCTCAGCCGCGTCTCCAGGCTGGCCAGACACCTCGACCGGGCCCGCCGTCTCGCGTTCGCCGAGGTCGGGTTGGAGCCCTGGGAATTCGATGTGCTCACCGCGCTGCGACGCGCCGGCGCCCCGTACCAACTCTCCCCCGGCGCCCTCTTGACCCAGACACTGGTCACCTCCGGCACGATGACCAACCGCATCGACCGGCTCGCCAAGAAGGAACTGGTCGAGCGGCTGCCGGACCCCAGCGACCGGCGAGGAGTGCTGGTCAGGCTCACGGCCAAGGGTCGAGACAAGGCCGATGAGTCGCTGGCCGGGCTGCTCACACAGGAGCGCGCAATCTTGGCCGAACTGTCACGACAGCAACGTCAGGAATTGGCCGGTCTTCTGCGTCGGTTGACCGGACCGTTTGACAACGTGCCGGTTTAGGACCGGGGTCGACCCCCAGGGTCCTCTTGCCTGGTAGCCGTGGGGTGGGCTTGGATCGCGGGATGAGCCACCAGGAGACCGTGGGGCGACGGTTCGTTCGGCGGACGGTGCTGGTCACCGGCGCCGCCGGCGGCATCGGAGCGGCGACCGCGCACCGGCTGGCGGTCGAGGGCGCCGCGGTGCTGCTGCTGGACATCGACGACGCCCGCGGGGAGCGCACCGCGAGACGGATCCGGGCGGCCGGCGGCCGGGCCTCGTACGCGCACTGCGACGTGGCCGTCGAGGACGACTGGCGGCGCGCGGTCGAGGCGGCGCGCACCCGGTACGGGCCGGTGGACGGGCTGGTCTCCAACGCGTATCTGCCGCATGTGGCGCCGGCCGACCGGACCTCGCCGGCGGAGTGGGACCGGCAGTTGGCGGTGAACCTGACCGGGGCGTTTCTGGGCGTGCGGGCCGCATTGGAGGATCTGCGGGCGCGCGGGGGCGCGGTGGTGCTCACGTCGTCGGTGCACGCGCTGGTGGGGCTGCCGGGCCGGCCGGCCTACGCGGCGTCGAAGGCCGGACTGACCGGGCTCGGGCGGCAGTTGGCGGTGGAGTACGGGCCGGCGGTGCGGGTCAACTGCGTGCTGCCGGGGCCGGTGGAGACCGCCGCGTGGGACGGCATCGACGAGGAGCGGCGGCGGGCCAGCGCGGCACAGACGGCGGCCGGGCGGCTGGGGCGGCCCGAGGAGGTCGCGGCGGCCATCGCGTTCCTGCTGTCCGGTGAGGCGTCGTTCGTCACCGGGGCGAGTCTGGTGGTCGACGGCGGGTGGAGCGTGTACAAGGACTCCTCGTGAGGCAGACCCTTGGGAGCGGCGCCCGTGGCGGTGCGCGGCGCCGGAATCCCACAGGCGACCAGGGGGTCCGATGGGCATCCGATTCGGCGGCGACTACAACCCCGAGCAGTGGCCCGAGGAGGTGTGGGCCGAGGACCTGGCGCTGATGAAGGCGGCCGGCGTCACCATGGTCACGGTCGGCATCTTCTCCTGGGCCAGGGTCGAACCGCGGCCGGGGGCATGGGACTTCGCGTGGTTCGACCGGGTGCTGGACGGGCTGGCCGGCGCCGGGATCGGGGTGTGCCTGGCGACCATGACCGCGTCGCCGCCGCCGTGGCTGAGCCACGCGCACCCGGAGGTCCTGCCGCAGGACGCACAGGGGCGGCGGCGCTGGCCGGGCGCGCGGCAGCACTACTGCCCCTCCAGCCCCGTCTACCGGGCGTACGCGGTGCGGCTGGTGGAGGAGTTGGCGGCCCGGTACGCGGGCCATCCGGCGCTGGCGATGTGGCACGTGGGCAACGAGTACGGGTGCCACACCCGGCAGTGCTACTGCGACGTGTCCGCGGAGGACTTCCGGCGGTGGCTGCGGGAGCGCTACGGGAGCGTGGCGGCGCTCAACGACGCCTGGTCGACGGCGTTCTGGTCGCAGGGCTACGGGGACTTCGCTGAGGTGCTGCCGCCGCGGGCCGCGCCGACCTTCCCCAACCCGGCGCAGCAACTGGACTACCTGCGGTTCAGCGATCAGGCGCTGCGGGAGTGCTACCTGACCGAGCGGGAGGTGCTCACCCGGGTGACGCCGGGGGTGCCGGTGACGACGAACCTGATGCCGCAGCACAAGCCGGTGGACGCGTTCGGCTGGGCGCCGTCGATGGACGTGATGGCGCTGGACTTCTACCAGGACCCGCACGCGGCGGACGACCACGTCCGCGCGGCCTATGTCTTCGACCTGATGCGCTCGGCGCGGGGCGGGCAGCCGTGGCTGCTGTTGGAGCAGGCGCCGGGGGCGGTCAACTGGCGGCCGCGGAACGGGCCGAAGCCGCCCGGGGCGATGCGGCTGTGGAGCTGGCAGGCGGTGGCGCAGGGCGCGGACGCGGTGCTGTTCTTCCAGTGGCGGCAGTCGCGCGGCGGGGCGGAGAAGTTCCACTCGGCGATGGTGCCGCACGGCGGCCCCCAGACCCGGATCTTCCGGGAAGTGTGCGAGCTGGGCCGGGAGTTGGCGGCGGTGCCGGGGATCGAGGGGACCAGGTCGCGGGCGTCGGTGGCGCTGCTGGCGGACTGGCAGAGCTGGTGGGCGCTGGAGCTGGACTCCCGGCCGTCCACCGCGCTGGACCACGCGCGGATCGCGCTGGACCACTACCGGCCGCTCTTCGAGGCGGGGGTGGCGTGCGACGTGGTGCCGCCGCAGGCGGAGCTCGCCGACTACCCGATGGTGGTGGTGCCGAACCTCTACCTGCTGACCGCCCGGGACGCGGCGCGGCTGACGGCGTACGTGCGGGACGGCGGGCGGCTGGTGGTGTCGTTCTTCTCGGGCATCGTCGACGCCTGCGACCGGGTGCACCCGGGGGCCTATCCGGCGGTGCTGCGCGAGGTGTTGGGGCTGCGGGTGGCGGAGTTCTGGCCGCTGGCCGAGGGGCGGTCGGTGGCGGTCGGCGACGGGGCGCTGGCCGGGCGGGCGGACCTGTGGTCCGAGGAGATCGTGCTGGAGGGGGCGACGGCGGTGGCACGTTTCGTCGACGGCGAGCTGGCCGGCGGGCCGGCGGTGACCCGGCACGCGTACGGCCGGGGCGAGGCGTGGTACGTGGGCACCCGGCTGGAACCGGCGCTGCTGCGGGCCCTGTTGGACGGGGTGCGGGCGGCCGCCGGGGTGGTGCCGGTGCTGCCCGGGCTGCCGGCGGGGGTGCAGGCGGCGGTGCGGGAGGGCGCCGGCGGCCGGTACCTGTTCCTGCTCAACCACGGGAGCCGGGCGGTTCACGTGGCGCTGCCGGAGCCGCTGGTGGACGCGCGGGAGCCCCGGGCGGCGGCGGTGACGCGGGTGGCGCTGGCCGCCCGGGGGGTGGCGGTGCTGACCGGGCCGGGACGGGACGGCGACGGGGACGACGCGGTGGCGTGACCCGCCCGGGGCCCCTAGATGAATGAGTCCGATGTTTGTGCTGGCCGCGACCATGGCGAAGGGCGCCCGTTGGCTCGTGTGTGACGACAAACCTGGACGCCCTTCTGGCTGCACTGTACGTGTTCATCGATGACCATGTGGCCCCTCGTCGCCGGATCGGGCGACCCCCGAAACTGACAGACGCCGAACTGCTGTGCCTGGCCGTCGCCCAGGTCCTACTGGGCTTTCCCTCGGCCCGGCAATGGATCCGCTTCGTACACGCCCGACTGGGACACCTCTTTCGCTACCTGCCCCAGCAATCCGCCTACAACAAGCGCCTGAACGCCGCCGGCCCACTGATCTCGGCCGTGATCCAGGCACTGGCCAGGCAGGTGCCCACCTGGCACGACAACCTGCGGCTGATCGACTCCACACCACTGCCGTGCGCCGCCTCCCGCGAGACAGTCAAACGCTCCGACCTGGCAGGGCACGCCGGATACGGCTACTGCGCGAGCCATTCTCGCTTCTTCTGGGGATTGCGGCTCTACCTGCTGACCACAGCCGAGGGCATGCCGGTGTCCTGGTGCCTGGCCAACCCCAAACTCGGCGAACGCCAGGTGATGACCGCGCTGCTGGAACGCGACCACCACCTCATGCGCTCCGGTCAAGTGATTCTTGCGGACAAGGGCTTCGCCGGGCGGGAGTTCGAGGCGTTCCTCGAAGAGCGCCTGGGCGTCCATCTGGTGCGGCCGGACCTGAAGAACGAGCCTGTCCGGCATGGACGCCTGGCCCACGTCCGCCAGTGGATCGAGGCGGTATTCGACACCCTCAAAGGCCAGCTCAGCCTCGAACAACACGGAGGCCGGACACCCGCTGGTGTCTTCGCCCGCACCGGCCAACGACTCCTCGCCCTGGCCACGGCGATCTGGCACAACTGGAACACCAACGCCCCAGCCAAGCGATCACTGATCGCCTATGACCACTGAAGACATCGGACTCATTCATCTAGGGCATGGTGAGCGGTCCCGCCGTGGCCGGTTCGAGGTCGGCGGGGCCGACGCCGGCGCGGCGGGCCAGGGCGACCGCGGCGAGGGTGGAGTGCACACCCAGCTTGCCGAGCACGTTCTGCATGTGGGTGCGGACGGTGTGCGGGGAGAGGAAGAGCCGTTCGGCGACGGCCTTGCGCCCCAGGCCCGCGACCATGCAGCGCAGCACCTCGCGTTCGCGCGGGGTCAGCGACTCCACCAACCGCTCGCTCTCGGTGCGGTGTTTGCGGGCCGCGGTCAACTCCCGCAGCACGCCGGTGAGCAGCGCCGGCGGCAGATGCGTCTCATCGCGCAGCACCCCGCGGATGACGGCGAGCAGCCGGGAGAGCGAGGAGTCCTTGGCGACCCACCCGGAGGCGCCGGCCAGCAGGGCCGCGGCGGCCCGGCGCGGGTCGTCCCGGTCGGCGAGGACCACGGTGCGCAGGTACGGATGGCTGTTGCGCAGTCCGGAGACGAGCGCGATGCCGTCGAGCGGGTGGCCGCGGGGCGGGCCCTCGCGGGGCGGGCCGTCGCGGGCCGGGCCCTGGGGCGGCACCGCCATCAGCGGCGCGGCGAGGTCGGCGTCGGCGAGCAGGACGTCGAAGCGTCGGCCGTCGGCGGCGGCCCTTTCGAGTGTGCGGAGCGCCGCCGGGGCACTGCCCGCGGCGGCGACGTCCACATCCACTTCCGCGGCCAGGGCGGCCGCCAGGGATTCGGCGAAGATGCGGTGGTCGTCCACCACCAGGACCCGGATTCGTTGCACGCAAGACCCCCTGTCTCGGTGAACGGACCATAGCGGGCACGGCGCCCGGATTGAAGATCGCCCCCGGCCGTGCGGCCCGGGCCGCCCGCCCCCGGACGCGGTCCCGCGCGGTCCCGCCCCCTGATCCGCGCCGACCCCCCGCCGACGCCTAAGCCAGCGTACGGACGGGGTGCGGGAGCGGAAGGCGATTGACGAAAGTGGCGGGAGCAACGGGGGCGCACGGCCCGGCCGGTGGGGTCAGGGCGTGAGGCGACGGGCGCCGGCGCCGGGGACGGCCGGGAAGATCCGCGGCGGGGTGTGGCCGGCGGTCGCGAACGCGGAGCGCAGCGCCTCGGTGACCGGCTCCGCGGCGGCCTCCTCGACCAGGACCAGCGCGGAGCCGCCGAAGCCGCCGCCGGTCATCCGGGCGCCCAGCGCGCCGGCCGCGTCGGCGACCTCGACGGCGAGATCGAGTTCGGGGCAGGAGACCTTGAAGTCGTCGCGGAGGGAGGTGTGTCCGGCGGTGAGGACGGGGCCGATGGCGCGGGGGCGGCCGGCGTCGAGGTGGGCGACGGCCTGCTCGACGCGGTCGTTCTCGGTGACGACGTGCCGGACCAGGTCCCGCACGACCGGGTCGTCCGCCAGCTTCGCCAGGGCCTCGGGCAGAAGCGCGACGGGGACGTCACGCAGGGCGCGCACTCCGAGCGCCCGCGCGCCCCGTTCGCATCCGGCGCGCCGCTCGGCGTATGCGCCGTCGCCGAGTTGGTGCCGGACGCGGGTGTCGACGACCAGGAGGCGCAGCCCCGCGGCCGCCGAATCGAACGGGACGTGGCGGTGGGTGAGGTCGCGGGTGTCGAGGAAGAGGGCGTGGCCGGCGGTGCAGCAGGCCGCGGCGGTCTGGTCCATGATTCCGCAGGGCACGCCGACGAAGGCGTTCTCCGCGCGCTGGGCCAGCAAGGCCAGTTCGGGGCGGGGCAGGCCCAGGCCGTGGAGGTCGTCCAGGGCCAGGGCGGTGGCGACTTCGAGGGCGGCGGAGGAGGAGAGTCCGGCGCCGAGCGGGACGGTGCTGGTGAAGTACAGGTCCGCGCCGCCGATCCGGTGGCCCGCCTCCCGCAACGCCCAGGCGACGCCGGCGGGGTAGGCGGCCCAGCCGGCGTCCGGGGTGCGGCGCAGGTCGTCCAGGCGCAGCTCGACGGTGCCGCCCAGGGCACCGTCGGAGGTCAGCCGGAGCAGCCCGTCGGTGCGGGGTGCGGCGGCGGCGAGGGTGGTGTGCGGGAGAGCCAGGGGCATCACGAAGCCGGCGTTGTAGTCGGTGTGTTCACCGATGAGGTTGACGCGGCCGGGGGCGGCCCATACCCCGGCGGGGGCCGCCCCGTATTCCTGGCGGAAGACCGCCGCGGTGTGGGCTGCGCTGTGCGCCGTGTCTGTCACGCGGGGTCCTTTGTGCGGGTGTGTGGGGGCGGGGCGTTGGGGTGCTGCCGGGTACCGCCCTGGCGGGCTCGTCCTCAAACGCCGGACGGGCTGGGGGTGCCGTACGGGCTGTGTGCGTTGGCGAACTCCCAGGCATCCGCCACGATGTGGGCGAGGTCGGGGCGGGTGGGGTGCCAGCCGAGGCGAGTGGTGGCGGTGTGGGCGGAGGCGACCAGGACGGCGGGGTCACCGGGGCGGCGGGGGGCGGTGACCTCGGGGATCGGGTGGCCGGTGACCTTGCGGGCGGTCTCGATGACCTCGCGGACGGAGAAGCCGTTGCCGTTGCCGAGGTTGCAGATCAGGTGTTCGCCGGGTTCGATGCTGCGGCGCGAAGCGCCTCCTGCCGGGGTGGTGGTGGGAGACGGGAGGGCCGCTCCGAGGGCGAGGAGGTGGGCCTCGGCGAGGTCGGCGACGTGGAGGTAGTCGCGGACGCAGGTGCCGTCGGGGGTGGGGTAGTCCGCGCCGTAGACGGAGATCGCCTCGCGGCGGCCCTGGGCGACCTGGAGGACGAGCGGGATGAGGTGCGACTCCGGGTCGTGGCGCTCGCCGCAACTGCCGTACGCGCCGGCGACGTTGAAGTAGCGCAGCGAGACGGCGGCCAGGCCGTGGGCGGCGGCCTCGCCGCTGATCATGTGGTCGACGGCCAGCTTGCTGGCGCCGTAGGGGGAGGTGGGGGCGGTGGGGGCGGTCTCGGTGATCGGGGTGCCGACCGGTTCGCCGTAGGTGGCGGCGGTGGAGGAGAAGACGAGGGTGCGCACGCCGGCGTCGCGCATCGCGGCCAGCAGGGCCATGCTGCCGCCGACGTTGTTCCGCCAGTACTTCTCGGGCTTGGCGACGGACTCGCCGACCTGGGAGAACGCGGCGAAGTGCAGGACGGCGCGGTAGGAGTCGTCCACGTAGCGGGCGGCGTCGTGGAGGTCGCCCTCGATGAACGCGGCGCCGTCGGGGACGGCGGCGCGGAAGCCGGTGGAGAGGTTGTCGAGGACCGTGACCTCGTGGCCGGCCTCCAGCAGGTGCTGGGTCACCACGCTTCCCACATAGCCCGCCCCGCCGGTCACCAGGTACTTGCTCATGGCGTGGTCGCCACCTCTCGCAGTCGGTCGGCCGCGGCTTCCGGCGGCACGTCGTTGATGAACACGTTCATGCCGGACTCGGAACCCGCGAGGAACTTCAGCTTGCCGGGAGTCCTGCGGATGGTGAAAAGCTCTAGGTGGAGGGCGAATTGATCGCGGTCCGCGGCGTGCACGGGCGCCTGGTGCCAGGCGGAGATGTACGGCGTCGGGTCCGCTTGCGGGCCGAAGATCCGGTCGAACCGGCGCAAGACTTCCAGGTAGATCTGTGGGAATTCTGTGCGGGCCGCCCCGTCGAGGGCGAGCAGGTCGGGGACCCGGCGCTTGGGATAGAGGTGCACCTCATAGGGCCAGTGGGCGGCGTAGGGGACGAAGGCCACCCAGTGTTCGCCGTCGAGGACGAGGCGGCGGCCGTCGGCGCGTTCGCGGGCGAGGACGTCGTCGAAGAGGTTGCGGCCGGTGGCCGCGCGGTGGGCGGCGAGGGAGTCGAGCATCCGGGCGGTGCGGGGGGTGGTGAAGGGGTAGGCGTAGATCTGACCGTGCGGGTGGCCGAGGGTGACGCCGATCTCGGCGCCGCGGTTCTCGAAGCAGAAGACCTGCGCCACGCCGGGGAGTTGGGACAGGGCGGCGGTGCGGTCGGTCCAGGCGTCCAGGACCAGGGCGGCCTGTTCCTCGGTGAGGTCGGCGAACGAGGCGTCGTGGTCGGGGGTGAAGCAGACCACCTCGCAGCGGCCGTGGTCGCCCGCCAGGGAGGGGAAGCGGTTCTCGAAGACGACGACGTCGTAGGAGTCGGCGGGGATCTCGGTGTGCCGGCCGGCGCGGGAGGGGCACAGCGGGCAGGCGTCGGCCGGGGGGTGGTAGGTGCGGCCCTGGCGGTGCGAGGCGATGGCGACGGCGTCGCCGAGGAGCGGGTCCGCGCGGATCTCGGAGGCGGTGGCGACCGGGTCGAGCGGGCGGGGGTCGACGGCGGAGCGGTCGGTGGCGTCAAAAGCGTCGTAGTAGATCAGCTCCCGACCGTCCGCGAGCCGGGTCGTCGTCTTCTTCACCGGGAGCTCCTCATCATGGCGGCCACACCACCCAAACAGAAACAAACACAATGAAGCACAACCCAACAGCACCGTCAACGCGGGACCGCGGGCACCTTCTCGGACAGACAGAACGGCCTTAACCGGCAAATCGCCGCAGAATCAACACTGTTCAGCCATGATCCAACAACTGAATCAAACAAAACTATTCAGTTTTCGGTCGCCTGTGCGTACGTTCTTGTGCGTTCGCCTCGCGCGCACCCCCGCACACAACGCCGCGCTCCCGAAAAGGCTGTACTCCCGAGAAGAGGGCCCATGATCACTCTGGCCGAAGGGCTACGCCTCCCGACCAACGGGCTCGACTACACGATCCTGGCCATCTACTTCGTCGTCGTCCTCGGCATCGGGTTCGCGGCCCGGCGCAGCGTGAAGACGAGCCTGGACTTCTTCCTCTCCGGACGGTCGCTGCCCGCCTGGGTCACCGGCCTCGCCTTCGTCGCCGCCAACCTCGGCGCCACCGAGATCCTCGGGATGGCGGCGACCGGCGCCCAGTACGGCGTCGCGGTCGTCCACTGGTACTGGATCGGCGCCATCCCGGCCATGGTCTTCCTGGGCCTGGTCATGATGCCCTTCTACTACCGCTCCAAGGTCCGCTCGGTACCGGAGTTCCTGCTCCAGCGCTTCGACAGGTCCGCGCACCTGCTGAGCTCGGTCCTCTTCGCCTTCGCCGCCGTGCTGATCGCGGGCGTCAACCTCTACGCGCTGTCGATCGTCGTCGAGGCGCTGCTCGGCTGGCCGCAGTGGGTCGCCATCGTCGTCGCCGGGCTCTTCGTCCTCGCCTACATCACCATCGGCGGGCTCTCCTCGGCGATCTACAACGAGGTCCTCCAGTTCTTCGTGATCCTCGCCGCGCTCATCCCGCTGGCCGTCCTCGGCCTCAAGCGGGTCGGCGGCTGGGGCGGCCTGACCCACTCGCTCACCGCCTCGCACGGCCACAACTTCCTGACGGCCTGGGGCGGTACGGGCATCGGCCAGGCCAACCCGCTGGGCGCCAACTGGCTGACCATCGTCCTCGGCCTCGGCTTCGTGCTCTCCTTCGGCTACTGGACGACCAACTTCGCCGAGGTGCAGCGCGCGCTGTCCGCCAAGAACCTCTCCGCGGCCCGACGCACCCCGCTCATCGCCGCGTTCCCGAAGATGTTCATCGTCTTCCTGGTGATGATCCCGGGCCTGGTCGCCGCCGTCCTCGTGCCGAAGATCGGCGCCCCGGGCGGCCTGCAGTACAACGACGCGATCCCCTACCTGATGCAGGAGTTGCTGCCCAACGGCGTGCTGGGCATCGCCGTCACCGGCCTGCTGGCCGCCTTCATGGCCGGCATGGCCGCCAACGTCTCGTCCTTCAACACCGTCTTCACCTACGACATCTGGGCCAAGTACGTGAAGCGGGACCGGCCCGACGGCTACTACCTGCGCTTCGGCCGGCTGATCACCGCGATCGGCGTGCTGGCCTCGATCGGCACCGCGTTCATCGCCTCGTCGTTCTCCAACATCATGGGGTACCTCCAGACCCTGTTCTCCTTCTTCAACGTGCCGATGTTCGTGGTCTTCATCATCGGGATGTTCTGGAAGCGGGCGTCGATGAAGTCCGGCGTCTGGGGCCTGCTCGCCGGCACCACCGCCGCGATGGTCAACTACTTCTGGATCTACAAGCAGGGCATCATCGCCATCCCCACCGACCAGGGCGCCAACTTCGTCTCCGCGATCGTCGGCTTCGTCGCCGGCGCGGTGGTGATGGTCGCCGTCACGCTCTTCACCGAGCCCAAGCCGGCGGCCGAACTGGCCGGGCTGGTCTGGGGAACGACCGCACCGGGCCTGGAAGAGCCGCCCGCCGAGGGCGACGACGCCTGGTACCGCAAGCCCGCGCTGCTCGGCTGGGGCGCCGTCGCCCTCGCCGCGCTGTGCTACCTGCCCTACTCGCTCTGACCGACGCCCCGGAGACCCGCCATGTCTGAACTACAGCACGAAGTGAGCGAGTTGGAGCGCAGGTCGGCCACCGCCGCCCGGCTCTTCGACGTCCGGCGCATCATCGGCGGCCTGTTCGTCGTCTACGGCGTGCTGGTCACCGTCGCCGGGCTCACCGCCTCCGACGCGGACCTGAAGAAGGCCCAGGGCATCAACGTCAACCTCTGGACGGGCCTGGGCATGTTCGTGCTCGGGGCGGCCTTCCTGGTGTGGCTGCGGCTGCGGCCCATCGCCCCGCCGGCCGCGGCGGACGACACGGCCCCGGAGGATGCTCAGGAGGCCGGGCGCGACACGGCCGGCTGAACCCGCTGGACCCGCTCCAACAGGCCGGTGCGGGCGGCCAGCGCGGCCGCCTCCAACCGGGAGCCGACCTCCAACTTCATCAGCACCCGCTGCACATGGGTGCGGGCGGTGCTCGGCGCGATGTCCATGCCCGCCGCGATCACCCGGGTGTCCTCGCCCTCGGCGACCCGGATCAGCACCTCCACCTCGCGCGGGGTCAGCAGCGACAGCAGCCGCGCCCCCTCGTCGTCCGGCTGTGCGACGGGGTGCAGCAGCTCCTCGAACGCCTGCTGGAGCAGTTGCGGGGCGACCGCCGCCTCGCCCGCCCGGGCCTTGATCATGGCCCGCTCGACGCCCTCGATGCGCTCGTCGTTACGGACGTAGCCGGAGGCACCGGCGGCGAAGGCGGCGGCGATCCCGCGCGGACTGGGCACCGGGCCGAGCACCACCACCGCGATTTGCGGCCGCTCCTTCTTGATCCGGACGACCGGCTCGAACGCGCCCGGCTCGGCGGGCCCGGCGGTACCCAGCAGGCAGACCTCCGGCGCCCGGCTCACCACCAGCTCCGCGGCCCCGGCGCTGGGCGCGGCGGCCGCCAGGACGCGGTGCCCGCGCAGCTTCAGGGCCGAGGCGAGCGCCTCGGCGAGCAGGCGGTGATCGTCGACCACCATGAGCCGCACGCCCATCGAACCAGCCCCCTCCGCGTCGCTGCCCGGCTGTGTGTTCCCGGGAAGCTACACGCTCGGCTGCCGATCCGCTCCCCCTAGGCCGGAGAAGACCACCGGAACGCGGGAATCCACGCCATTCGGGGCCGATTGCCGCCCCCGCGCACGAGCCGCGCGCGGGGCGACGCGGGCGTCCGGCAGGGGCTACGCGTCCTCCGCCAGCTCCAGCCAGCGCAGCTCCAACTCCTCGCGCTGGCCGCCCAGTTCACGCAACTGGGCATCGAGCCCGGCGATCTTCTCGAAGTCGGTGGCGTGCTCGGCCATCTGCGCGTGCAGCGCCGTCTCCTTCTCCCCGATCTTGTCCAGTTGTCGCTCGATCCGCTGGAGCTCCTTCTGCGCCGCGCGATTGACCGCGGCCGGCTTCTTCGGCGCCGCGACGGCCGGCTGCGCGGGGGCCGGCGCCGCCGCCTCGATCACCTTCTGCCGGCGCTCCAGGTACTCGTCCAGGCCGCGCGGCAGCATCCGCAGCGCCGCGTCGCCCAGCAGCGCGAACACCCGGTCCGTCGTCCGCTCCACGAAGTACCGGTCGTGGCTGATGACGATCATCGACCCCGGCCACCCGTCGAGCAGGTCCTCCAACTGCGTCAGCGTCTCGATGTCGAGGTCGTTGGTCGGCTCGTCCAGGAACAGGACGTTCGGCTCGTCCATCAGCAGCCGCAGGATCTGCAACCGCCGCCGCTCACCGCCGGAGAGGTCCCCCACCGGCGTCCACTGCTTCTCCTTCGTGAACCCGAACTTCTCGCAGAGCTGACCGGCCGTCATCTCCCGGCCCTTGCCGAGGTCCACCCGGTCCCGGATCTGCTGGACGGCCTCCAGCACCCGCAGCGCCGGATTGAGCTCCGCGACCTCCTGCGAGAGGTAGGCCAGCTTCACGGTCTTGCCGACCACGACCTTGCCGGCCGCCGGCTGCTGCTCGCCGCCACTACGGGCGGCCGCCTCCAACGTCCGCAGCAGCGAGGTCTTCCCCGCGCCGTTGACGCCCACCAGACCGATCCGGTCCCCCGGCCCCAACTGCCACGTCAGGTGCTTCAGCAGCACCTTCGGCCCGGCCTGGACGGTCACACCCGCCAACTCGAAGACCGTCTTGCCGAGCCGGGTGGTGGCGAACTTCATCAGCTCGCTGCTGTCCCGCGGCGGCGGCACGTCCGCGATCAGCTCGTTGGCCGCCTCGATCCGGAACCGCGGCTTGCTGGTCCGCGCCGGCGCACCGCGCCGCAGCCACGCCAGCTCCTTGCGCATCAGGTTCTGCCGCTTGGCCTCCTCGGAGGCGGCGATCCGCTCCCGCTCGGCCCGCGCGAAGACGTAGTCGGAGTAGCCGCCCTCGTACTCGTGGACGGCGCCGCGCTGCACGTCCCACATCCGCGTCGCCACCTGGTCCAGGAACCACCGGTCGTGGGTGACGACCACCAGCGCGGACCGCCGGCCGGCCAGGTGCCGCGCGAGCCACGAGATCCCTTCCACGTCAAGGTGGTTGGTCGGCTCGTCCAACACGATCAGGTCCTGCTCGGCGATCAGCAGCTTGGCCAGCGCGATCCGCCGCCGCTCGCCACCGGACAGCGGCCCGATGACGGTGTCCAGCCCCTGCGTGAACCCCGGCAGGTGCAGATCCCCGAAGAGCCCGGTCAGCACGTCCCGGATCTTGGCGTTGCCGGCCCACTCGTGATCGGCGAGATCCCCGATCACCTCGTGCCGGATGGTCGCGGCCGGGTCGAGCGAATCGTGCTGGGTCAGCACGCCCAGCCGCAGGTCACCGGCGTGCGTGACGCGGCCGACGTCGGCGGACTCCAGCTTGGCGAGGATCCGGATCAGCGTGGTCTTGCCGTCGCCGTTACGACCCACGACGCCGATCCGGTCGCCCTCGTTGACGCCGAGGGAGACACCGTCGAGCAGCGCACGCGTCCCGTACACCTTGTCGACGGCTTCCAGATTGACGAGGTTGGCGGCCATCTCACTCCTGATCTGTGCGTCCCCTTTAGCGGGGCTCGGTCGGCCTCCAAGGGTAGTCGGCGCGGGGCGGGTGCCTCGGGGGAGGAGGGCGGGCCCCCACGGGGCCGCGGCGGGTCGGTCACCCTTGGTGATGACGCGCGCCGCTGCGGCCGCCCCGCGTCAGTCCAGGTACTCCATCGTGATCGGCGCGCTGTTGTTCGTCAGGTCCGGGTCCTGGCGCCCCGGGTCGGGCTTCACGGTGATCGTGCCGCGCGCGCCGTCGACCCGCTCGTCGATGCGGAACCGCAGCGTCGGCTCGGTGGTCAGGGGGCCGGGGCAGATCACCTTCCGGTTCTTCCGGTCGAGGTAGGAGCAGTAGAGGTCTTCGCTCACGTCCCCCTCATGGCTCCCCTCCACGCTGACGCCCTCCGGCAGGGTCAGCACCGTGTCGCCCTCGTAGTAGCCGTCCACGCCCATCAGGTCGATCGAGGTCTTCTTGCCCACCTTGCCCTTGAGGGTGAAGCCGTTGACCTGCGCGTCGTGGGTCCGGGTGGTGTGGAAGCCCAGGTAGCCGGTGGCCCGCTCGGCGCTGTACCCGCTGAAGTCGCCGCCGTCGACGGGGCGGAGCCCGAGCGGCGCGCCGGTTCCCCGCGGGGCGGAGTCGGGCAGCAGCGCGGTGGCCGGGGTGTCGTGGGCCCGGTAGACGGTGTAGGAGAGCATGCCCTGTCGGCCGGTGTCGTCGATCACCGCCGTGAGCGGCGCGGCGGTCTCGTACGCCGCCCCGGCCGGCAGCGGCCCGGAGAACCTGCAGACCGCCTTGGTCGGCGAAGCGGCCTTGTCGTAACGGCAGTTGCGGTACCGCTTGGGCAGCGTCGCCTGCCCGTTCACGTCCACCACGACGTTGAGGTCGTCGTCGAGGGCGAGTTGTCCGGCATTGCCGAAGGCCGGCCGCAGCTGAAGCTCGGAGCCGGGCTTCAGCTCGGTCCGGTCCTCTCCCATGGGAACGGTCAAGCTCGGTGCGCCGTGGACCAGTTGTGTGGTGTGGTGGATGGTGGGGGCGTTGGTGCTGGTCACGGTGATGTTGAGGGGCTCGGCCGCGCCCTTCGCCGCACTCGCTCGCGCCGTCATCTTGAAGAGCACGAGGCTCCGGTGGTCGCCGGTTTCGATGTTCTTCGGAGTGCAGGTGACGAGGTGACCGGAGGCTTTGCACCCGTGCTCCGGACTCATGGTGTGGTACGTCGCCGTCTTCACGGCCGACAGGTCGACGGTCACCCTGATGTTCTCGGCGCTCAGCGGGCTCCTGCCCGGGGAAGCCCGGCTCGCCCCCAGGTCGATGGCGAACAGCTCGTCCTGGGGGCCGCGTTCGGTGCGTTCCGCTTCGGAGTGCCACCGGAGGTACTGCGTGTGGAGCGTGTCCCCGAACGACAGCTCCGCCCTCGGGGAGGGCTGCTCCGCGCCGCACGACGTCACCGCCCCGCCGACCACGACCACCAGGGCTGCCGCCCCGGCCGTGGTCACACGTCGCCGCCGGGTGCCCGCTCGTGAATCCGTCATGCACGATCAGACCCGAGCAGCGGGCCGACCGGTTGCCGGCTGGCGGACACGGTACGGACACGGATCGGACACGGCCCGAGCGGGCCGGCGGTGCCGAACGGTCGTGACGGGCCTAGCCGTTGGCGAGGACCGTCGCTCCCGGCGCCGGTGCCACCGCCGGGCGGGCCGTGCGGCAGGTGCCCGAGGTGCGCAGGGCGGCGGCTATCCGCTCGGCGTCGGCGGCGTCGGCCGCCAGGAACGCGGTGGTCGGGCCGGAGCCGGAGACCAGGGCCGCGAGGGCGCCGGCGGCGGTGCCGGCGGCGAGGGTGGCCGCCAGCGACGGCCGCAGCGAGACCGCCGCCGCCTGGAGGTCGTTGTCGAGCGCACCGGCCAGGGCGGTGGCGTCGCCGGTGCGCAGGGCGTCCAGCAGGGCCGGGTCGGGCTCCGGGTCGGGGACGTCGGCGGTGGTCGCGCCGAGGCCCGCGGTGTCCCGCAGGCGGTCGCACTCCTTGTAGACGGCCGGGGTGGACAGGCCGCCGTCGGCGACCGCGAAGACCCAGTGGAAGGTGCCGCCGACGGGGAGCGGCTCCAACAGCTCGCCGCGGCCGCGGCCCAGCGCCGCGCCGCCGACCAGACTGAACGGCACGTCGCTGCCCAACTCCGCGCAGATGGCGAGGAGTTCACCCTGGGTGGCGCCGGTCCCCCACAGGGCGTCGCAGGCCAGCAGGGCGCCGGCGGCGTCCGCGCTGCCGCCGGCCATGCCGCCGGCGACCGGGATGTCCTTGGCGATGTGGAGGTGGACGTGCGGCTCCAGGCCGTGGCGGGCGGCCAGCGCGCGGGCGGCGCGGGCGGCGAGGTTGGAGTCGTCGAGGGGGACCTGGTCGGCGTCGGGGCCGGTGCAGGTGAGGGTGAGGGCGTCGGCGGGGGTGGCCGTGACCTCGTCGTGGAGGCCGACGGCGAGGAAGACGTTGGCCAGGTCGTGGAAGCCGTCGGGGCGGCGGCCGCCGACCGCGAGCTGGACGTTGACCTTGGCGGGGACGCGGACCGTGACGGGGGCGGCGTCGCCGGTCATCGGGTGGCCTCCTGGTCCGCGGCCTGGACCTTGTGCTCGGCGATGGCGATGAAGGACTCGATGGTCAGGGACTCGCCGCGGGCCTGCGGGGAGACACCGGCGGCGACCAGCGCGGCCTCGGCCGCCTGCGCCGAGCCCGCCCAGCCGGCGAGGGCGGCCCGCAGCGTCTTGCGGCGCTGGGCGAACGCGGCGTCGACGACGGCGAAGACCTCCTTGCGGGAGACGCGGGAGGGCAGCGGCTCGGCCCGGCGGACGAGCGAGACCAGGCCGGACTCGACGTTGGGCGCGGGCCAGAAGACGTTGCGGCCGATGGCGCCGGCCCGCTTGACCTCGGCGTACCAGTTGGCCTTGACCGAGGGGACGCCGTAGACCTTGTTGCCGGGGCCGGCGGCGAGCCGGTCGGCGACCTCGGCCTGGACCATGACCAGGGTGCGTTCGATGGTCGGGAACCGCTCCAGCATGTGCAGCAGGACGGGGACCGCGACGTTGTAGGGGAGGTTGGCGACCAGCGCGGTGGGCGCCGGGCCGGGCAACTCGGTGACGTGCAGGGCGTCCTGGTGGACCAGCGCGAAGCGGTCGGCGCGCTCGGGCAGTCGGGCCTCGACGGTGGCGGGCAGGGCCGCGGCGAGGACGTCGTCGATCTCGACGGCGGTGACCCGGTCGGCGACCTCCAGCAGGGCCAGGGTCAGCGAGCCGAGGCCCGGGCCGACCTCGACGACCACGTCGTCGGGGCGGACGTCGGCGGTCTTCACGATCCGGCGGACGGTGTTGGCGTCGATGACGAAGTTCTGGCCGCGCTGCTTGGTCGGGCGTACGCCCAGCGCTGCGGCCAGTTCCCGGACATCGGCGGGGCCCAGCAGGGGGCCGGATTCGTCGGTGGTCTTACGCTCGCTCACCCGTGCAGCTTACGGCCGCAGACCGGCCAGGGGCTCGCGCCCCTGGTGACGTAGAGCTTCTTGGCCCGGAAGGTCTGCTCCTGGGCGGGGGCGTCCTGGGGGCGGCCGGTGCCGCCGAGTCGGTGCCAGGTGCCGACGTCGAACTGGTAGAGGCCGCCGTAGGTGCCGGTGGCGTCGACGGCGTTCGGGCGGCCGCCGGCCTCGCACCGGGCGAGCTCGCCCCAGGCCAGGCCGTCGGCGCCGCCCACCGAGGTGGGCAGGGCCGCGGTGCCGATGCGGACGATCTGCGGGCGGGGCTCCGCGACCGTCTCCACCGCCACCTTCCGGGGCTTGCGGCGGACCCCGTTGACGGTCTCCAGGCGGTAGGTGACCTGCCGCAGCCCGGGCACGCCGGGGCGGACCACCTCCTCGGTGCCGCGGGTCAGGCGCGGGTCGGGCCGCTTGACGGTGCGGAACGGGACGGGCTCGTCGCGGACCTCGGTGGTGCCGGTGATCCGCAGCACGGAGACGGTCTGGCCCTCGCGCGGGAAGCTGTCCGGCGGCACCGAGGTGGTGTCCTGGTCTCGCAGCGCCAGGCCGCTCTGGGCGAGGGCCTCGCGGACGGTGGCGGCGGTGGTGCGGACCCGGTGCTCGCGGCCGTCGGCACGGAAGACCACGGTGCGTTCGGTGCGGACCGCCAGCTCCAGGCCGTGCCGGCCGATGGGCTGGGAGCGGGAGGCGGAGAGGTAGGCGCCCTCGGCGCGGACGCCGAGCTGGTGCAGCGCCCCCTCGACGGTGTCCGCGGTGGTCCACACCCGGTGTTGGTGCCCGTCGAGGGTGAGGTGGACGGGCCGGCCGTGCCGGACCACGACCTCCGCACCGCTGGCGAGGCCGGCGTCGGCGGTGGGGGCGACGATGTCGTGCGGGCCGACGGCGAGGTCCTGGTCGGCGAGGAGTCCGTCGACGTCGTCGGCGAAGGTGTGCAGGGTGCGGGGGTGGCCGTCGACGCTGAGCTTGACGGCCTTGTCGTGGGCGACGAACGCGGTGGTGCCGCCGGCGAGGAAGGCGACGACCAGGGCGCGGGGCACCAGCCGGCGGAGGCGTTCGGGCGCGCCGACGGCGGGGCGTCGGCGGTGGCCGCCGCGTCCGGTGCGGTGTCCGCTCTGCGAAGGACTCAACGCTCCACCTGCCACGGGTGTCGTCCGGTAACCGGTCAAGCGCGGAATGTAGCGGAGCGGGGGCGGCGGGCCCAACTCGCGCGGGGGTGGCGCGAGTCGGGCCACGGGGGTCAGTAGTCGAACGCGCGGGCGGTGTTCTCGGCGATGACCGAGGCCAGCGCGTCCTCGGTCAGGCCCTTGACGTCGGCCATGGCGCGCAGGGTGTGCGGGATGAGGTACGGCGCGTTGGCCCGTCCGCGGTACGGCGCGGGGGTGAGGAAGGGTGCGTCGGTCTCGACGAGGACGAGCTCGGGCGGGGCCACGGCGAGGGCGTCGCGCAGCGGTTGGGCGTTCTTGAAGGTGACGTTGCCGGCGAAGGACATGAAGTAGCCGGCCGCGGCACAGGTCTTGGCCATCGCGGCGTCGCCGGAGTAGCAGTGGAAGACGACCCGGTCGGGCGCGCCCTCCTCGCGCAGGATCCGCAGCACGTCGTCGTGGGCCTCGCGGTCGTGGATGACCAGGGCCTTGCCGCGCCGCTTGGCGATCTCGATGTGGGCGCGGAAGGAACGCTGTTGGGCCGCGACGCCCTCGGGGCCGGTGCGGAAGTAGTCCAGGCCGGTCTCGCCGACGCCGCGGACCTCGGGGCGGGCGGCGAGCGCGTCGATCGCGCCCAGCGCGTCGTCGAGGGCGGCGTCGCCGCCGGCCCTCCGCGCCCGCTGCCGGGACCATCCGTCGGGATCCCCCAGCACGATCCGCGGAGCTTCGTTGGGGTGCAGCGCGACGGCGGCGTGCACCCGCTCGTGGGCGGCGGCGGTGTCCGCGGCCCAGCGCGAGCCGTTCACGTCGCAGCCGACCTGGACGAGGGTGGTGACGCCGACGGACGCGGCCTTGGCGAGGGCCTCCTCGACCGTCGTCTCCTGCATGTCCAGGTGGGTGTGCGAGTCCGCGACCGGCACCCGGAGCGGTTCCGGCAGCGGCGGCGGGGTGTCTTTGTCCTGCGGGGCCATGGCCGCGATCCTACGAGGACCGCGGCCGGCGCCTCACTTGCGGTGGTGCTGGAAGGGGTGCAGCAGGTCGGAGAGGTGCCAGCGGTGCCGCTCGGGGTCGGCGGTGCTGCCGGTGCGACCGTCGTCCGCGCGGGGGCCGGCCTCCTCGTGGTGGGTGGCCTTCCGGTGATGCGGACGCTCGTGCAGGTGCGCGATCGCGTCGGACACCATCGAGACCTGCCCGGAGCGCATGATGCGGACGACGTGGCCGCCGCAGTTGAGGCAGGTGGGATGGGTCAGGGGGGACGGCACCCGCTCGCCGTCCGCGTAGTAGACGGCGTGCGTGACGCCCTTGGGGTCCACCTGGTGCTCGATCTCGTACGCCTGCTCCCAGCCGTGGCCGCAGCTCATGCAACAGAAGGCGTACGCCTCGTGGGCGGCGGGCTCGGGCCGCCGGGGTTGGGGCGGGAAGGTACTCGCGGATGCCGCGCCGGAAGCGCCGCCGGTGGTCTTGGTGATGTCGCTCATGTGCGCTCCTCTTGTCCGCTGGACAAGCTCTCCGGGGACCGAACGTCCCGGTTCCCAGGGAACGCCTTTCACGGCGGGAGCGCAGCCGTCCTGGCACCTATTGGCCCAGATTTGGCAGCTCGTAGGACAAACGCACCAGATCCCGGGTGATCGCTTTACCTTCGATGCCGGCCATTTACCTTCCCGACGGTCGCATTAGGCCCGTGAGCTGGGCTTTTATGCTCTCCCGAGCGTGCACACGCTCAGCCGGGCAGGCCGGGCCCGGAATTCTTTGCCGCATCCTTGGCCGCGTTCTTGGCCGCCACCACGGCGTCGAAGACCTCCCGCTTGGGCAGCCCGACGTCCGCCGCCACCGCCGCGATCGCCTCCTTGCGGCGCTCCCCGGCCTCCTCCCGGATCCGCACCCGGCGCACCAGCTCCTCGGCGTCCAGCTCACCCGGCCCGCTCTCAGGGGCACCCTCGACGACGATCGTGATCTCCCCGCGGACGCCCTCGGCGGCCCAGGTCGCCAACTCGCCCAGCCCGCCGCGCTTGACCTCCTCGTAGGTCTTGGTCAGCTCGCGGCAGACCGCGGCGCGGCGGTCGGCGCCGAAGACCTCGGTCATCGCGGCGAGGGTGTCGTCCAGGCGGTGCGGGGCCTCGAAGTAGACCAGGGTGCGGCGCTCGCCCTCGACCTCGCGGAGCCGGGAGAGCCGCTCCCCCGCCTTGCGCGGCAGGAAGCCCTCGAAGCAGAACCGGTCCACCGGCAGCCCGGACACCGCGAGCGCGGTGAGCACCGCGCTCGGGCCGGGCACCGCGGTGACCTTCACCCCGCGCTCGACGGCGGCGGCGACCAGCCGGTAGCCGGGGTCGGAGACCGACGGCATGCCGGCGTCGGTGACCAGCAGCACCCGCGCCCCGCCGGCCAGCGCCTCCGCCAACTCCGGCGTGCGGGCCGCCTCGTTGCCCTCGAAGTACGACACGACCCGGCCGGCCGGCACCACGTCCAGGGCCTGGGTGAGCCGGCGCAGCCGCCGGGTGTCCTCGGCGGCGATCACGTCGGCGGCGGCCAGTTCGGCGGCGAGCCGCGGCGGGGCGTCCGCGACGTCGCCGATGGGCGTCCCTGCAAGTACCAGCGTTCCAGTCACCTCCCCATCCTCCCAGCCCGGCGCCGGTGCCCCCCGCGGGCCCGTGCCGGTGACGTGCGGTACCGGCCCGCGGCGCGGGCCACCCGCCTCCGGAACCGCTTCCCTACGATGGGCCGGGTGACGAGTGACACCACCGCGACGCACGCGGCCGCCCCGCACGCCTCGGAGCCGACCGACCGGCCTCCGGTGTGGCAGCGGCGCCTGCGCCGGTTCGGATACGCCGGCCGCCCGTCGGCCGACATCCGGACGCGGCTGGTGGCGCCGTTCCCCGAGCCGGACGGGCGGGTGTGGGCGCTGCTCGGCGCCGGCCCCAACCTCACGTCCCGGCTGGCCCGTTGGTCGGGCTGGATCGGGCCACTGCTGGTGACGGCGTTCGCGGGCGTGCTGACGTTCTGGAACCTCGGCAGCCCGCGGAAGGTGATATTCGACGAGACGTACTACCCCAAGGACGCCTGGTCGCTCCTGCAGTACGGCTACGAGGGCACCTGGGCGAAGAACGCCAACGACGCCCTGCTGGCCCACCCCCCGCAGATCCTGCTCTCGCCGGAGCACTCGTACGTCGTCCACCCCCCGATGGGCAAGTGGCTGATCGCGCTGGGCGAGTGGGCGTTCGGGATGAACCCCTTCGGCTGGCGGTTCATGACCGCGCTGCTCGGCACGCTGTCGGTACTGCTGGTCTGCCGGATCGGGCGGCGGCTGCTGCGCTCGACGGCGCTGGGGTGCCTGGCCGGCGCCCTGCTGGCGGTGGACGGGCTGCACTTCGTCATGAGCCGCACCGCGCTGCTCGACCTGATCGTGATGTTCTGGGTGCTGGCCGGCTTCGGCTGCCTGCTGGTGGACCGGGACCGCACCCGGGCCCGGCTGGCGGCGGCGCTGCCCGACGGCCCCGAGGGACTGGCCCGGCCGGACGGCGAGATCGGCGCCCGGCTGCGGCTGGGCTGGCGGCCCTGGCGGATCGCGGCCGGGCTGTGCCTGGGCCTGTCCGCGGCGACGAAGTGGAACGGCCTGTACTTCCTGGCCGCGTTCGCGCTGATGTCGGTGCTGTGGGACATGGGGGCGCGGCGCACGGCCGGGGCCCGGCGCCCGTTCCGCGCGGTGCTGCGGTGCGACGCGCTGCCCGCGTTCGCCTCCACCGTCGTCGTCGCCCTCGCCACCTACCTCGCGTCCTGGACGGGCTGGATCGTCACCAAGGGCGGCTACTACCGGGACTGGGCCACCTCCCCCGAGGGCCAGCACGGCTCCTTCACCTGGCTCCCGGACTGGCTGCGCAGCCTGTGGCACTACCAGACCGAGGTCTACGCCTTCCACACCGGACTGACCACGCCGCACACCTACCAGTCCAACCCCTGGAGCTGGCTGGTCCTGGGCCGCCCGGTCTCGTACTTCTACGAGGACCCCAAGGCCGGACAGGACGGCTGCACCGCCGCCGAGGGCTGCGCCCGCGAGGTGCTGGCGCTGGGCACCCCGCTGCTGTGGTGGGCGGCCTGCTTCGCGCTGCTGTACGTGCTGTGGCGGTGGCTGTTCCGGCGGGACTGGCGGGCCGGGGCGATCGCCTGCGGCGTCGCGGCCGGCTATCTGCCGTGGTTCCTCTACCAGGAACGGACCATCTTCCTCTTCTACGCCGTGGTCTTCGTGCCGTTCCTGTGCCTGGCGCTGGCGATGATGATCGGCGCGCTCATCGGGCCGCCGCGCGCCGACGAGCGGCGCCGCACCTTCGGCGCGGTCGGCGCCGGCGTCCTGGTGCTGCTGATCGTCTGGAACTTCATCTACTTCTATCCGCTCTATACGGGCCTGCCGATCCCGAAGAGCGCCTGGCACGACCGGATGTGGTTCGACAGCTGGGTCTGAGCGGCCGGCCGGGCCCCACCGCCCGTTGTGACGAAACCGTCACGACGGTTCGACGGTGCGTCACCGGACCGTGCCCTGATCGAGACTCACCGCTTGCCCGTGTCCCTTAGAGTGCGAGGGGCGTTCTTGGGTGCGTACCTGAGGACCTCAAGCTCCTGGGAGGGGATCGTTGGCATGCGCCGCGAGGTGAAGTACGGGCTGATCGGCGGGTCGGTGGCCCTGGTGGTGGGAGTGGTCGGCGGCTTCACGCTGTTCGGCGGCTCGGACGGGGCGTCGCCCCAGGCCGTCCGGTCCGCCGACGCCAAGTCGGGCGACGGCGCCTCGGTGCCGACCGGCCCCCTGACCGCCAAGGAAGTCAACACCACGGCCCAGGCGTTCCTGACGGCCTGGCAGTCCGGCGACACCGCGAAGGCCGCCGCACTGACCGACGCCCCGGACGCCGCCCGCACCGCGCTCGCCTCCTTCGCCCAGCAGGCGAAGTTCACCAAGGTGACGCTGAAGCCGGGCACCCCGACCGGCGACAAGGTGCCGTACACGGTCGGCGCGCAGATCTCCTACAAGTCCGTGCAGACCCCCTTCTCCTACGGCAGCGCGGTGACCCTCAAGCGCGACAAGGCCACCGGTAAGCCGCAGATCGCCTGGCAGCCCTCCGCGCTCTACCCGGGCCTGGCCAAGGGCGACGAACTGCGCACCGGCGAGGCCGAGGCGCCGCCGATCAAGGCGGTGGACCGCAACGGCACCGAGCTGACCGCCAAGGACCACCCGACGCTGTCCGCGGCACTGGACAGCCTGCGCACCAAGTACGGCACGAAGACCGACGGCAAGCCCGGCGTGGAGCTCTACATCCACCGCGCCAAGGCCGCCGACAGCAACAAGCAGCAGCCCGACAAGACCCTCAAGGTGCTCTCCCAGGGCGCTCCGGGCACCCTGAAGACCACGCTGGACGCCACGTTGCAGACGGCCGCCGAGAACGCCGTCAAGGGCAAGAAGTCGGCGTCCGTCGCGGCGGTGAAGCCCAGCACCGGCGAGATCCTGGCGTTCGCCAACTCCCCCGCGAACGGCTTCAACGTCGCCACCCAGGGGTCGTTGGCGCCCGGCTCGACGATGAAGATCGTCACCGCGGCGATACTGATGGACAAGGGCCTGACGGCGCCGGACAAGAAGGACCCCTGCCCGCAGTTCGTCACCGTCGGCGGCTGGAAGTTCCAGAACCTCAACAAGTCCGAGATCCCGGACGGCACCTTCGCGCAGAGCTTCGCCGCGTCCTGCAACAACGCCTTCATCGGCCACGCCAAGGACCTCAGCGACGACGACCTGACCAAGGAGGCCCGGGACGTCTTCGGCCTCGGGCTGAACTGGGCCACCGGCATCCCGACCTTCGACGGCACCGTCCCGGTGCAGCACGACGCGCAGATGGCGGCCTCGCTGATCGGCCAGGGCGGCGTCCGGATGAACCCGCTGAACATGGCCTCGGTCGCCGCCACCGCCCAGTCCGGCACCTTCCGCCAGCCGTTCGTCGTCGCCCAGTCGCTGGACAACCGGGCGTTCGCCAAGGCGGCGCGCACCATGAAGCCGGACACCGCGGCCAACCTCAAGTCGCTGATGAAGCTGACCGCGACGTCCGGGACGGGCGCCGAGGCGATGCAGGGCCTCAGCGGTGACCTCGGCGCCAAGACCGGTTCCGCCGAGGTCGACAACCAGGACAAGCCCAACGCCTGGTTCGCCGCCTACCGCAACGACCTGGCGGCCGCCGCGGTCGTCCCGGCCAGCGGCCACGGCGGCACCAACGCGGGCCCGCTGGTCCGCGCCCTGCTCGCCGCCAACTGACGCCCGTGGACACCCCGTTGCCCGGGGTGTCCACCGGCCGGAACCCGTTCGCATGGCCCGCACACCCTTCGTTACCGTGCGGGCCATGAGCGATTTCGCAACCGGTACCGAGACCCCACCGCCCGCCACCGTCAGCGACGCCCACCCACGCTTCGCCGGAGCGCTCGCCCACGGCGGCGGCCGACTCGCCCACGTCCGCGAGCAGACCGCGTGACCCCGCTGGTCGTCGCGGCCGTCCTGCTGGCCGCCGTCACCCACGCCAGTTGGAACGCGCTGGCCCACGGCATACGCGACCAACTCCTGGCCTTCACCCTCGTCGGTGGCGGGGGCACGCTCTGCGGCGCGCTCCTGGCCTGCTTCACCCCCCTGCCGGCGGCCGCCGCCTGGCCCTACCTGCTCGCCTCCTCCGTGCTGCACGTCGTCTACCAAGCGCTGCTGATGCAGTCCTTCCGGATGGGCGACTTCGGCCAGATGTATCCGATCGCCCGGGGCACCGCGCCCCTCGTCGTCACCGTCCTCGCCGCGGTCTTCGTCCACGAGGTACCCGGCGGCTGGGCCCTTGCCGGCGTCGCGCTGGCCTCAACGGGCCTGGTGGGACTGGCCCTTTGGGGCATCCGCGGCGCCGGCTCCCGCCCCCACTGGCCGGCGATCCTCGCCGCCCTGGCCACCGGCCTGTCCATCGCCTCCTACACCACCGTCGACGGCCTGGGCGTCCGCGCCTCCGGCAGCGCGCTCGGCTACATCGCCTGGCTGATGATCCTCGAAGGACTGGCCATCCCCGCCTACGCGCTGGCCACCCGGCGCGGCCGACTCGCCGCCGAACTACGGCCGTTCGCCCTGCGCGGCCTGCTCGGCGGCCTGCTGTCGGTCTTCGCCTACGGACTCGTGCTGTGGGCCCAGACCCGCGCACCGCTGGCCCCCATCGCGGCGCTGCGCGAGTCGTCGATCATCGTCGGCGCCGTGATCGGGACGCTCTTCTTCAAGGAACGGTTCGGTCTGCCGAGGGTTGCGGCGGCGGGGGTGATGGTGGTGGGGATCGGCCTGATGCTCGCCGGCTGACGGCCGCCTGGGCGGCCGGTTCCCTCCCACGTTGTCGGCCCTCCGCCCCCGACCCCTCCTGTGCGATGCGGGCCGCCGCCCCGGTGGGGAGTTGAGGTTCACCCGGTGCGGGGTGGGGTTCAACTGCCCTTGAGGGCTTGGCGTAGTTCGGGGTTGGCGGGGAGGAGGCCGCCGTCCACGGGGAGGGTGATGCCGGTGACCCAGGAGGCGTCGGGGGAGGCGAGGTAGGCGACGGCGGCGGCGATGTCGTCGGGGCGGCCGACCCGGCCCAGGGGGTAGACGGTGGCGGCGCGGGTCAACTTCTCCTCGCGGCCCGCCCAGTTGGGGGTGTCGATGGTGCCCGGGGCGATGAGGTTGACGCGGACGCCGCGGGGGGCCGCGTGGCCGGAGAGGGTGCGGGTCAGGCTGGCCAGGCCGGCCTTGGCGGCGCTGTAGGCGTGGTTGCCGAAGTCCTGGATGCCGTTCACCGAACCGATGTTGACGATCGAGCCGCGGCCTTCGGCGGCCACCAGGTGCGGCAGCGCGGCCCGGGCGCAGCGCATCGCGCCGGTCAGGGTGAGGTCGAGGTCGGCGGCCCACTCGTCGTCCGGGGTGTCCTCGAAGAGCGGGGCGTCGGGATGGCAGCCGAAGGCGTTGTTGACCAGGGTGTCCAGGCCCCCGAACCGCTCCACGACGTACCCGACGGCCGCCTCCACGGCCCCCCGGTCCCCGACGTCGCAGACCCGCCCCTCGGCCGCACCGCCGTCCGCCCGGATCCCCTGCGCGACCCGTTCGGCCCGCTCCCCGTCGATGTCGGTCACCAACACCCGTGCCCCCTCGCGCGCCACCCGCCGAGCCGCGGCCTCCCCGATCCCCCGCCCGGCCCCCGTAACCAGCACCCGGTATCCCTCAAGTCGCCTCATGGGCCAGTACTTACCCGGACGGGAGCCCTCGCTCCCACCGGGGCGGGGACCCGCACGGCGCGGAAGGGGCGGGGCCCCGCCCCAACGGCGGGTCAGCCGACGACGTGGGAAGCCAGCGCGCGCACCAGCGCCTGCGCCCGCGGGTCGGCGGTCACGTTCCGCTGCATCCCGTTCGTCACGTAGCCGACGGCGACCCCGCTCTCCGGGTCGGCGAAGGCGAGCGCGCCGCCGCGGCCGGGGTGGCCGAACGAGCCGGGACCGAGCAGCGGGGACGCCGGGCCGTGCAGCATGAAGCCCAGGCCGAAGCGGGTGTTGACCAGGAGCGTGCGGTCCGGGCCGGCGGACTCCTCGGTGCGGGCGAGGGTCAGCGTCGCCGGCGCGAAGAGTCGGGGGTGACCGTCGACCGGCCCGATCAGCGCGGCGTACGCGCGGGCCAGGGCGGGCGCCGTGGCGATGCCGGCGGAGGCGGGCAGCTCCGCCGCCCGGTAGGCGTCGGAGTTCTCGTCGGGCGCCGGGGATATCGCGCCGAAGGCGCGGTTGGTGAGCGAGTCGGGGTCGGCGTACGCGTCGGAGACCGCCTTCTTGGGGCGGACCCGCAGGCCGGCGGCGGCCGGGCGGGGCGGGGCCTCGACGGGGGCGAGGCGGCCGACGCGGGGGCGGGCCGCCTCGGGGAGGCCGATCCACAGGTCGAGGCCGAGCGGCCCGGCTATCTCGTCGGCGACCCAGGCGCCGAGGGTGCGGCCGGTGACCCGCAGCACCAGTTCGCCCAGCAGCCAGCTGTAGGTCTGGGCGTGGTAGCCGTGGTCGGTGCCGGGCGTCCAGGCGGGGGCCTGCGCGGCGAGGGCGGCCGGGCCGCTGGTGCCGTCGATGGCCTGGGCGGGGGTGAGCGGGGTGTCCAGGACGGGCAGGCCCGCGCGGTGCGCGAGGAGGTGGCGGACCAGGACGCGGTCCTTGCCGGCGGCCTTGAACTCGGGCCAGTACGTGCCGACCGGGGCGTCCAGGTCGAGTTGGCCGCGCTGGTGCAGCAGCAGCGGGACGGTGGCGGCGATGCCCTTGGTGGCGGAGCGGACGATCTGGGCGGTGCCGGGCTCCCAGGGGGCGGCCTGGGGGTCGTCGGGATCGGCGTCGCCGTCCTTGGTGCCGGCCCAGAGGTCGACGACCTTGCGGCCGTCCCGGTAAACGGTGACGGCCGCCCCGCGCTCGCCGCGCTCGGCGAAGTTCGCTGCGAAGGCGTCCCGGACCGGCTCGAAGCCGTCCTCGACCGTGCCCTGGACGTCCACCACTGTTCCTGTTTCCCGTTCTTCCGCCGCTTAAGGTGACCCATCAATGGTGCAACGCCGGGATCCATGCTCATGACCAGGGGCACCGCCAGGGCCACGGGCCGTGGCGTTCCTCACACTTGGGCGCGGGCGGGCCCGGAACGCCGGCGGATCCGGCCCGGCACCGTCCTTGACTGTTGTGCCCCGCTCCCCCACCCTCCGGCCATGGCAGCCCAGGAAGCACCAAAGGCTCCGCGCGCGAGGTTCGTGCCGTGCGGGGGCGAGAGCTGGCGCACCCCGTGGGGGAGATACGCGGCGCTGCGGGACACCGCGCCCGCGCACCATGTCGCGGACGGCGACTACTGGGTGCTCTCCCGGTACGCGGACGTGCTCGCCGCCGCCCGGGACACCGCGCGGTTCTCCTCCGCCGCCGGCCTGACCTTCACCTACGGCGAGCGGGAGCGGCTCGGCATCACCGACGCGGCGCCGCTGGTGATGCTGGACCCGCCGGAGCACACCGACTTCCGGCGGCTGTTGACCCGCGGCTACACCCCGCGGCGGGTGGCCGCCATCGAGCCGGACGTGCGGACCTTCGTCCGGGAGCGGCTGGACCGCATCGCCGACCTGCCCGGCGGCTGCGACATCGTCGCGGAGCTTTTCAAGCCGCTGCCCAGCTTCGTCGTCGGCCGCTATCTGGGCGTGCCGGAGGCGGACCGGGCCCGCTTCGACGACTGGACGCACGCCATCGTGGAGGCCACCACGCTCGGCTCGCCGCTGGCCGCGGCGACGGCGGTGGGCGAACTGCTGGGTTACTTCGCGGAGTTGGCGGAGCGGCGGCGCGCCGAGCCGGCCGATGACACCGTCTCCGATCTGGTGCGGCTGCTGCCGCCGGGCGACGACGCGGCGCTGCTGCGCATCCTCGGCTTCGCCTTCACCATGGTCGCCGGCGGCAACGACACCACCACCGGCCTGTTGGGCGGCGCCGCCGAGCTGCTGACCGCCCACCCGGACCAGCGCCGCCTCCTGCTCGACGCCCCGGCCCGGCTGCCGGCGGCCGTCGAGGAGCTGCTGCGGCTGACGTCCCCGGTCCAGTGCCTGGCACGGACGGTCACCGCCGACACGGTGCTGCACGGCCGCACCGTCCCGGCCGGCCGTAAGGTGCTGCTGCTGTACGGGGCCGCCAACCGCGACCCGCGGGCGTTCGGCCCGGACGCGGAGCGGCTGGACCTCACCCGGGACGGCCCCCAGCACCTGGCGTTCGCGCACGGCCCGCACCACTGCCTGGGCGCGGCCGCGGCCCGTCTGGTGGCCCGGGTGGCGCTGGCCGAACTGCTGGGCCGTTTCCCGGACTTCGCGGTGGACGCGGCCGCCGGCACCTTCGCGCGGGGCCACTACGTCCGGCGGTACGCCGCGCTGCCGTTCGTCCCGGGCCGGCGGTGACCGGTTTCGGTCACGGGTGACGCGGGGTGAGCGCGGCGGGGTGGCCGAACGGGCCGAGTTGCCGCCCGCTCCCGGCGCCGAAACCATGGGGGACGTGAGCGATGCACCCGAGGCCGGCGTCCCGCGTGGCCGGCTGCGCCGCGTTCCGACCGGGCCGGGCCGCCCGCCCGGTTCGTACCTGCGCTTCCCGCACCTCCACGGCGACCTGCTGTGTTTCGCCGCCGAGGACGACCTGTGGCTGGCGCCGATCGCGCCGGAGGGCGAGGAGCCGGGCCGGGCCTGGCGGCTGACCGTGGACCGGACCCGGGTCGGTCACCCGCGGTTCTCCCCCGACGGCTCGCAGATCGCCTTCACCAGCTGGCGCAGCCTGGACCCGGAGGTCCATCTGGTGCCGGTGGCCGGCGGGCCGGCGCGGCGGCTGACGTACTGGGGCAGCACCGACGCCCGGGTCTGCGGGTGGACGCCGCCGGACGGCGAGGGCCAGGCGCAGATCCTCGCGGTGTCCTCGCACGGCCAGCCGTTCTCGTACTACTCGTGGGCGTACTGCCTGCCGACCGAGGGCGGCCCCGGTGGCCAGCTCCCCTGGGGGCCGGTCGCCGACATCGCGCTGGCCGATCTCGACGGGGAGCGCCGCACGCTGCTGCTGACCGGCAAGCCGCCGCACGAGCCGGCGTCCTGGAAGCGCTACCGCGGCGGGGCGACCGGCCGGATGTGGCTGCACGGCACCCGGCTGCTGCCGGACCTGCACGGGCATCTGGACTCGGTGATGTTCACCGGTGGCCGGATCGCCTTCCTCTGCGACCACGAGGGCGTCGGCAACGTCTACTCCTGCCTCCCGGACGGCACCGACCTGCGCCGGCACAGCGACCACCCGGACTTCTACGCCCGGCACGCCTCGACGGACGGCTCGCGGATCGTGTACCAGTGCGCCGGCGACCTGTGGCTGATCGACGACCTGTCCCCGGGCGCGGCGCCGCGGAAGCTGGCGGTGCGGCTGGGCGGGCCGCGGGCCGGCCGCCGCACGTACCAGGTGCCGACCGCCTCGCACGTCACCGGCCTGGCGGTGGACGCCACCGGGCGGGCCAGCGCGGTCGGGGTGCGCGGCAGCCTGTACTGGCTCACCCACCGCGACGGGCCGGCCCGGACCATCCACGACACCCCGGGCGTGCGGGTGCGGCTGCCGGTGATGCTGGGCGCGACCGGCCGGATCGCGTATGTGACGGACGCCGAGGGCGACGACGCCGTCGAGGTCGCCGACCTGCCGCGGGCCAGCGGTCCTGGCACCCCGCGCCGGTTGGCGGCCGGGGCGCTGGGCCGGGTCCACGAGCTGGTCCCGGCGCCGGACGGGGAGCGGCTGGCGGTGGCCACGCACGACGGGCGGCTGCTGCTGGTGGACGTCGGGGAGCCGGCGGAGGAGGCCGACGGCGGCGCGGTGGGCGGGCCGCCCGCGGTGGTCACCGAGCTGACCCGCTCCGGCAACGGTCCGGTCCGTGATCTGGCGTTCTCCCCCGACTCCCGCTGGCTGACCTGGTCGCACCCGGGCATCGGCCGGACGCTGCGGCGGATCAGCATGGCCCGGCTGTCCGACGGGCACGTCGTGGACGTCACCAACGGCCGCTTCGAGGACGAGCAGCCGGTGTTCACCCGGGACGGCCGCTATCTGGCCTTCCTGTCCTGGCGGGGCTTCGACCCGGTCTACGACGTGCACACCGGCGACCTGTCGTTCCCGTTGGGCTGCCGCCCCTACCTCGTCCCGCTGTCGTCGGCGACGCCGTCCCCGTTCGCGCTGTCCCCGGAGGGGCGGCCGGCGGCCGGCGGGCTGGACCCGGACGAGAACCCGGTGCCGAGCGGCGAGGGCCCGGTGTTGGTGGAGGTGGAGGGGCTGGCCAACCGGGTCACGCCGTTCCCGGTCGCGGCGTCCAAGTACTCCTCGCTGCGGCCGGTCAGCGGCGGGGGGCTGGTGTGGCTGCGCTGGCCGATCTCCGGCGCGCTGGGCGAGACCTTCGCCAACCCGGCCGACACCTCCGGCCGCCCCACCCTGGAGCACTTCGACCTGACGAAGGCGCGGCGCACCGAACTCACCAGCTCCCTGGACGGGTTCGCGCTCAGCGGCGACGGTACCCGGCTGGTCGTCAACGACGAGGGCGAGCTGCGCGCGGTGCCGGCGAACGAGCCGGCGGACGGCGACACCACGGTCCATCTGGACCTGCGGCGGATCCTGCACGACGTGGATCCGGGGGCGGAGTGGCGGCAGGCGTTCGACGAGGCGGGCCGGATCGTCCGGGCGTACTTCTGGGACCCGAAGCTGTGCGGGATCGACTGGGAGGACGTGCTGGCGCAGTACCGGCCGCTGCTCGAACGGGTCGCCAGCCCCGACGAGTTCGCCGATCTGCTGCGCGAGGTGCTGGGCGAGCTGGGCACCTCGCACGCCTATGTCGCCGGGGCCCGGCGCAACGAGGGGCCGCCGCACTACCAGCGCCCGATCGGCCTGCTGGGTGCCAACTTCACCTACCGGGACGGGCGTTGGGTGGTCAAGCGGATCCTGCCCGGCGAGTCCTCGGACTCCAAGGCCCGCTCGCCGCTGGCCGGCACCGGCATCCGGGAGGGCAGCGCGCTCACCCATGTCGACGGGCGGCCGGTGGACCCGGTGGCCGGCCCGTTCCCGCTGCTGGGCGCGGCCGGCGGCACCACCGTCGAGCTGACCTTCGCACCGCCGGAGACGGACGGGAACGGCAACGGGCACGCCCGCCGGGTCGCGGTGGTCCCGCTGATCGACGAGCGACCGCTGCGCTACCAGGACTGGGTGGCCAAACGGCGGGCGGTGGTGCGGGAGTTGAGCGACGGCCGGTGCGGCTACCTCCACATCCCGGACATGGGCGGCTCGGGGTGGGCGCAGTTCAACCGCGACCTGCGGCGGGAGGTGGCGATGCCGGCGCTGATCGTGGACGTCCGCGGCAACGCCGGCGGCAACATCTCCGAGCTGGTCATCGAGAAGCTGACCCGCGCGATCATGGGCTGGGACCTGACCCGGGACGCCGAGCCGGTGTCGTACACCAGCAACGCGCCGCGCGGCCCGGTGGTCGCGGTGGCCGACGAGATGACCTCCTCCGACGGCGACATGATCACCGCGGCGTTCAAGCTGCAGGGCATCGGCCCGGTGGTCGGCACCCGGACCTGGGGCGGGGTGGTCGGCATGACCGGCCGGCACCGGCTCGCGGACGGCACCACGATCACCGTGCCGATGAACGCCGCGTGGTTCCGCCTCTACGGCTGGGGCGTGGAGAACCACGGCGTGGAGGTCGACATCGAGGCGCTGCGCTCCCCGCTGCACTGGGCGGAGGGCCGGCACCCCACCCTGGGCGTCGCGGTGCGCACCGCACTGGAGTTGCTGGACCGCCATCCCGCGGCGAACCCGCCGGACCTGTCGGACGTCCCGGACCGTCGTCGGCCCCCGCTCCCGCCGCGCGCCGACGGGTGACGCCCCAAGCGTCCCAACGAAAGTTCCCCGCCCGCCAGTTGAGGGCATTCGGTATACCGAACACGTCGAAGGGGCGCACCCGGTGCTCCGGGTGCGCCCCTTCTTGACGGCGAACGACCCTCGTTGAAGGACGTCAAACGCCCGTCAGTGCGGCGGGCGTTGGCGCGTCAGCTCTCGAAGCGGTCCTCGGCGTCGTCCACGCCCTGCTGGCCGCGCTCGCGGGACTGCTGGCCGCGCTCCTGCGCCTGCCGGCCACGCTCCTGGCCCTGCTGCCGGCCGCGCTCGGCGCCCTGCTGACCTTGCTGGGCACGCCGCTTGGCCTCGTCCTTGAGCTGCTGCGCCTTGTCCTTGAACTGGTCTTCGATGCCCATGCTGTTCACTCCTGTGGGGGTGTCGGGGATCGGGCTCGACCAGCGTGACATGAACCGACATTGGTCGCATTTCGATCACAATCGGGCACTATCCGTGAGCGGCCCGGGCCCGCGCGGGCGGCCACCGGGCCCGCACCCGCGGCGCGTTACCCGCTCAGCCGGGCCTTCTCGTCCGCCTCGCCGCCCGCGCCGACCAACCCGGGGCGGAACCCGTCGAGCCGGTCCCCGAACCGCCGCATCTCGCGCTGCCCCACCGTCCCGATGAGCGAGGGGAGATGGCCGCGCACCGCCTGCATCCCGCGCAGCCACCACTGCCCGTAGACGTGCGCGGAGCGGCGCTCGACGCCGTCGGCTATCCGGTCCACGGCCGGGCCCAGCGGATAGGTCTTGTTGGACGGCCAGGGCAGTCGGGCGCGCAACTCCCGCATGATGTCCTCCTGGTCGGCGCCGCGCACCATGTCGGTGTCGGTCCAGCTCAGATAGCCGACGCCGACCCGGACCCCTAGGTGTCCGACCTCGGCGCGCAGGCTGTGCGCGAACGCCTCCACGCCCGACTTGGAGGCGCAGTACGCGCTCATCATCGGCGCCGGCGTGAGCGCGGCGAGCGAGGCGATCTGGAGGAAGTAGCCGCGGGACTCCCTCAGTACCGGCAGGAACGCCCGCGCGGTGACCGCGCTGCCGATCAGGTTGACCTCGATGACCCGCCGCCAGGCCACCGGGTCGGAGTCCCCGAACGGACCGCCGGTCGCCACCCCGGCGTTGGCGACCACCGCGTCGACCTTCCCGAAGCGGAGCTTGACCTCCGCGGCGATCCGGGACAGCGCCTCGTGGTCGGTGACGTCGGCGTACCAGTGGTGCGCCGGGCCGTGCAACGAGGCGGCGACCTCGCGCAGTTCGTCGGGCTCCAGGCCGACCAGCGCCAGGGTCGCCCCGCGCGCCGACAGCTTCCGCGCCAGCAGCGCCCCGACCCCGCGCGCCGCGCCGGTGACGACCACGACCTGCCCGTCCAGCTTGCTCCCGTTCACGCCGCCTCCTCCTTCTTCGTGTTCCTGCTCTTCTGCCGCTGCGGGGTGGGTCGTTGCTCCTCGGGGGCGGGGGCCGTGGCCAGATGGTCGCGGGCCAGCTCCCGCAGCCGGCCGGCGACCGCGTCCGGGTCCTCGACGGGGGTCATGTGGCCGAGCCCGGGCAGCGCGGTGAGCCCCGCGCACTGCGGGAGGACCGAGGCCAGCCGCCGGGCGTGCACGAACGGGGTGAGCCGGTCCGCGGTGCCCGCCAGGACCGCGGTCGGCAGCGCCAACCTGGAGACGCCGCGGGTGAGTTGGAGCCCGTAGAGCACGTGCCCCCAGCGGGCGCGGACCCGCGACGGGCAGGCGTGCACCATCCGGGCGCACGCCTCGATCTGCTCAGCGCTCGCCTTGGGGCCCAGCGTGACGTACCGCAGCGCCGCCCTGGCGACCGGGGTGATCGGGCCGAGCGGGGCGCCGGAGCCCAACAGCAGCCGGTGCGCCAGGCGCCGGCCGCCGGGGGTGGGCAGCGGGAACACCCGGCACTCCGCGGGCAGATCGGCGCAGCCGGTGCTGCACAGCAGGGCGGCCGCGGCCCGTGCGCGCAGCTCCGGCCGCTCGGCGGCGGCCATGATCGTCATCCCGCCCATGGAGTGCCCGCCGACGACGGCCCGTTCGCCGGGCTCCAGGGCCTGTTCCAGGACGGCGACCAGGTCGTCGGCGAGTTGGCGGGTGCCGTAGCCGGCGGGCGGGACGGCCGGGCTGCGGCCGTGGCCTCGCTGGTCGTAGAGCACCACCTTGTGGGTGTCGGACAGTTCCCGGACGACCGGGGCCCAGAAGGCGGTCGAGCAGGTCCAGCCGTGCGCCAGGACCACCGCCGGGGCGCCCTGTGGGCCGTGCACCTCGGCGTGGAGCCGGGAGCCGTCGGCGGAGGTGACCTCCAGGGTCCGGCGGGGGGCGGGCGGGGCGTAGCGGCCGCGGGTGGCGTGTGCCGGGCGGGTCATGCCGCCACCTCCTCGGTCTGCGCGGTGGTGCGGGCGGCGGCCGGGGCCGGTGCGCCGTCCGGTGCGCTGCGCGGGGGCCGGATCACCTCGTACTCGGCGAGGTCCACCTGCCGGGTCTCCCGCCGGAACTCGGCGGTGGTGCCCGGCCAGGCGGTGGTGTTCCGCCCGTTGGCGTCCAGGTACCAGCTGTCGCAGCCGCCGGTGTTCCACACCGTGCGCGCCATCCGCCGCTGGACGGTGCGGGTCCACGCGTCGACGGCGGACTGCCGGGCGTCCAGGGCGATCCGGTCGCCGAGGACGTCGAGTTGGCGCAGGTAGTCGACGAGGTAGTTCAACTGCGACTCGATCATCAGGATCATCGAGCTGTTCCCGAGGCCGGTGTTGGGCCCGATGATGGTGAGGAAGTTGGGGAAGCCGGCCGCGCTGCTGCCGCGCAGCGCCTCCATGCCGTCCTTCCACTCCTCGGCGAGGCTGGTGCCGCGGGCCCCGATGACCCGCTCGGCGATCGGCAGGTCGGTGACGTGGAAGCCGGTCCCGAAGACGATCGCGTCCGCCTCGGCCTCGCTGCCGTCCGACGCGACCAGGACGTTGCCGCGGATCTCGCGCAGCCCGGAGGTGACCACGTCGACGTTGGGCTCGACCAGCGCCGGGTACCAGGTGTTGGACAGCAGGATCCGCTTGCAGCCGATGCGGTAGTCGGGCGTCAGCCGGGCCCGCAGCGCCGGGTCCTTGATCGCCTTGTGCATATGGGACTTCGCCAGCCGCTCGACCAGCCCCAGCTCGCCGGGCCGCTTGGTGAACGCGCTGACCTGCAACTCCCGGATGCTCCAGAGGAGTTGGCGGCGGAGCTGACGGGTGGCGGGCACCCTGGTGTGCAGCCACCGTTCCACCCCGCTGATCGGCCGGTCGGCGCGCGGCATCACCCACGGCGGGGTGCGCTGGAACACCGTCAGCCGCCCGACCCGCGGCTGGATCGCCGGCACGATCTGGATGGCGGAGGCGCCGGTGCCGACCATCGCGACCCGCTTGCCCCGCAGGTCGTAGTCGTGGTCCCAGCGCGCGGAGTGGAAGACCTTGCCGGGGAAGTCCGCCAGCCCCGGGATGTCGGGGATCTGCGGGTCGGAGAGCGGCCCGGTGGCCGACACCACCACATCGGCGGTGTACGCCCCCTGGGCGGTGTCGATCTCCCACCACAACTCCGTGCCGTTCCAGCGCAGTTGTCGCACCTCGGCGTTGAAGCGGAGGTGCGGACGCAGCCCGAAGGTGTCCGTCACCCGCTCCAAGTAGGCGCGGATGTGCGGCTGTCCGCTGAAGTTGCGCGGCCACTGCGGATTGGGCGCGAACGAGAACGAGTACAGGTGCGAGGGCACGTCGCAGGCGCACCCCGGATAGCTGTTGTCGCGCCAGGTACCGCCCACCGAGTCCGCCCGCTCCAGGACCACGAAGTCGGTGATCCCCGCGCGCCGCAGCCGCACCGCGGCCCCCAGGCCGCCGAATCCCGATCCGATCACCGCCACCCGCACATGCCGCCGCCCGTCGTCGGCCATGCCGCCACCTCCCGTGTCGACGCTCCACCGTCCCCCAATCGCGCCAGCAATCACTGGCGCGATTGGCACGGTTGGAGCGTAAGGCAGTCCCGTACCGAGCGGTAGGGGGCAGGCGGCAGGAAGTTACCTCCGGTCACCCCCGGCCCCCGGCGGCGCCGGCCCGCTTAGGCTGGGCCCGTGGCAGACCAGGCGGCAGCACCTCCCCCCGAGCACGCGCACCCCCGCGCCCATAAGGACGACATACCCCCCGGGGAGCCTCAAACAGCCCCGAAGGTGCGCGAGTTCCGCATGGCCGACCTGGCCAGGGAGGCCGGCATCACCGTCCGCACGCTGCGCTTCTACCGCGAGCGCAAGCTGCTGCCGCCGCCCCGCCGGGAGGGCCGGATCGCCTGGTACAGCGAGCACCACCTGGCCCGACTGCGCACCATCACCGCCCTCTTGGAGCGCGGCCACACCCTGGGCGGGATCGCCGAGCTGTTCACCGCCTTCGAGACCGGCCGCGACGTCGGCGAACTCCTGGGCCTGCCCAGCCCGTTGCTGACCCCCTGGTCCGAGGAGACCCCGGTCCGCCTCGCGCCGGAGGAACTGGCCGACCACTTCAGCGGCGAGGTCACCGCGGAGAACCTCACCGCCTCACTGGCGATCGGCTATCTGGCCGTGGACGGCGACGAGTTCGTGCACATCAGCCGCCGCCTGCTGGACGCCTCCACCGACCTCGTCGCCCAGGGCATCCCGCTCGGCGCCGTCCTGGAGGCCGGCCGCAAGGTCCGCGCGCACGCCGACGCGCTCGCCGACGTCTTCACCACCCTGATCCGCGCCCACGTCGTCACCACCCTGCAGGACCTCCCACGGGCCACCGAGACCGTGGAGAGCCTCCGCCCGCTCGCCAAGGGCGTCGTCGAGGCCGAGGTCTCCATGGCGATGGACCGCCGCATCCGCGCGGAACTGGAGAGCCTCCTGAGCGGCGCGAAGGCGGTGGACGCCCGGGGAGACGCGGCCCAGGAGGACCCGCCCCAACGGGACGCGCCCCACAACGGGCAACCGCCCGGGCAGGGTTGACCCTGCCCGGGCGGTACCCGGAAAACCCGGCGCGCTACGCCCCGTACACCACCGTCACCGGCGCATGGTCGCTCCACCGCTGGTCGTAGCTCTCCGCCCGCTCCACGTACGCCTTGACGGCACGAGCGGCCAACCCCGGCGTGCACAGGTGGTAGTCGATGCGCCATCCCGCGTCGTTGTCGAACGCCCGCCCGCGGTAGGACCACCACGAGTACGGCCCCTCGACCCCCGGGTGCAGCGCCCGGACGGCGTCCACATAGCCGCCCTCGGCCGCGGCCAGCACGGTGGACAGCCAGGCCCGCTCCTCCGGCAGGAAGCCGGACTTCTTCTGGTTGGCCTTCCAGTTCTTCAGGTCGGCCTCCTGGTGCGCGATGTTCCAGTCGCCGCAGACGACCACCTCGCGGCCGTCCGCCGCCGCCCGCTCGCGCAGCCCGACGAGATAGGGCAGGAACTCCGCCATGAAGCGTTCCTTCTCGTCCTGCCGCTCGGTGCCGACCTCGCCGGAGGGCAGGTAAAGGCTGGCCACCGTCACCCCGGGCAGATCGACCTCGACGTACCGCCCGCTGTCGTCGAACTCCGCCGACCCGAAGCCGATCCGCACCCGCTCCGGCTCCCGCCGGGTGTAGAGCGAGACCCCGGCCCGGCCCTTGGCGGCCGCCGGGGCGTGCACCACGTGCCAGCCCTCCGGCTCCCGCACCTCGGCCGGCAACTGGGCGGTCTCGGCGCGCACCTCCTGAAGGCACAGCACATCGGCGTCGGTCCCGGCCAGCCACGGCAGGAAGCCCTTCTTGGCCGCGGCCCGCAGCCCATTCACGTTCACACTGGTCACGGTCAGCATCCCGGCACCCTAACCCGCCGGCCCGCCGGCCCCGCCCCGGCCGCCTTCCGGTCCGCCCGCCCGCTTCCGTACGCTTCCGGGAATGGAGATACGCGCCGTCCGCTACGACCACCCCGACGCGACCCGCCTCGACGAGGAGGTCCAGCAGGAGTACGCCCGGCGCTACGGGGACGGGGACCTGACGCACCTGGCCCCGGAGATGTTCCTGCCGCCGCTCGGCCTGTACCTGATCGCCTACGAGGACGACCGGCCGCTGGCCACCGGCGGCTGGCGGGTCCAGGAGGACACCGCGGAGGGGTACGCCCCCGGCGACGCCGAGATCAAGCGGATGTTCGTGGTGCCGGGCGCCCGCGGCCGCGGGCTGGCCCGACGCATCCTGGCCGCCCTCGAAGACGACGCCCGGGCCGCCGGCCGCCTCCGGATGGTGCTGGAGACCGGCACCGAGCAGCCCGAGGCGCTCGCCCTCTACGCCTCCAGCGGCTACGCCCTGGTCGAGAAGTTCGGCTACTACCGGACCTACGAGTCCAGCCGCTGCATGGCAAAACCGCTGGTCACGGCCGAGTAGCGGCCCGGCCGCCCGCCCTTTCCCGACCCGGCGGGACTCCCACGCTTTGACAGGCCCCTGACCGCTCTCCATACTCATTCCACTAATGAACTAGTTAAAGGGGGGATCTCGCATGCACGACCCGAGCCCGGGCCCCTGGGCGATCGAGGCCGACAACGTGGGCAAGCAGTACCGCCGCCGCTGGGCACTGCAGGAGTGCTCCTTCCGGCTCCCGACCGGGCGGGTGGCCGCCATGGTCGGCCCCAACGGCGCCGGCAAGAGCACTTTCCTCGGCCTCGCCGCCCGCCTGCTCCAGCCGACCACCGGCACCCTGCGGCTCGGCGGCGTCCCGGTCACCGACCCGAACGTGCTGACCCGCGTCGCCTACCTCGCCCAGGACAAGCCGCTCTACCCGCGCTTCACGGTCGCCGACACGCTCCGCCTCGGCCGCGAGCTCAACCCGACCTGGGACCAGGCGCTCGCCGAGCGCATCGTCCGCTCCGGGAACATCCCGCTCACCGCCAAGGTCGGCGCGCTCTCCGGCGGCCAGCGCACCCGCGTCGCCTTCGCGCTCGCCTTCGGCAAGCGCCCCGCGCTGCTGCTGCTCGACGAGCCGATGTCCGACCTGGACCCGCTGGCCCGCGACGAGCTGTCCGGCCTGCTGATGGCCGAGGCCGCCGAGCACGGCACCACCGTCCTGATGTCCTCCCACCTGCTGTCCGAGGTGGAGGAGATGTGCGACTACCTCCTCGTCCTGGCCGGCGGCCGACTGCGGATGGCCGGCCCGACCGACCAACTGGTGCCCGCGCACGCCCTGGTGACCGGGCTTGCCGCCGACGGCCGGGTGCCCAAGGAGCTGACCGACCGGCACACCCTCGTCGACGCCCGCGTCAACGGGCGGCAGTTCAGCGCGCTTCTCCGCCCGACCGCCCCGCTCGCCACCACGCCGGCGTCCAACGGGGGCGCCGGCTGGGACGTCGTGACGCCGAGCCTGGAGGAGATCCTGCTGGCCTGCATGCGCGCCCCGGACGCCCCCACCCTGATCGTGGACGACGCCGACGAGAAGGAGACCGCGGCATGACCACCGCCACCACGCACCTCGAAACCGCCGCGTCCCCCGGCGTCCGCACCGGCCCGCTGCGCGGCGTCCTGTGGCTGGTCTGGCGCCGGCACCGCGCCGCGCTGCTCACCGGCATCCTGGTCACCCTCGCCGCCTGCGCGCTCTTCTCGTACCAGCGGATCGGGCTGACGGAATTCCTCGGCGGCCAGAACGCCACCCGGGCAGTCTTCAACGATGACTTCCTGCGCAGCTACGGCCCGATGTTCAACGGCGACATCCAGTTCCTCCAGCTCATTCCGGTGGCCGTCGCCGTGTTCCTGGGCGCCCCGCTGATCTCCTCCGAACTGGAGCGCGGCACCCTCCGGTTGGTGACCACCCAGTCCGTCAGCCGCGGCCGCTGGCTCGCCGCCACCCTGGCGCTGCCGCTGACGATCGTGATCGCGTGCACCGCCCTGCTGGCGACGGTCTTCCAGTGGCTCTGGTCGCCCGCCCACTCCCTGGCCGTCGGGGGCGACTGGCTGCACAGCGGCCCGTTCGACGTCACCGGCCCGATGCTCACCGCCGAGACCCTCTTCCTCACCGCCTGCGGCGTCGCCCTGGGCAAGCTGATCAAGCGGACGGTGCCGGCGATGGCGGCGACCGCGGTCGCCGCCATCGTGATGAGCGTCGTCTGGGGCGAGAAGCTGATGCCGAAGCTGGGCACGCTGCGCAGCCTCACCTACCCCGTCAACGGCGAGGCCCCTGCCCTGCCGGACGACGTGATCCGGATGGACGACTGGGTGGCCACCGCCGACGGCCGGCTCTTCGGCTTCGGCACCTGCGTCAACGACGCCCACCCCGACGCCTGCCGGGCCGACAAGGGCATCGTCAACCACGTCACCCAGTACCTGACCTTCGACCAGATGCCCGGCATGCAGTGGCTCGGCGCGGGGATCCTGCTGGCGCTGACCGCGGTGGTGCTGGCGTTCGTGGTGTGGCGGGCCCGCCGGCGGCCGCTCTGAACGGGCGAGCGGGCCACCGCGGCGGGCGCTTTGACAGCCGCCGCGGGCGGCCCGATCATCAAGCGGTCGACGGGCGCGGCGCCGGCGGACGCGCCGGACGCGCCGATCGCACCGCACCGTGCACGGAGGAAGGAAGGGGGTGAGCGCCGTCGAGTTCCGGATCGACCGCCGCAGCGGCGTCGCCACCTACCTCCAGATCGTCCAGCAGGTCCAACAGGCGCTGCGGCTGGGCATCCTGGTGGAGGGCGACCGGCTGCCCACGGCCGCGCAGGTCGCCGCGACGACCAAGGTCAACCCCAACACCACGCTCAAGGCGTACCGCGAGCTGGAGCGCGAGGGCCTGGTCGAGCCGCGGCCGGGCCTGGGCACCTTCGTCAGCCGCACGCTGGCCCGCCCGGACTCGGCCGCGGACGCCGTGCTGCGCGAGGAGTTGCGCGCCTGGATGGACCGCGCCCGCGCCGAGGGCCTGGACCGCGAGGACGTCCGGGCGCTGCTGAACTCCGTCCTGGAGGACCGCTTCCCGTAAGGCGTGAGCGCCGGCCGTCCTCCTACGGGAGGGACCAGCCCTCCCGTAGGAGGACGGTCCCGGCATCACACCCCGTCGCCGCTCTCCCCTCTCCCGCTCCCGTCCCCGTCGGGGCACAGCGCCCCCCGCAGATCAACGGTGGCCTGCGCCCCGCCCCCGGGCGGATTGGCGAAGCCCAGCCCGGCGCCGAGCACCCGAGCCTGACCGGCCGCGATGGTCAGCCCGAGCCCCAGCCCCGTCCCGCCGCGGCCGCCACCGGTGCGGAACCGCTGCGGGCCGTGCGTCAGCAGCGACTCCGGGAAGCCCGGCCCGGTGTCCCGGACCCGTATCACCCCGTCGTCGACCTCGACGGTCACCGGCGCCGCCCCGTGCCGCCGGGCATTGCTGATGAGGTTGACCAGGATCCGCTCGACCCGCCGCGGATCGGTCTCCACCAGCCCGTCGACCAGCACCCGCACCCGTATCCCGCCGTTCGCCCCCGCCCGGGCCGCGCCGGAGCCCGCGCCCGCGGAGGCCGCGCCCCCGGACCCGCCGCCCTGGCCGGCCGCCGCCGCGACCGCCCGGTACGCCAACTCCCCCAGCGGCCGCACCTCCCGGTCCGCCTCCTCGGTGCGGGCGTCCAGCCGCGCCACCTCCAGCACGTCCTCCATCAGCCCGCGCACCCGCTCGGCCCGGTCCCGGACCATCTCGGCGGGCCGGGACGGCGGCAGCAACCCGGCCGCGGTGACCAGCCCGGCGACCGGCGTGCGCAGCTCGTGGGCGATGTTCGCGGTGACGTCGCGCTCGGCCCGCAGCCGCCCGGAGAGCGCCTCGGCCATGGTGTTCACCGCCGCGGTGAGCTGCGCGATCTCGTCGTTCCCGGTGCGCGGCAGGCGCGCGCCCAGGTCGCCCTCGGCGATCCGCTGGGCGGTCGCGGCGGAGGCGGTCAGCCGCCGCCCGAACCGGTGCGCGACCAGCAGCCCGACCACGCAGCCCAGCGCGGTCCCGGCCGCCCCGGCCCCCCACAGCATCCGGTCCAGCGCCTCGACGGTCTGCTGCTCCCGGTCGTAGGGGCGCTTGAGCGCGACGATGTCCGGGCCCAGCCTGGTGGCCGCCCACAGGTACGGCGTCCGGCCGCTGAGGTCCAGGTAGACGCCCCGCCGGCCGCCCTCGGCCAGTGCCTTCAGCGGACGCGGCAGGTCAGGGGGGTTGATCAACCCCCGCCCGGTGTCAATCCCGGCGGCCCGGTCCTGGGCGGTGGTCTGCAGCCGGCTGTCGAGGGTGTGCCCGGACAGGTCGAGCTGCGCGTTGACGGTGTGGTGGTGGACGAGCACGCCGACGAGGACCGCGACCACCGCCGCAGTGGCGGAGATCGCGATGCCGATCTTGGCGCGCAGCCCCATCCGTTCCCTTCTTCCGTTCCTCTCGGCCCCCGGCGCGTCCCCGCGCCCGCGGCCTCCCGGACGCCGCGCTACTCGACGTCGGGCAGGTGCAGGCTCACCCGTCCCAGCTCTGCGGCCTTCGCGCCGTGGAGCTCGGGCGAGACCACCCCGGCGCTGGAGTAGTACGCGAACCCCGGCAGCCGCTGGAGGCCGCTCAGCGTCACCTTGACCCGATACGGCTCGCGGGTGCACTGCGGGGCGCACCAGTTCCCGCTCAGTCCGCCGGAGGCCACCGCGGTCGGGCCGCCCCAGGACTCCCAGCGCAGCCCGGTCAGGCGCGCGGAGTCCCCCAACGGGAGCGCGTCCGGGCGCTGCAACGGGCGCCCCAGCGTGTCCGCCGCGTAGACCGGTCCGATCCGCGCGGACGGCGCGACCGCCGGCCCCTCGTCCCGCAGCAGCGGCCGGGGCCCGCCGCACCCCGCGAGCGCGGCGGCGAGCAGCCCGGTGAGCAGCACGGCACCGGCGGCCTTGGCGGTGGCGGTCGCTGGTCTCACGGATTCCTCGGGCGGACGGACGGGCTGGGGCTGCGCACCAGGTGCACCCTGCGTGCACAGGGACGTACCGCCGTGCGCACACAAGAGCGAATACCTGTTTCCCGACAAATGTAACGGCGCTCCCCTCGAACCGACGCCCCGATCGTCTCCTCCGCCCCAACCCTCCCCCTACCCCTCCCTTGACCCTCACGCAACGTCAGGCCGCACCCTTGATCGACACCGCACCGCGACCGGCCGCCGACGGCCGCGCGGCGCCATCACCCGCACGAAAGGCGCCCCCATGGGATACCCGGTAGGCCAGGTCTCCGCCGTCGCCGGGGTCACCGTCCGCACCCTGCACCACTACGACCGCACCGGCCTGCTCCGCCCCAGCGACCGCAGCCCCGCCGGCTACCGCCTCTACAGCGACGCCGACCTCGCCCGGCTCCAACAGATCCTCTTCTACCGGGAGCTCGGCTTCCCGCTCGACGAGATCGCCACGATCCTCCAGGACCCCCAGGCCAACGCCCTCGACCAGCTCCGCGCCCGGCACCGCCGGCTCACCGGGGAGATCGCCCGGCTCCGGCGCCTGGTCGAGGTCGCCGAGCAGGCCATGGAGGTCCAACAGACCGGCGTCCGGCTCACCCCGCAGGAGCGCTTCGAGGTCTTCGGCGAGATCGCCTTCGACCTGACCTACGCCACCGAGGCCGAGCGCAAGTGGCGGCACAGCGAGGGCTACCGGACCTCGATGGCCCGGGCCGCGACGCACTCCAAGGCCGACTGGGCGCGGATCATGGCCGAGGCCGCCGACTGGCGGGCCCGCCTGCTCGCCGCCCACGACGCCGGCGAACCGGCCGACGGCGAGCGGGCGATGGACCTCGCCGAGGAGCACCGCCAGCACCTGATCCGCTGGTTCACCCCCTGCCCCACCGACATGCACGCCCGGATCGCCGACGACTTCGCCGCCGACCCCCGCGCCTTCACCCTGCTCGTCCCGCCCACCGAACAACGCCCGGGCCTCGCCCCGTACGTGCGCACCGCGGTGCACGCCAACGCCGTCCGCCAGTCACCCCCCGACCCCACCGCCCCCTGACCGGAGGCCGCCATGAACATCCTGCTCACCGCCGCCGGTTCGCTCGGCGACATCGCCCCGTACACCGGCCTCGGCGCCCGCCTGCGCACCGCCGGCCACGACGTCACCGTCGCCACCCACGACACCTACGCCCCACTCATCCGCGCCGCCGGCCTCACCTTCCGCCCCCTCCCCGCCGACCCGCGCGCCACCGACCCCGCGGACGCCGCCACCCCCACCACCCGCCGCGCCCTGCTGCGCCGGGCCGCCGCCTTCATCGAGCAGCTCGGCAACGGCATGGCCGACGCCGCCACCCCCGACACCGAACTGCTCCTGCTGTCCACCACCACCGCCCCGCTCGGCTGGCACCTCGCCGAGGCCCTCGACATCCCCTCCGTCGGCGCCTACCTCCAACCCACCGCGCCCACCCGCGCGTTCGCCCCCGTCGTCGGCGGCGGCCGCTCGCTCGGCGGCTGGGGCAACCGCGCCGCCGGCCACCTCTCCCTCCGCGTCGTCGACCGCCTCCACGCCGACGCCGTCCGCGCCCTCCGCACCCGCCTGGACCTGCCCCCGGCCACCCCGCGCGCAACCCGCCGCCGCGCCGAGGCCGCCAACTGGCCGGTCCTGCACGGCTTCAGCGAACTCCTCGTCCCCCGCCCCGCCGACTGGCGCCCCGGCCTGACCCTCACCGGCCACTGGTGGCCCCACCTCGCCCCCGACGCCCAACTCCCCACCGAACTCGACGACTTCCTCACCTCCGGCCCACCCCCGATCGCCATCGGCTTCGGCTCCATGTCCACCACCGACGCCGAACGCCTCAGCACCCTCGCCGTCCGCGCCCTCCGCCGCGCCGGCACCCGCGGCATCCTCCTGGCCGGCAACGCCAACCTCACCGCCCCCTCCCCCTCCGACGACATCCTCACCCTCTCCACCCCCGTCCCCCACGCCCTCCTCTTCCCCCGCCTCGCCGCCGCCGTCCACCACTGCGGCGCCGGCACCGCCGCCGCGGCCCTCCGCGCCGGCATCCCCTCCGTCCCCGTCCCGTTCACCGGCGACCAGCCCTTCTGGGCCGCCCGCCTCGCCTCCCTGGGAGCCGCCACCCCCGCGCTCCCCTTCACCACCCTCACCGAAAAACTCCCCCTCGACGACGCCGTCACCCGCCTCGCCACCGCCCTCACCCAGGCCACCACCACCCCGGCCCTCCGCACCCGCGCCCAATCCGCCGCCCACCACCTCACCACCGAAGACGGCCCCACCACCGCCCTCCACACCCTCACCCACCACTTAGCCCCCTGACCTCACCCCCCCTCAACACCCCACAAACGCAAAAGCCCCCACCGATCTCCCGGTGGGGGCTTCCCTGTTGCAGTGGGCCGTTCGTGGGTGGGGCTGACCTGCGGCTACGGAAGACGCTCACTTGGGGCTTCCCAACAACCTGGGCCAAATTTCCCACATGGATGCACCGCACACGCACTGCACCGCTACCAACGCCTGCCTGGTCGATACGGACGCGCTGCGCCGAGCCTGCCTGAGCCTGTGCCCGCACCGGCTTGTTCCCCGTCGCGATGGAGGCCACGCTGGCGATGGCTAACCGACAGAATGCGCTGAGCTGATCTTATACGGTGCTTCCCCGCCGTCGTCGGGCGGTATCCAGCAGGAACTCCGCTACCAGGAAGGCGAGATCGAGGGACTGGCGACGGTTCAGGCGCGGGTCGCAGGTTGACTCGTACCGGGAAGCCAGGTCCACGAAGTTGATCTCGTGTCCGCCACCGACGCATTCGGTGACATCATCTCCGGTCAGCTCCACGTGGATGCCGCCGGCGTGGGTGCCGAGTTCGCGATGGACCTCAAAAAAGCCGCTGACCTCGTCAAGGACGTCGTCGAAGCGGCGAGTCTTGTGACCAGAGGGAGCCTCGATGGTATTGCCGTGCATGGGATCGCAGATCCAGGCGACCTGAGCACCGGAAGCAGTGACCTTTCCCACGAGGGAAGGAAGCACGTCGCGAACCTTCTCACAGCCCATCCGGGTAATGAACGTGAGCCGCCCGGGGACCCGCTTGGGGTCGAGGCGGTCGACGAGACGCAGTGCGGTATCAGCCGTCGTGGCCGGGCCGAGCTTGACGCCGATCGGGTTAGCGATATGGGAGAAGAACTCGATGTGGGCGCCGTCGAGGGCGCGGGTCCGCTCACCGATCCACAGCATGTGGCCGGAAGCTGCATAGGCGACCCCCGTCAGCGCGTCCCGGCGAGTCAGAGCCGATTCGTAATCCAGCAGAAGTCCTTCGTGGGAGACGAAGAACTCCGGTCGGTCGAAGTCCTCGGGCCGTGCCCCGGTGGCGCGCATGAAGTCGAGGGTGTGGTCGATGCGGTCGGCCAGCCGCTCATACTGAGTCTTGAGCGGAGATCCCTCGACGAAGTCCCGGTTCCACTCGTGAACCTGGCCGAAGTCGGCGTATCCGCCTGCCATGAACGCCCGTACAAGATTGAGAGTGTTGGAGGACGCCTGGTATACGCGCAGCAGCCGCGTCGGGTCCGGGATACGGGCATCGGCGGCGAAGGGGAAGCCGTTGACTGCGTCGCCCCTGTACACCGGCAGGGTGAGACCGTCGCGAGTCTCAGTCGACTTTGAGCGGGGCTTGGCGTATTGCCCGGCGAGGCGGCCCACGTTCACGACCGGTACGGCGGCGGCGTAGGTGAGGACGGCGGACATCTGGAGCATGGTGTTCAGCTTGCTGCTGACGGCGTCGGCGCTCGCCCCGCTGAAGGTCTCGGCGCAGTCGCCGCCCTGCAGGAGAAAGGCCTCTCCCCGCGCCACGGCGGCAAGGCGGTCGTGAAGCCGGGCGCATTCGCCCCACAGGACCAGGGGTGGTAAAGAGGCGAGCTGCTCCGTCACAGCATGGAGGGCGACCGGATCCGGCCAGGCCGGCTGCTGGGCGGCCGGCTGGCCGAGCCAGGAGTCCGGCAGGACGCGATCGGGCGCGCCCGGAAGGAGTGTGTCCACGACGTCTCCTGACTGAATCTGTGTGAGTCGTGCTACCCGTCCGGGCAGCTTGATGCGGTGAGTGGAGGAAGAGAACACGGCCCGCTGGGTGGAGCCAAGGGCTGTACGGCTATGGCTGTCAGGAAGCCGCGAGCTCCATCACGTAACGGCCGTAGCCAGAGGACGGCGAGAGGTTCTTGCCGAGCAGCGCCAGTTGCTGCTTGTCGACGTAGCCCATGCGGTAGGCGACCTCTTCCAGGCAGGAGATGCGGATGCCCTGACGCTTCTCAAGGACCTGGACGAACATCGCGGCCTCCAACAGGCTGTCGTGTGTGCCCGTGTCGAACCACGCCGACCCCCGCCCTAGATTGACCAGGCGTGCCCTTCCCTCACGAACGAAGGTGAGGTTCAGGTCCGTGATCTCCAACTCGCCGCGCGCCGATGGTTCCAGGTCCGCTGCGCGCTGCACAGCCTCGGCGTCATACATGTACAGGCCCGTGACGGCGAGGTTCGACGTGGGCTGGGCGGGCTTCTCCTCCAGCGAGATGATGGTTCCGTCGTCGTCGACGGTCGCGACGCCGTAGCGCTCCGGGTCGCTCACCGGGTAGCCGAAGAGCGTACAACCGTCCAGACGCGCGGCCTCCTGGCGAAGCATGTCCGGGAGCCGGTGTCCGTAGAAAATGTTGTCGCCGAGGACGAGGCAGATCTTCTCGCCCTGGGCGAAGGGCCCAGCTATCACGAGGGCCTCTGCGATGCCCCGCGGTGCGTCCTGGGCGGCGTAGCTCAGGGAGATGCCGAGTCTGCTGCCGTCCCCGAGGAGTAACTGGTACGTCTCCAGGTACTCGGGGCCGGAGATGATCAGAATCTCCTGGACACCGGCCTGCATGAGTACGGACAGCGGGTAGTAGATCATTGGTTTGTCATAGACGGGCAGCAGCTGCTTGGAGTGGACGCTGGTGAGCGGGCGCAGCCGGGTTCCGGAGCCGCCGGCGAGGATGATGCCACGCATCGTTTCTCCCTTGAGGTCGTCGATCGTCTGTGGGGCGGAACGTAGGTTGATGTGACGCGTCAGGCGGCGGCTGTGGTGAGCGGTTCCCACCAGGAGGCGTTGTCGCGGTACCAGGAGACCGTCTGCGCCAGACCCTCCTCGAAGTTGACTCGCGGACGGTAGCCAAGGGCCCGCAGCTTGCTGTCGTCGAGCGAGTAGCGCCGGTCGTGGCCCTTGCGGTCGGACACCGCGCGCACCGATGACCATGTGGCGCCACACGCCTGGAGGATGGACTCGGTGAGCTGACGGTTGGTCAGTTCCCGTCCTCCGCCGATGTTGTAGACCTCACCAGGGATGCCCTTCGCAAGGACGATGTCGATGCCGCTGCAGTGGTCGTCGACGTGAAGCCAGTCTCGAACGTTGAGGCCGTCGCCGTAGAGGGGAACGGTACCGCCGCGCAGGAGGGTGGTTGCAAAGAGCGGGATGACCTTCTCGGGGTACTGGTAGGGCCCGTAGTTGTTGCTGCAGCGGGTGATGCTGACATTCATGCCGTGAGTACGGGCGTACGAACGCACCAGCAGGTCAGCGCCCGCCTTGGCCGCCGCGTAGGGGGAGTTGGGGGCGAGCGGCCACTCCTCGGTCCAAGAGCCGGAGTCGATGGACCCGTACACCTCGTCCGTGGAGACATGGATGAACCGCGGTACGTCAGCACGCAGGGCGGCCTGCAGCAGATTGTGCGTGCCCAGGACGTTGGTCGTGACGAATTCGGCGGAGCTGCTGATGGAGCGGTCGACGTGGGTCTCGGCGGCGAAGTTGACCACGGCGTCGACACCGGTCAGCAGTTCCGGGACCCGGTCAGTGTCCGCAATGTCACCCTGCACGAAACGCAGCGCTGGGTGGTCGGAAACAGGTGCGAGGTTCGCGAGGTTGCCAGCATAGGTCAGCTTATCGAGGACAGTAACCCTGTCGGCCGCGATATCCGAGCGCCCGTCGAGCAGTCGACGGACATAATTACTGCCGATAAAACCGGCTCCACCGGTTACCAGCACGTGCATGATTAACCCACCCTTTGACGGTTCGCCCCGGGGGTTTTGGTGAAATATCCTCGACGGCCGCGATCTGGCGTCGGAAAGAGTTAGCTCACGCCAAGACTCCCCCGGGTTTGGCGTAGCGTGAACGAGGGCCTGCAAGGCCAACGACTAGGATCGTAGAACATCGAACATGCCTGCTGCAACAAGGTTCTGAGGCGAAGACATCGAGAGGTCGGCGGAAGAATAAACTCCGATTAAGGGGAAAGTCATGGAGGGGTAAAGGAACCTCGATCTTGGTCAATCGGAATGCCGCCCTCCCAGTAATGGGCAGCATGTGCGTGCGGCGCTGTGGCGCATCGGGAGCCTCACTAGAATTCCGGATAGAGCTTGCGTATTCGAAGCGACGCTGGATAGTTTCGGCTGCCATGAAGCTCCCAGATGGCTGTCGAGGCCGTATCCAGTGGTCACCTTCCCCACTTCTGGCGAGCGCGAGCTGGAACGGGGTGTCATGTTTATGAAATCCGACCGCGGCTCTCCCGCGGGGGTGTCTGCTGAAGCGCTGATTGAGGCGGAGACGGAGATCTGCCCGGACACAACCGTCGGGTCAGGTTCCTGGATCCGCTTCGGGACGGCGGCCCGCGCATCCGTTGTAGCGGGTGGGGTTTTCGTCGGCTTCCGTTGTCTGTTGGAGGCCGCACACATCGCTTCTGGATGTCAGATCGCTTCCCTTGCGCGCATAGGCAACCGAGGCGGAGCACCGGTCCAGGTGCAGGCCGGTGCCTGGATCGGCGCGCGGGCCGTGGTTGCCCCCGGTGTCCGCGTCGGGCCTGGCGCCGTGGTGGCGGCTGGCGCCCACGTCACGGCCGACGTGCCGCCAGATGCAATCGTCGTGGGGCGCCCCGCGCGTGTCCTGCGCCACCGCCAACCGGTCGAGGACGGGGCCCCGGACTTCGGTGCCATCGTCGCCAGAGTGCGCGCCCGCACAGACTCCAACCGCCGGCCACTGCCAGATGGTTGGACCGCGGCCGGCGGTGGCGTGCTCGACGCCGACCTGTCGGGCGGCCCCAGCGTCGAGCTGGGCGCCGGCGTCATCGCCATAGGGCGCGCCGATGGGCCGTCACCCCGTGGTGGCCTACGCGTCGGCCCCAACGTGCGGATCGGCGAGCTGTCCATCCTGGAGGCTTCCGATGGCATCGACATCGGGGCCGGAACAGAGCTCAGTCCCGGGGCGCTTGTCGTCTCCAGCGGCCATGACCTGACCCGGCGCTCTCTGCCTTGGCAGGGCGGTTCCGTGTCCATCGGCGCGGGCGTGCGTATCGGCGCGGGCGCGACCATCGTCGGCCCCTGCGCCATTGGCAATGACGCTGTGATCACTGCCGGTGCCGTCGTCGTGGGGGACATCCCCGCCCGGCACACCACATCTGGAGTCTTGGAGAGGAAGAGTTGATGAGGATCGTCCTGGCACCAGCACCGACGGGTTCGGGGCACAACATGCGCGCCCTCGCCCTCGCTCGGGAGCTTCGCCGCCAGCTCCCGGAAGTGGAGCTGACTGTTCTACTCGGTTCCCTGCAGTCGACGTTCGGCCCGCTGTTCGGCGAGGCAGGCGTCAGTGTGGTCGATGTCGCCGGCGACCTTGTCGACCACGCGACGCGCAGCAACCTCACCCGCGAGCTGGACTGGCAGACGTACATCAAGGGGTACCTCGCACCGGCCTTCGTCAACGGTGAGCGGGTGCTTGGCTATCTCTCGTACTACCAGGATCTCAAGCCGGACCTGGTGGTCAGCGACTACAACATATCGGCGAGCATGGCGGCCACCCTCAGTGGCACGCCCCATGCGTTGGTCACGGAGCGGTACGACTTCACCCTCTTCCAGATCGACGACCGCACTCTTGAGTCGGGCGGCTTCCGGGTGAACCGGGAGGACCTGCGGCGCGGCCGTAACTCGTTGCACTCGGTCTTCAAGTGGATCGTCGACACGGCGGAGGTGGTTCTGACCGACAAGCCTTACGTCCCAGAGCTCGATGATGGCACCGCCGTGGCCCGCGCGCTGGTCGAGGGCAACGCCGTCTTCACCGGCCCCATGATCCGCGAAGTGCCCGAGCGTCAGGACGGCTCCGTGGTCCGTGCGTCGCTCGGCCTCGGTCCCGGGCCGATCATGGTCGGTTCCGTTGGCGGCACCACGATGTTCCGAGAGAACAAGCAGCAAGTCATCGAAGACTACATACGCACCCATCAGCGTCTGAAGCAGGACCACCCGGACCTCCAGCTCGTCTTGCTTGGCCGCGAGCAGGTGGAGGCGCCCGACGACGTGGTGGTCCTCACCTATTTACCCGACTGGATGCCGCTGCTGCAGGAGGCCGACGTGCTGCTGTCGGCGCCGGGGTGGATCACGGTGACCGAGGTGGCTGCCCTGCGCGTGCCCACTGTCTTCGTACTCAGCAGCCTTGGGGAGTACCACGAGGTCGAGGCGTCCGAGCGCCTCGGCCGACTTGGCTTCCCCTCCCTCGTTGCGCCCCCAGTGGACGAACTAGTGGACGTGGTGGGCCCGTTGATCGGGAACCGGGCCACCGAGCCGACTCCCGCCCAGCTCGCCGTTGCACCCGAAGGGCCGGGCACAGCCAAGGCTGCGGGTCTGCTTGCAGTTGCCGCCCTGACCGCCAGGGCCCGAAGCGAATACCAGGCGCCGGTCGGCGAGGCCGAAGGAAATCAGCGGTGACTGCACCTGAGCGAACCGGCGAAGCGGCGATGGCCGCTGGCGCCACGCGCATGCTGCTGACAAGCGACGGCTCGACCACCCTTCTCCTGGAGGCGCTGCTCGGCTGCCGCCTGACCGTGCAGGTCGACCGCCAGGAGCTGGTGCCCGCGCCTCGGCTCGATCCAGCGGCCATCGCCGCCCTCGACCTAGCCGCCGAGGGCGCCGCAGTGGAACGCATCTCTGCCCTGCGCACCCCCGGCGGGGTATCGGTCAGCCGGAACACCGTGGTCTTCACGGCGCCGCCCGCAGGATGGTCCGGGTCTGCCAAGGACCTCGCACCCCTCGGCAAACGGCTGCGCGAACAACGCACGCGCCAACACCGGGAAGTCCTGTCCTCCGGTAGCGCGGTGTGGGCAGAGGACGGCCAAAACAGGCCATGCGCATACAAGGCGTACGTCATCACGTGCGACGACGGCAGGCGGCTGTACGTGCATGAGCGGTTCAGCCCCGACCATGTGCGCCTCCCCGCGGACGATTGGCCGGGCCGAGACGCAGCGGCCGGGGCAGAGCGAGCGCGTCAGCCGCTCACTGGCTGAAGTCCACACCCCACCTAGGCCGACCGCCCGATGCCTGTTAGCATCATGACGGCTAATTCGATGTTTCACGAATAACGAATGAAGTCCACCTGACGACCTGTCCAGCCAGGAGCTAGTCCATGAGTCCGCCTTCCCAGCGCGCCTTCGTCCTAGAGCAGGTCCTGGACGAGCATGCCCGTGTCCCCGCAGTCATCGGGCGGGACGCGGGCGATGTGATCACCCCGGACCGCACCTTGCGCGATGCCGCACTCGCCCTGCTCGTGCTGCCCGGTCCCAGCGACCGGCGCCTTGCGATCCAACTTCTCGCGTCATTGAGGGAGTTCGACGACTCCGAGTACCCCGGCAGTCACGAGCTCCTCGATGTCACCGGAGCCGCCCATCCGGTCGGTGACGTCCGCACACCCGCAGATCAGGCACTCGCCGCCTGGGCCCTGTACCGGGCGAGCGCCCTGCTCGGCGACGACGGGCTCGCCGCCGTGGCACGCGACCGCCTACGACAGGTGACGGAGGCGGTGACCGAGCACAGCTGGCCAGCGCGCCTCGACCGGACCGGGGCCATAGTCCTGGACGGTGCGAGTCCGCTGGATCAGGCCGCGGTCCTGGTTCTGGCCGCCGACGCGGTGGACGACGGGGCGCCCGAGTGGTCCGCTTTCCTCGACGCTGCCGCTCTGCATCTGGAAAGGTACGTCGCCGATGTCGGCGTCTGGGCTTGCCTAACCCCGCGCGGCGACCCGGACACCGTGCACGGCCACCGCGTCCGCGCCTCCGCTCTGGCCGCCCTGGCCTGGTCCGCGTTGCACGAGCGCGGCCGGGGGTACGGGCACGACCGCGCTGCCGGCCACGCACGGCAGGCGCTGCTGCACATCCACGCCCACCACCCGCATGTCGGGGCCGGGGGGTACTGGGACCGCAGCGACGTCTCCTCCGTGGTTCGCGTCGACCCGGTGGCTGCTCTGCACGGGCGACCTGATTCGCCGTTTCCTGCCAAGCTCGTCGCCGACCATGCCCTGCTCGTTGTCGCTGTCCGTAGGGCTGCTGCCCTCGACGGCGGCAGCGACGAGGCGGCCGCACAGCTCAAGTCGCTGGCCGAAAGGGCAGCCGCTGAGCTGGAGCGGTATAGCGACCCGCAGGCCGGTGGTGTCTTCCAGGGACAGGGCAGCTGGTTCTCGACACCAGTTGACCCCACGGTCCCGCTGGCCCGGCACGTCATGGCACCGCCGCGCAGCACCGGCTCGTTCGCCGTCGGCAACACCACGTATGTGCCCTTCCACGAGAAGCATGCTCTGACACAGCTCCTCGCTCTGCGGGCGCTTGGCGACCAGGTGCCTGCCGTCCCACCCGGCCCTCCGGCCCCGGCCGAGCCACCACGGCCACAGCCCTTCGACAACGACCTGTCCTGGGTGACGAGCGCGCCGCTGTCCGAGGGCCTCGTCGACGTTCCGGGCTATCTGCGCTGGCTGCGGTCGACCGCCTCGGGGCTCGGCTACGGCCTGACTCCGTACCGGGCGCCGCTCAGTCTCAGGTCCGACCGCACCGCGCAGACGTTCTCCATACTGCACGTGGTCTCTGACCTTCTGGCCCTGGGCGAGCCGGTGCCCAACGTGCCGGGCGCGCTCACCGGGGTGTTCGCCACTCAGAACCCGGACGGGGGCTTCGGCGAGCAGCCCGGCCTTCCCTCCGAGGCTTTCACGACGTACTGCGCCGTGCTGACGGCGATCGTGCTGGGCGGTGGCGACCACCCAGCGTTCGACCGCGACGCGTGCGTGGAGTTCGTGCAGGCATGCCAGCGCCCCGAAGGCGGGTTCGGCAACGCGCCCGGCTACCCTCCCGACGCCTGGCACTCCCACCTCGCCGCGCTCACGCTGGTCGCGCTCGACGCCCGGCCGGAGCGCGAGGACGACCTGGTGGCGTTCCTCCTGAGCTGCCAGAACCCCGACGGAGGCTACGGCAACCTGCCCGGCTCGCCGTCGGACACGTTCGCCACCTTCCGCGTGGTGGACACCCTCGTCGCCCTCGGCCTTCGTCCGCCGCACGCGAAACAGACCATTGCCTGGCTACGTGGCCTGCAGACCGAGGCAGGCGGCTTCCGTTACCGGGAGTCCGGAGCGGAAAGCTTCGTCGGCTCCTACCACGCCATCGCGACGCTCTACGTGCTGGGCGAGCTGCCTGCCGATGCACCCGCCTGCATGCGGTATCTCGCAGCCCGGCAGAGCTCCGACGGCGGCTTCTCCCGGGCGCCCGGCGGGCCCTCGGAGACCACCGATGAAGGGTTCATCGCGATCCAGGCCCTCCACATGCTCGAAGGGAAGCTCAACCGCTCCTGGGCGGTGATGATGACATGACCAATACTGCCTCGACCTCGACCACGGCTACACCGGCGGCAAGCGCCGGCCAGACCGGTCCCTCGGCACGGACCGTCTCCCTGCTCTCCTTTGCCACCATGTTCGTGATCGGCACGGACACGTTCCTCGTCGCTCCGCTGCTGCCGACACTGGCCCGCACGTTCGACGTGTCCTCGGACGTCTCCGGCTGGATGGTCAGCGCCTACGCGCTCGGCTATGCGCTCTTCGCGCTGGTCGCGGGACCACTGTCGGACGGTCGCGACCGCCGCCGGGTGCTGCTGACCGGGCTCGTCGGGTTCATCGTGATGACCGCGCTGTGCGGCTTCGCGCAAGACTTCTGGACGATGATCCTGTTTCGGTTCCTCGCCGGGGTGAGCGCCGCGTTCGTCTCCCCACAGATCTGGGCCTCCATCCCGGTCTTGGTGAAGCCGCAGCAGATCGTACGCACCATGGGCTACGCCACAGCGGGCCTGTCCATCGCGCAGTTTGCCGGCATCCCGCTCGGCAGCTGGCTTGCGGCGGCCTCCTGGCACCTGCCCTTCTGGGTGATCGGCGGGGCTTCCGCACTGCTGTGGTTGCTGCTCGCCCGCTACTTCCCGTCGGTGCCGGGCCGCCCGGGGAGCACCGGTGGTGGCCTCCGGACCCTCTTCAGGCCTTACGGCACAGTGTTCGGCGGCGGCCGGCTGCGCTGGTTCCTCCTCGGCTACTTGGTCTTCCAGACAGGCAACTTCGAAGCAATCTCCTTCTTCGGCTCGTGGTTCACCAAGGACTTCCAGCTGAGCGTTGCCTCGGTAGGCACCGCCATGATGGCCGTCGGCGCGGGCAACGTGGTCGGCTCTCTGTTCGGCAGCCGTCTCGTGCAGCGCCTGGGGCTCTACCGCTCACTGCTGAGCGGCGTCCTCAGCATGGCTGCGCTGTACTGCCTGGTGCCGTTCTCGCCGAACCTCGCCACGGCCCTCGTGCTCCTCGCGCTCGTCATGATGGTCGCAGGGTTCGTCTTCCCGGTGTTCATGAGCATCCTGCAGCAGGAGACCGAGACCGCTCGCGGCACCGTCTCCTCGCTGGCCAACGCGGCCATGTACATCGGCACGACCATCGGCGGCGGCGTCGGCGGCGTCCTGCTGACCAAGGTTGACGGCTTCTACGGCGTCGCCGCCTTCGCCATCGCCGGGTACCTGGTCTCGCTCGTCGTGTACACAGCGGCCGGAGCCTTCCGCCGACGGGAGGCCGACGCATGAGCTCAGCCGTCCTCTTCGACCAGTACGGGACCCCCGACGAGCTGTACACCGCCGACGTCCCCGTTCCCTCCCCGGGCCCCGGCGAGGTGGTCGTCCGCTACACCGCGATCGGGGTCAACCCCATCGACTGGAAGATCCTGAGAGGCGACTTGCGGGCACATGTTCCACTGAGCCTGCCCGGCGGCTGTCTCGGCGTCGAGGCGGCGGGCGTCGTCGTCGATGTCGGCTCCGGCGTCCGGCGCTTCCGGGTCGGCGACCCCGTCATCCGCCACGGACGGCCCGGCGCCTATCGGACCTACGAAGCCGTACCCGCCTCCCAGGAGTCCGATGAACTCACCGCCCAGCCCGGCCGGTTCTCCGCCGAACAGGCCGCGGTCCTGCCTGTAGCCGCAGGCACTGCGTACTCGTCCCTGCGCCAGGTCGGACTGCGCGCTGGAGAGCGACTCTTAGTGCACGGAGCATCCGGCGGGGTGGGCCTTGCCACTATCCAACTCGCTGTGCTGACCGGCGCCGCCGAAGTGATCGGCACTGCATCGGCCCACCACCACGATCTGCTTCGGCGGCTCGGAGCGACACCGGTCGAGTACGGCGAAGGCCTCCTTGAACGCCTCACCGAGCTTGGTCCGTTCGACGTCTCGGTGGACTGCGCCGGCGGAACCCAACCCACCGAGACCGCAGTACGCCTGGTGGATGACCCCGCGCGCCGGGTCACGATCGTGGCGGACCCGCAGGCCCAGGCCAACGGAGTGCCGTATCTCGACCACGTACCACTGGAGTTGGCCTCCACGCTCGACCTGATCGGCCACAGCCCCTTCGAATTGCCCGTCACGGCGCGCTTTCCGCTGTCCCGGGCCGCGGAAGCGCTCACGCTTGGGCAGAAAGGCGGCCTCGGCGGAAAGATCGTGCTCATTCCCGAGGCATAACCGGCGGCGAGTGTCCTACCAGGGCCGAGAGGGACCGTCAGTCACTGGCCAGGCTCGCCAACCCCGCCCCGCTCCCATCCTGACTACCCATCACCACTTATCCATCGAACAGGGCTCAGAAAATGACCTACCGCTACGACGCTGACCTCGTCGCGGCCGCCGGAAACTTCGGTGTCTTCGACCTCACCAACCCCGCAGAGACCCGCGCCAAACTGATCGCGGCAAGCGCCGGCCGCCCTGCCCCCGACACCACCGGGGTCGAGGTGACCGATCTGGAGATCCCGGGCCCGGAGGACAACCCCCAGGTACCCGTGCGGGTTTACAGGCCCGCTGGCGTCGAGGAGGACCTGCCGGCGGTCCTCAACATCCACGGCGGAGGCTTCGTGATCGGCCGGATCGAGGTCGACGACGAGACGTGCTTGGACATCGCCCGACGGGTCAACGCGGTCGTCGTGTCGGTCGGCTACCGCCTGGCCCCGGAGCACCCCTACCCGGCCGGCGCCGAGGACTGCTACGCGGCCTTGCTGTGGCTGGCCAAGAACGCGGGCGAACTCCGTGTGGACGCCGCCCGGATCGCGGTCCACGGAATCAGCGCTGGCGGCGGCCTGTCTGCGGCCGTGACCCTCATGGCCCGCGACCGCGGCGGCCCCGCCCTCGCCTTCCAGTACCTCGACCTGCCGGAGCTGGACGACCGGCGGGATACGCTGAGCATGCGGCGGTTCACCGACACCCCTGGCTGGAACGCGCCGAACGCCGAAATCAGCTGGCGCCACTACCTGGGCGAGCGGGCAGGCGGCAACGAGGTGCCGGTGTACGCGGCTCCCTCCCGCGCTGAGGACCTCTCGGGGCTGCCCGCGGCGTACGTTGTGGCATTGGAGTACGACCCGTGCCGCGACGAAGCGCTGGCTTACGCCGAGAAGCTGTTCGCCGCAGGCATTCCCGTCGAGGTGCACGTGTTCTCCGGCGCTTACCACTTGGCGTATCTGATCCCGACGGCCAAGGTGTCCCAGCGGCGGGCCGAGGAACGGATCGCCGTGCTACGGCACGCTTTGCACAGCTGAGCAGGCGGGTTCCGGGGCTTGCAATAACCGCAAGCCCCGGAGCGGTACCCTCCATCCCAGCGATGTTCTATAATCGTAGAAAATTGAATTAAGCATTGCCGAGGCTTTATCTAGGGGGAGTGAGCCACGAGGCACGTGTCGACAAGGAGGTCGCGAATGCGTACCGAGCTCTACCACCCGGACCGGCGAGACATCTCTCTTGACAAGGTGCTGCACGCCTTGAGTGATCCGATCCGTCGCGACATCGCACGCGTCATGCACCAAGAGGGCCCCCGGGTCTGTGGACAGCTCAACTACCCGATTGCGAAGTCGACGCTTTCGCATCACCTTAAGGTGCTGCGGGAGTCCGGGGTCATGCACACCGAGGTGCGGGGCACCAGTCGAAAGATCACGTTGCGACGCGATGATCTTGACATTCGCTTCCCCGGCCTACTGGATGCCGTGCAGGTTACGGCTCCTGCTCCCGAGGAAGCGTCGACGGTCGCGTGAGCAGTAGTCGGCCCGCGGGCGGCCGCCAGGCGATGCTGTCCGGACTGTCAACAACCTAGGCGGGAACTGAGTTTCCGACTTGTATGGCTGTAGTGGAACGCGGTCGGGTTGGCCGTTCGTAGCGTTTCCGTCGGACGCTGGATCGGATGGCTCGTGAGGTTCCTGCCGCCTTTTCGAGGCTGGCTCTCCGGAAGTGCGCCACCGCCCCAGCGTCCGTCTGCGGCCTGATACAACAGCTTCGCTGGGTGGGGATCCGCAGTTGCGGTTCCGCCGAGGCCCGCGGCCGGTCTATCTCATCCAGCGAGCACCCGACGACACAGCCAGTGAGGTCGTGCAACTCGGCCTTGTGCCGCAACTCAAGGTACTCAAAGAACGCCGCTGGCACGCCCGACCGGTCCGGGGCGAGGGCTTGGCGTCGCAGAGCACCTTACCGAGTTAGACGTCGGCGTCGGCCGGCTCCATCCCCCCACAGCGGGCGGCCGAACCAGGCTCGGATCAGCTCCAGGTGGTTGGTGTCGTTGCAAATCGTGCTGTCAATCCAGACCGCCAAGGCTCGCGCGAGCACGAACCCCGACAGCACGTCGGTCTCGAACTCGGCGCGCTCCTTCTCGCTCACCGGCGCCATGTACTCGCGCAGATTGCGCACTACGGCCAGAGCCAACCCACGCCTCCACGACTTCATCCAGGCCGAAGGAATCCCGACAGGGATGAGGCTTGCATCCAGGGAGGAAGGCGGCTCGATGTTCACGGTGGCAATGCCCCACGCACGATGGCGACGAGCTGCTTGATCTCCGCCACTCGGACGCACAAGTAACGCAACCAGCCGCCCCTTTCCGCGCCACCCGTGGCTACTTGTGCAGACGGCCATCATGATGAGGTCATGCGCGTTCCGGCTCCCCGCTTCCAGCGCATCGCCACCCTCATCGCCATCGACTCGGACTACCAGGTCGCGCTGCTGCGCACCCCCAATCCCAGTACGCCCATATGGGGGCTGCCGCAGCGCCGAGTCGGGCTCACGGAGTCATACCGCGGAACAATCACGCGCCTCGCTGGTCAGCTCACGCCCGAGCGTTCAGTTCGCTGGGGCGATGTCATCGGCCACCTCTGGGCCCCAGCGCCAGAGAACAATGCAGCACGCACGGAGGTGCGCTACTTCATCGCACGGGCCAACCCTGCTGCGCACACCGGCATTTATGGAGACTTTCTTTTCTGGGTTCCGCGAGCTTCCCTTGGCACTTTTCTAGACCCGCGTCGACTTGAGGTCGCGGCCATGCTGGTCGATGGCTACCTCGATGGCTGGCTACCCGACGGGCCCATCACCCTCGACTGAGTCTGCGTGACAGACCCTTCCGCCCTCCTACCTGTACATAAGCGGCACCTGGAGGTGTACGCGCCAGCCTGTGCTGCGCCGAGACAGTAGCTTCCCGGCTCCAGAAGGTGCCCCTTTTGACGTCCGATGGCTGGGGCGTTCCCTTGTGCAGCACAGTCCCGCTCCACTCCTGCCCCAGAGGTGATCCGGAACTGGCGGCAGCGCCTCTTGCCTAATCTCCAGAGTCACTCTCAGCGGTGGCATCGGCCGGCACAATGGAAAACCACCCTGTCGGCCCCTCGACCAACCGACCCTCAGCCGCCAGCCGCTTGAGCCTTGCGCGGGTCGTTTCCTTCCGAGAAGGGACCTCGCCGATCGACATCGTGATGTCCCTGACTTTCATAGGCCGCCCGGAACGCGCCAGCAACGCAAGCGCCCGTTTCCGGGCCTCTTCCAGCCCGAGTGGTTCCGACGTCTGAGGCTCCACCGCTTCGCCTGCGTCGGCAGCCGGCTCCGCCTCCCTGCCCGGGTCAAGCAGGGAGGCGCCATCCGCTGCACGGTCTTCCGGCTTCGGGCGGCCGTCGACTGACAGTGACCGCAGAGTGTCGCGGGTGATCGTCAGACGGATCAGGCGTTCCTCGATAACAGTGACCTTTTCCCGCAGCGCGTCCAACTCGCCGCGGATGACGGCCTCTTCCCTGTCCAGCTGATCAAATAGTGACGTCATCGCCCACCCTGATTCTCAACCGCGAGTGTGAGTGCCAGCAGGCCAGAACGCTGCCAGAACTCGGGTCTACGGTAAGGGATTCGCCGGAAGACCGCAGGCGTACGGCGCAGCTCAACCACCTCTGGGCAGGCTACGCGCGCACTAGCGACAGCCCTCTCTCGAACCGCGAACCACCTGTCAGTGCCCTGACAGAGCTGAAGACAGCACCCCTTGCAACTTCTGGGCGGCTACGCGCGGAGGCCCCACACGCAACCCCAGAGGCCCACTGCACACCATGAGCCAACCTCAGTAGGCAGGTCAGGGCCGAAATGGTGCCAGGTCAGGACAACTCCCTGACCACTTGCAGGCGCTGTGGTAGCAGCCTTGCAGTCTCCGAGATCGAGGGGTTCTGGCCCCCAAGACCACCTAGAAGCCAGGCCTCTTGGGGCATCCCTATTTTCATGACGATCTCCAGGATTCGCTTCGAGCGCCCCTTGAGATCCTCTACAGTGAGCACGCATCGTACACGCGGGCCAGGAGACCACCGACGCCAGGGCCCCGCCAAACCTGCCTAGAAATACCGCAGTTGATGGAGCCTCATTGGTACCTGACACGGTCATCCAGCGCTTGGAGAGCGAGGAAGACGCCGCACGGGCAGAGTTGACTGGCCTTCAGGAGAGGCTCATAGCCTTGGAAGAGCGCCTCACCGCACTCTCCATCACACGGCGCACGCTCACAGAACTCCTACCTGCACCCCCCGTCGACGAGACGTCCTCTGCGGAGGAACCCCCTGGCAGTGAGCGGGGCAGGCCGTCGACCGAGCAGCCCTCGTATCCGAACAGGGCGCAGCAGACTACCTCGCGCAAGGCGCAGGGAGGACTCAAGGGACCCGAGGACCAGAAGATCGTCACGCTCATAGCGAGTGCCGACCGCCCCTTGCGGGCACGTGAGGTGACGATCGCTCTGGGCCAAGAGCCCTCGCGCTCGCAAGTGGAGGTGATCCGCCGCGCCTGCCTCAAACTTGCGAGGGCAGGTCGCCTGCGGGTGCTCAGCACCGGGGAACTCACCGGCCCAGAGGGAGCCGCCTAACGCAGAGCGACAGAGCACGGCGAATACCACTCGATGCCGGAAGGATCAGCCGGCGCTGAGCGAGGAGAAATAGTGGTGCCGCCGAGGGATCAGTCCCGGCGGCACCGGCACACGTCAGTCCAGGTAACGGCTTCGGCATGCCCACCCGAGCGTAGCCCAGCACGAGCTACGCATGGGCGTGCTGAGCCGAATTTGTCCTGCCCGCGCATACCGCGCGGGCATTCGGAGGTTCAGCAATGCCCCGATCCGGGCCCTTTGCCCCCCGGGTAGAGACCAACCCCGAGCCCGTCCTCCAGCCGGCTCAGCGTGGCTACATCCGGCCAACTATCACCCGCAAGGAGGTTAGCGACCGCCTGGCGGTTGACGCCGGTGAGGGCTGCGACGCGCCGCAGCCCGAGTCCCTGCCGGGCCATATGTCTGGTCAGGGCATGTGCGATGCCCTGGACGACCCGGGCTTCGGGGTGGCCGGGGATAGCCGCCTGGGGCCAGTTCTCCGGATCCCCGGCCAATTCCCTCGGCGGCACGCTGCGGCCTCGTCCTCCGGTCATCGGAATGCGCTCCTGACGGTCGAAGTGCACACTCACGACACAAGCGGCGATTTGTGTAGCCATTACTCGTGGTGTGTCCCTTTGGAGACGGAGATGAGCGGCACGATCGTCGATTACCGGCCGTCGGAAGAGCCGGCGGAGTGGCCTCTGGTCGCCGACGGCGTCCGCATGGTGGCCGCCGCGACCTGCGACTCCGTCCCGTACCCGGTGCACAGGCTGATGCCTGTGCTCTCCGGGCTGGCTGTGTACGCCGAGCGCGTCGGCATCGCCCGCGACCCACTGGTCTGGCTGGCGCCCGAGACGATGACCAGATTCCTGCTCGCACTGACGGATCTGGAGGGCAACTCGGTCCAGACGTACCGAAGCATCCTGCTGCGCATCCGTGAGGCACTGTTGTGGCTGGAGTACGGCCAGCAGCCCACCCCCCGGATGAGCGCCAAACGACAGCGCGCCACCCCTTACACGCCGCCGGAACTCGCCCGCTACCTGATGTGGGCCAGAACCTTGCCCCCGACATCCGCCATCGGCGGAAGTGCGGTGGCCCTGCTGGCGCTCGGCGCGGGGTGCGGCCTCACCCGCCGCGAGGTGCTGGCCACGCGTGGCACCGACGTCACCGTACTGCCGTCCGAGGCGGTCGTCGTCGCAGCACCAGGCAGTGACCGTCTGGTCGTCTGCCGGGCAATGTGGGAGGAAGTCCTCGCCGCGCGGGCCCGCGCGGCCGGCGACGGTTTCCTGTTCCTGCCCCAGCGCCAAACCGCCGCCCCGAAGAACGGCATCTCCAACTGGGCCAAGCGAAACCTCAAGGGCTCTTCCGGCCTGCCCGCCCTGAAACTGGCACGGCTGCGCAGCACCTGGATCGTGGAGCTGCTGCGACAGCGCGTCCCTGAGGATGTGATCGCCAGCGCGGCCGGTATGAAGTCGACCGCTGCATTGGCCCCTTACCGGGCATCGGTCCCACCACTGACCGCTGCGGCCGCCACCCGCATGCTGCGGGGCTCCGCATGAGGACTCCTGCCGACGATCCTCGCTACCAGCCCGGCAACGGACGCCCGCGACGCCCGTACCCGCACTCATACGAACCGTCCGAGCTGGCTTCCAGCAAGGTCATGAAGCTCCGCCGGGTCCTCCACCAAAGCGGCGTCGTGGACCTGATCGAAGCACAGTTCGCCGAGCTGCCGGGCCCGCCCGGCTACCCCATCCGCCTGGTCCTCCTCGGCCTGCCCTGCGCCAACTACGAGAGGGCCAGCAGCAATCTCGATGATGCCTTCGAGATCATCACCTTCGGCACCAGTGAGCGTCTGCGGACCGAACTCTCCATCCCTACCTGCGACATCGAGGACCAAGACGCAATCAACGCGCTGTACAACCGCTTCCACCGCGCCTGGACCCGCATGAACCGGCTGCTGGACGCGGCGCCGCACCAACGGCGCAGCCGACTCCCCAGAGCCGAGGGCCGCAAAATCGCCGCGCAGTGGAACGGCAAGAGCGGAGAGCGGGCCCTTCGCCACCTGGAAGAGCTCGCCAACCGGCTGGTCACCGCCCCGGTCCGTATCGCCTTCGCCAAGGGCCTGATGCGCCACTGGCGCGGCGATACGGCGATCGACACCACCGCCGTTCCGACCTGGGCCCACCGCCACACACGCAAGCGCTCCGCGCTGGAGGTCAGCGCCAATTGGCATTACAAGGGCGGTGGAGAGCGGGAGTTCGGCTTCAGCGCCACCCTCGCCATCGCAGCTCATGCCGATCCGGACCGGGCCGGGCGCTACCCACAGCTCATCCTCGGCATGGTGCTGCACACACCTGAGAAGGACATGGACCGTCATGCGCAGTACATCAGCGCCATCTTGGCCCAGCTCACCGACCTCCGGGGCTTCACAGCAGCAGACCGTGCGTACACGAAGCTTCTGCCAGAGAACTTCCACCAGCCAGTGCGGGCCCTCGGCTACCTGCCGGTGCTCGACTTCAGCAAGACCCAGGTCGCCGATAAGGCGGAGCACTACCACCAGGGCGCCATCGCCAAAGTGGGCCGACTGTTCTGCCCCCTCACCCCGCGCCGACTTCTCGACCTCTACTCGCAGATCCGTAGTGCCAAGAACGAACGTGAGCGCATCCCACTGCGTGAGCAGCTGCAAGAGATCGAGTCGTACGCGCTCACCCGCAAGGACACCCTCGACGACCGCGGCACCGAGCGGTTCTCCTGCCCTGCCACGAAGCTCAATTGCCCCTGGGCGCAAGAACGTGAGGGCGGCGGCACAGCGAAGAAGAAGCGGCCCGTGCCGGTCGTCATCGACCTCGACGTCCACAAGGCACGCGTCACGCACCCCGCCAATCGACCCACCGTCACGCCCCCCGAACTTCCCCTCGGCGACCGCCCCAAGTGCTGCCGCCAGTCCTCCGTCACCGTGCAGGCACACGTCATGCCCCGGATGCGGCAGGAACTTCCCTGGCAGACGCCTTCTTGGGCCCTGGCCTACCAGACGCTGCGTGCACACATCGAGGGCGGCAACGGACGTCTGAAGTCTGTCGACTCCGCCTTGCACGCACGTGAGAGGCGTCAGCCTCGGGGCCGTGTGGCCCAGACCCTCCTGTCCGCCATCACCGTCATGATTCACAACGTCAAGGAGCTTGAGCAGTACCTGGCCGCCAGCAAGAAGAGCGCCGTCACGGGCCTCGCCCTCGGGGCCGACGACGCCCTTCCGCCCTACCCGACTGCCGACGAAACAGTCACGCCCCGTTCCCGTTCCGTGGGGATAAGCCGCAGCCCTTGAGCAGGCCCCCGACCCGTAATTGAAAATCGACACGTCGCCAGACCGCAGGAGCCTGCCTCCATGCCTGCGGTCCCCGCGGCATGTCCGCATCCCAACCCCCGGTCCGATCCAACACGAACCGCCGCACTTCCCGGCGGCCCGACAGGCTGACTTTCACACAACTAGAGGCTCAAACGCCGAGATCCCGGTCAGACGGTGACCGTCTGACCGGGATCTCATGAACAGTTCGGGGTTTAACCCGCGAACGGCCCTGTTGCAGTGGACCTGAGGGGACTCGAACCCCTGACCCCCTCGTTGCGAACGAGGTGCGCTACCAGCTGCGCCACAGGCCCTTGCGACGAGTGAAACTCTAGCATCCTCTTCGCCGTGCTCGGAAATCGCTTCCGCCGCTGGTCAGTGCGAGGGGGCTCACTCGTTTGCCGCGCGCGGGCGGTCCTCGTCCTCGTACTGGTCGAAGAGCGGGGTACGGCCGCGGGCGCGGCGGCCCGGGTGGGTGGGGCGGTCCTGCGAACCGTTGGGGCGCGGGCGCTCGGTGACGGAGCTGGAGCGGGCGGAGCTCCAGGCGTCGTCGGCGTCCAGGTCGACGTGGCTGGTGGCGCGCGGGGCGACCGGGGCGGTGACGTAGGTGGGGAGCGGGACCGGGACGGGCTCCCAACTACCGGCGGCCGGACGGGGGCGCTCGCGCTGCTGGTCGACCCACTCGGCGTGGTCGGTCTGCTCGACGAGGGCGCGGGCGCCGGAGGCGTGCGGGGGCGCCGCCGGGCGGGACGGTTCCGGGGCGGGCTCGACGTCAGCGTGGGCGTCGGGCTGGTGGTCGGCGGCGGGCGGCTGGTCGGCCGCCTGGTGAGGGCGGGGCCGGCCCTCCCGCAGCCGCTGCGCTGCCGCCTCCGCCTTGCGCTGGTCCATGGTGAAGGTGAAGCGACGGCGCTCCTGGGCGCGCAGATGAACGATGTACACGGTCAGGAGCACGGCCGGCAGGGCGGGGGCCCAGAGGAAGCCCAGGCCGCCGACGGCCGCGGCGATCGCGCCGGCGGTGAAGGCGAAGAACAGCACGGTGATGGTGCGTCGGCGACGGGCCAGGACCTTGGCGCGCTTGGTGCGCTCGGCGAGCGAGGGGCGCTGCGGGGCGGCCTGCGCGCGGGCGGGGGTGTCGTCGCGGAGGGCCGGGGCCGGTTCGGGGTCGCCGAAGGACCGGGCGCCGGCCGGTTCGTCCGTGGCGTCCGGGTCCCGCTCGTCGCCGGCATCGTCGGCGGGGCGCACCCCGTGCTCCTTGTCGTAGCGGCGCTGCATGGCCGCGCGCCCGGACAGGAGCCGGATGGCCGTGCTGAAGCGCTCGGTGGGACGGGCCTCGTTGAGCTCGTCCTGCCTACGGAGCCACATCGGCACCAAATAGGCGGCCCAGGCCCCGACGATGACTGCGTAGATGAGGCCGCTGCTTCTCACAACTCACACGGTAGAGGGGTTTGCACGGGGCCATCCGCCAATTGAGCCGGTGTGTCGCACGATCTGGCTGATATCTCGAACTTTTTTTGTGATTGTTGCGATGGAGTTGTGGTGAATGCGGTGAGCTCGACGACGCAATTCGAACAGGCTTTTTATTTGTGGGATGTGTCGGAGCGGTTGGGCGCGCCGGGTTTCCGACTGTGCCAGCGGTTGAGGAGCCCTTCGGGCGCTTCGTCGGCGGTGAGCGCGAAAACCGCGTGGTCGCGCCAGGCGCCGTCGATGTGGAGGTAGCGCGGGCGGATGCCTTCGGCGCGGAAGCCGAGTTTCTCCACGACGCGGAGGCTGGGGGCGTTTTCCGGCCGAATGCAGACCTCGATGCGGTGCAGTCCGACGGCGCCGAAACAGTGGTCGACGGCGAGCGCCACGGCGGTCGGCATCACGCCGCGGCCGGCGACTTCCCGGTCGACCCAGTAACCGATATGGCCCGAGCACATCGAGCCCCATGTGATGCCCGCGACGGTGAGCTGGCCGACGAGCCGGCCGCGGTATTCGATGACGAACGGCAGCATCCGGCCGGCGTGCGCCTCGGCCCGCAGATGACGGACCATCTGCCGGAAGGTGGGGCGGTGCGGCACCGGGATGCCGGGTGGGGCGGGCGGGACCGTCGCCTCCCAGGGGCGCAGCCAGTCGCGGTTGCGGCGGTTGACCTCGCGCCAGGGGCGTTGGTCGCGCAGTTTTATCGGGCGGAGGGAGACCTCTCCGTCCGTCAGGACCACCGGCCAGGGCGTGTTCAGCTCGGGCTCCCGGAGGGTCTGGGGTGGTCGCCGCCGCGGATCTGGTCGACCGCGTGCGGCAGCAGGTCGGCGAGGACGGCCAGGCCGTCGCGGACCCCACCGGTCGAGCCGGGGAGGTTGACGATCAGGGTGCGGCCGGCGACGCCGGCCAGGCCGCGGGAGAGCGCGGCGGTGGGCACCTTGGCCCGGCCGGCGGCGCGGATCGCCTCGGGGATGCCGGGGACCTCGTGGTCCAGGACGCGGCGGGTGGCCTCAGGGGTGCGGTCGGTGGGCGAGATGCCGGTGCCGCCGGTGGTCAGGACGACGTCGTAGCCGGCGGCGACGGCGTCGCGCAGGGCGGCCTCGACGGGGTCGCCGTCGGGGACGACCAGGGGGCCGTCGACCGCGAAGCCCAGCGTGGTCAGCCCCTCGACGAGCAGCGGGCCGCCCTTGTCCTCGTAGACGCCGGCGGCGGCGCGGTTGGAGGCGGTGACGACCAGGGCGCGGGCGGGGGTCACGACCGGCCCCAGTCACCGGACTTGCCGCCGGTCTTCTCCTCGACGCGGATGTCGGAGATCACCGCGGCCTTGTCTACCGCCTTGACCATGTCGACGACGGTGAGCGCGGCGACCGAGACCGCGGTCAGGGCCTCCATCTCCACACCGGTGCGGTCGGTGGTCTTGACGGTGGCGGTGATCTCGACGGCCTCGTCGGTGACCGAGAGGTCCACCTTCACCCCGGAGACGGCCAGCGGGTGGCACAGCGGGATGAGGTCGGGGGTGCGCTTGGCGCCCATGATGCCGGCGATGCGGGCGGTGGCCAGCGCGTCGCCCTTGGGGACGCCCTCGCCGCGCAGCAGCTCAACGACGCTCGGCGCCACCAGGACGCGGCCGCGGGCGCGGGCGGTCCGGGCGGTGACGTCCTTGTCGGAGACGTCGACCATGCGGGCCGCGCCGGCCGCGTCGAGGTGGGTGAGGTGTTGCTGACCGCTGCTCATCGTTCTCCCGGTCCATACTGCCGCCTTGTGGGACGACACCGTACCCCCGGGCCTGGTACGGGACGCGCCACGGGCTGCCCGGAACGAGTGCTTCCGGGCGGGCGTCAGCAGGGGCCGAGCGGGATGACGTCGACGGTGGCGTCGGCGGGGACCTCGGTGACGTCCTCGGGGACGACGATCAAGGCGTCGGCCCGGGCCATGGCGCGGATGAGGTGGGAGCCGCTGCCGCCGACGGGGGCGACCGTGCCGGCCACCGGGTCGTAGGAGCCGCGGAGGAACTGCCGCTTGCCGGCGGGCGAGGAGCCCAGCGGCGCGGTGACGCGGGCCCGGACGGTGCGGCGGTGCACCTCGGGGTGGCCCATCAGCGTCCGGATGACGGGGCGGACGAACAGCTCGAAGGAGACGTAGGAGCTGACGGGGTTGCCGGGCAGGGCGAGCAGCGGGATGCGGTCGGGGCCGATCAGGCCGAAGCCCTGGGGCTTGCCGGGCTGCATGGCCAGCTTGCGGAACTCCACTTGGCCGTGCTCCGCGGCGAGGTCGGTCAGGGTCTCCTTGACCACGTCGTAGGCGCCGACGCTGACGCCGCCGCTGGTGACCAGGACGTCGGCGCGGGCGTACTGGTCCTCCAGGGTGGCGCGCAGGGCCTCGGCGTCGTCCGCGACGGCGCCGACGCGGTAGGTGAGCGCGCCGGCGGCACGGGCGGCGGCGGTGAGCTGGAAGCTGTTGGAGTCGTGGATCTGGCCGGGGCCCAACGGCTCGCCGGGCGGGACCAGTTCGCTGCCGGTGGAGAGCACTACGACCCGGGGGCGGCGGTGGACGGTGACGGCGTCCAGGCCGAGGGCGGCGAGCAGGCCGAGCTGGGTGGGGCCGAGGACGGTGCCGGCGGGCAGGGCCCCTTCGCCGGCGCGGGCGTCGCTGCCGGCCCGGCGGATGTGGGCGCCGGCGGTGGCCGGGTGGTGCACCCGCACCTCGCCGGCGGCGTCCTGCGGGGCGGCGCTGTGGGCACGCATGGTGGCGGCCGGTCCGCGGCCGCTGCCGCCGTCGGTCCACTCGACGGGGACCACCGCGTCGGCGCCGGGCGGCACCGGGGCGCCGGTCATGATGCGGGCGGCCTGTCCGGGGCCGACGGTGGGGAGCGCGCCGCTGCCGGCGGCGACGTCGCCGAGGACGGTGAGGGCGGTCGGGGCCGCCTCGGTGGCGGCCGCGACGTCGGCGGCGCGGACCGCGTAGCCGTCCATGGAGCTGTTGTCGAACGGCGGTAGCGACAGCGGGACGGTGAGGTCCTCGGCGAGCACGCAGCCCTGGGCGTCGAGGAGTTGCCGCTTGACCGGGGCCGGCGGATGGATCCGCGCGAGGATGTCGTCGAGGTGGGCGGCCACCGACCAGACGCGGTCCGGGTGGTGGGTCTGGTCGGTGCCGTTCAACGTCCTACATCTCCTCGGTGACGTAACTGCGCAGCCAGGCCCGGAAGTCGGGGCCCAGGTCCTCACGTTCGCATGCCAGTCTGACAATGGCACGCAGATAGTCGCCGCGGTCACCGGTGTCATAGCGGCGGCCCTTGAAGACCACGCCGTGCACGGGGCCGCCGAGTTCGGGGTGGGCGGCCAACTCCTGGAGGGCGTCGGTGAGCTGGATCTCGCCGCCGCGGCCGGGGGTGGTCTTGCGCAGCACCTCGAAGACGGCCGGGTCGAGGAGGTAGCGGCCGATGATGGCGAGGTTGCTGGGCGCCTCGGCCGGCTCGGGCTTCTCGACGAGGTCGGAGACGGCGACCACGTCGTCGTCGGCGGTGGGGGTCGCGGCCGCGCAGCCGTAGAGGTGGATGCTGCCCGGGTCGACCTCCATGAGGCCGATGACCGAACCGCCGTGCTCCTCGCGGACCTCTATCATCCGGCGCAGCAGGGGGTCGCGGGGGTCGATGAGGTCGTCGCCCAGGAGGACGGCGAAGGGCTCGTCGCCCACGTGGGGCGCGGCGCACAGCACGGCGTGCCCCAGGCCCCTGGGGTCGCCCTGGCGGACGTAGTGGATGGTCGCGAGGTCGCTGGATTCCTGGACCTTGGCGAGCCGGGAGCCGTCGCCCTTGCGGCGCAGGGCCTCTTCGAGTTCGTAATTACGGTCGAAGTGGTCTTCCAGGGGACGCTTGTTGCGACCGGTGACCATCAGGACGTCGGTGAGTCCGGCCGCGGACGCCTCCTCCACCACGTACTGGATGGCGGGCTTGTCGACGACCGGCAGCATCTCCTTGGGGGTGGCCTTGGTCGCCGGCAGGAACCGGGTGCCGAGCCCTGCTGCGGGGATGACAGCCTTGCTGATCCGTGCATGCGATGGGGTCATGCGCGACACCCTAACTGCCCCGACCGGCCCGATGATGAGGGACCGGTTAAGAGATCATGAGAGCCCGAGCGAGGCCCACGATGAGCGTTGAGCACGAGGAAAAGCGCAGGTTGCGGCGGCATCTCCTGGAGGTGAGGAGGGCGTTGCCGGCCGATGTCGTGGCGGCCCGGGGCACGGCGTTGGCGACGCGGGTGCGGGAGTTGGACGAGCTGCGGGCGGCCCCCGCCGGCGCCCCGTTGACCGTCGCGGCGTATGTGTCGATCGGCGGCGAACCGGACACCCTGGCCCTGTTGGACGCGCTGCGGGCGGCGGGGGTGCGGGTGCTGCTGCCGGTGCTGCTGCCCGACAACGATCTGGACTGGGCCGTATACGAGGGCGCCGAGCATCTGGTGCCGGCGGGCTGGGGGTTGCGGGAGCCGGCCGGGCCGCGGTTGACCCCGCAGGCCGTCGCGGAGGCGGACGTGGTGCTGCTGCCGGGGCTGGCGGTGGACCGGACCGGGCTGCGGCTGGGCCGCGGCGGCGGCTCCTACGACCGGGTGCTGGCCCGCCTGGAACGGTCGGGGAGGCGGGCGTCGCTGGTGGTGCTGCTCTACGACGACGAGGTGGTGGAGCGCGTCCCGGCCGAGCGCCACGACCGGCGGGTGCACGCCGCGGTGACGCCGTCGGGGGTGCACCGCTTCCGCCACTGACCGGCGGCACGGCGCGGCCGCCGCGACGCCAGCGCCTGCGACGGTTTCACGTGAAACGCCGTCGGGCGGACCGGAGTTGCTCCGGTCCGCCCGACGGCGTTGGCGCTTCTGGCGTCCCTGCCGCCCTTACGGCGACAGGGTCAGGGTGTCCTTGCCGGCCTTCTTCACGGCGTCCTCGCTGAACGCCCAGGGCAGCAGTTCACCCTTGGCCCACTTGTCGGTCTGGTCGTAGTAGTGGGCGTGGTAGGCGTGCCCGGAGGCGCCGGTGAGGTTTATCCAGCGGGACTTGTCGAGGTCGGCGAGGTTGACCACCATCCGCATGGACGGGACCCAGGTGACCTTGTAGCCGCCGGAGGCGTTCCAGCCGGTGGCGTCGACCGCGGCCTCGCCGCCGCCGAGGTTCCAGGGCCCGCGGTTGAGCAGGTCCTTGAGGAAGCCCGGCCCGTCCTTGCCGAGGGTCTGGTTGGTGAGGTCCATCTGGTGCAGGCGGCCCCAGGTCCAGTGGTCGATGTTCTTGCCCAACTTGGAGGTCAGCTCGTAGCGGGCGTCCTTCATGGCCTGGGCCAGGAGCTGGTCGCGGTTCTTCAGGCCGGGGTGGCCGGGCCGGTCCTCGGTCTTCCACCAGGCGTTGTTGGGGTCGTCGAGGATCTTCCGGACGACCTCGTACCAGCGGTCGCCGCCGTCGGGCTGGGCGGTGTCGCCGGCCCGCTCGCCGCACTCGCGGACCAGCTTGTTCTGGTCGTCGGCCGGGCCGGTGTCGCTGGCCGGTCGGACGTAGAGGCACTGGCCCTGGACGCGCAGCTCCTTGGGCATCTTGTTGCCGAAGGCCAGCTTGAGGGTGTTGCGCCAGACGGCGTTGAAGTAGGCGGCCGCGGCGGAGTCGGGCTCCTGGGTGAAGTCCCAGCCGTTGAGGAGCTGCTGGGCGTCGCGGACGTACTTGTCCTTGATGTCGATCTTCGTCAGATAGGGCGTCAACAGCCGGGCGATCTCACTGCTGTTGTCCTTCTGGAAGGTCTGCATGTCGTCGGTGGAGACCTTGCCGCCGTCCTTGATCTTGGACTCGATCAGGTCGTTGATCCGCTGGCTACGGGCGCCGTAGCCCCAGTCCCTGGTGATCAGGTACGGGTACTTCTCGTTCGTGACGGCCTGGTTGGCGGTCACGATGAAGCCGCGCTTGGGGTTGTACTCGTACGGCAGCGCGCTCTGCGGGATGGAGCCCTTCCACTGGTAGGCGGGGTCCCAGCCGGGCGACGGGTAGGAGCCGTCGCCCTTGCCGCGGATCGGGATCTGTCCGGGGGCCTGGTAGCCGATGTTGCCCTTGGTGTCGGCGTAGATGAGGTTCTGCGAGGGGACCTCGAAGTCGGCGGCGGCCTTGCGGAAACCGGCCCAGTCCTTGGCGCGGTTGAGCTCGAAGACGGCGTCCATGGACTTGCCGGGGTCCAGCGCGGTCCAGCGGAGCGAGACGGCGTAGCCGTCGCCGCGGTCGGGGGCGCCGTCGGCCACCGGGGCGTCCTTGCCGACGTTGGTCAGCTCGTCGTCGCGGTCGGAGACGATCGGGCCGTTGTTGGTGGACCGGACGGTGATCTTCTGGCTGTCGCCGCCGGCGACCTTGATGGTCTCCTGGCGGGTGACGAAGGGCTGCTGCTTGCCGTCGTAGAGGTAGCCGTCGGCGTTGATCTTCTCCAGGTACAGGTCGGTGACGTCGGCGCCCAGGTTGGTCATGCCCCAGGAGATGTCCTGGTTGTGACCGATGACGACGCCGGGCATCCCGGAGAAGGTGAAGCCGGCGACGTCGTAGTTGCACTTGGGGCTGGTGGTGCGGCAGTGCAGGCCCATCTGGTACCAGAGCGAGGGCATCTGCGGGGCCAGGTGCGGGTCGTTGGCGAGCAGCGGCTTGCCGGTGGTGGTGTGTTCACCGGAGACCACCCAGGAGTTGGAGCCGATGCCGTTGCCGTTGGGGCCGAGCAGCGCCGGGACCTGCTCCAGGGTGCTGGACAGCGAGGAGAGCTGCGCCTGGACGCCGGCGGTGGCGCCGCGCACCGTGCCGCGGGGGGCGCCGGTGCCGCTCCCGGTGGGCGTGCCGGTGCCCGCCCCCGTGCCGGTCCCGGTGCCCGTGCCGGTGCCGGTGCCCGTGGACGTACCGCCGCTGGGCGTGCCCTTGGGGTCGAACTCCTTGGTGGCCGGGTCGACGCTGCCGCCGTCGACGATCGGCCGGTTCCGCTGGTACGGGTAGCCCGGGTAGAGCTCGTCGATCTGCTTCTGGGTGAAGCGGCTGGTCATCAGGGCCCGGTCGATCTCGTCCTGCATGTTGCCGCGCAGGTCCCAGGCCATCGCCTTGAGCCAGGCCACCGAGTCGACCGGGGTCCAGGCTTCGGGCTTGTAGTCGCCCGTGAAACCGAGGGCGGCGTACTCCAGGGAGAGCGCCGAGCCCTGATGGTCCTTGAGGTAGGCGTTGACACCGGCGGAGTACGCCTGGAGGTACTTCTTGGTGCTGGCCGAGAGCTTGGTGTCGTATTCCTTCTGCGCCACCTCGTGCCACCCGAGGGTGCGCAGGAACGCGTCGGTCTTCACCTGGCTCTTGCCGAACATCTCGGAGAGCCGGCCGGCCGTCATGTGGCGGCGGACGTCCATCTCCCAGAAGCGGTCCTGGGCTTGGACGTAGCCCTGGGCGCGGAAGAGGTCCTCGTCGGTGTCGGCGTAGATCTGCGGGATGCCGTTGGCGTCACGGACGACGTCCACCGGGTCGGTCAGGCCCGGGAGTTTGAGCGATCCGGTGGTCTCCGGGAACGAGGCGCGGACCGTGCTCACACCCCAGTACGCGCCGAAGCCGATGCCCGCCACGAGCAGCAGCACGACCGTGAGCGCGACGAGGCGGCCGCGCCGCCCCTTCTTCTTTTTGGGGGCTGGTCCGGACTTGTTGGCGGGCATCTCTGTCCTTCGAGGGGCAGGGTGGGAGTGCTGGAGCAACCATAGGCGCACCGGTTTGTCGACCCCTACGCGGAGTCACCGCCGGGCACATTAAACTTTCAAGCAATGGTAAATTGTTAGAGTCAGTAACTAGATACGGTAACGACAAGCGGCCCATCCCGGCCACGGCGCGAGGAAGGATCAGCTCCTGACTGTCGAACACCTCAACGAACTCCTGCTGATCAGCTCACTCGTACTGCTCGTTGCGGTCGCCGCAGTACGACTCTCCTCGCGCAGCGGGCTCCCCAGCCTGCTCATCTACTTGGGGATAGGCATCGCGATAGGGCAGGACGGCATCGGCGGCGTCATCTTCGACAACGCCGAACTGACCCAACTCCTCGGCTATGCCGCCCTGGTGGTGATCCTCGCCGAGGGCGGCCTGGGCACCAAGTGGAAAGAGATCAAACCGGCCTTGCCACGGGCGGCCGTGCTCTCGACGTTCGGCGTCGCGGTGAGCGTGGGGGTCACCGCGGCCGGCGCCCACTACCTCGCCGGACTCGGCTGGAAGCAGGCGCTGCTGATCGGTGCGGTGGTGTCGTCCACGGACGCCGCGGCCGTCTTCTCCGTGCTGCGCAGCGTCCCGCTGCCGGCTCGCCTGACGGGCATCCTGGAGGCCGAATCCGGCTTCAACGACGCCCCGGTGGTCATCCTCGTCGTGGCCTTCTCCACCGCGGGACCGGTCGAGCACTGGTACGTCCTGCTCGGCGAGATCGCGCTGGAGCTGGCGATCGGCGCGGCCGTCGGCCTGGCCATCGGCTGGCTCGGCGCGTACGGCATGCGGCACGTCGCGCTGCCGGCCTCCGGCCTCTACCCGATCGCGGTGATGGCCATCGCGGTCTCCGCGTACGCGGCCGGCGCGCTGGCGCACGGCTCCGGCTTCCTCGCCGTCTACCTGGCCGCGGTCATCCTCGGCAACGCCAAGCTGCCGCACGCCCCGGCGACCCGCGGCTTCGCCGAGGGCGTCGGCTGGATAGGCCAGATCGGCATGTTCGTCCTGCTCGGCCTGCTGGTCACCCCGCACAACCTGCTCGACGACATCGTGCCGGCGCTGCTCATCGGCATGATCCTCACGCTCGTCGCCCGCCCGCTGTCCGTCTTCGCCTCCCTGCTGCCCTTCCGGGTGCCGTGGCAGGAGAAGACCCTGCTGTCCTGGGCCGGACTGCGCGGCGCGGTGCCCATCGTGCTGGCCACCATCCCGATGGTGAGCGACGTCCCCGGCAGCGAGACGGTCTTCAACATCGTCTTCGTGCTGGTCGTGGTCTACACCCTCATCCAGGGCCCGACGCTGCCCTGGTTGGCCCGACGGCTGCGGCTGGGCGAGGACGAGGAGGCCGCCGACCTGGGCATCGAGTCGGCCCCGTTGGAGCGGTTGCGCGGCCACCTGCTGTCCACGTCCATAGGCCCCACGTCCCGGATGCACGGCGTCGAGGTCGGCGAGCTGCGGATGCCGGCGGGCGCCGCCGTCACCCTCGTCGTCCGGGACGGCGCCAGCTTCGTGCCCTCCCCGACGACGGTGCTGCGGCACGGCGACGAGCTGCTGGTGGTCGCCACCGACCCGGTGCGGGACGCGGCCGAGCGCCGGCTCCAGGCGGTGTCGCAGGGCGGCAAGCTGGCCGGCTGGCTGGGCACCGCCACGGAGCGCGAGCCCCAGGAGGGCGGGGCCGGCCGCACCCGGAGGCGCGAGGTCGGCTGAGGCGGCGGGCCCGGCCGCCCCTGGGTGGCCGGGCCCCGCACGGCACGGCGCCCGGCTTGTCCGGCCGGGCGCCGCATGTGCGCTATCTCTCCACGGATGCCAAGGAAATCCCCGTGAAGTCCTGGTTAATCCCAGGGCTTCTCCCCCATATGACCTGTACTATCGAAACGGTATTTTGTACGGATCACGAACCAACTCTGCCTGACGCAGAGCTGGCGCGACCGCTCGGCGGCCGCGGTCCCCTGCCACACGCAGCCACCTCTTTCGGTGCGGACCATGCGGTATCACTCGGTCCTGCGCGAGAGGACAGCTCTCGGCGCGCACCTGTGACGACCTCGCGGGGCAGCGCTACCAGGCGGCAGAAAGGCCCGGCCGTGGCATCCGCGGTCAAGGATTCCCGTCCCGGTTACGGACAACTGTTGCGCACGCCCGGAGCGTGGACCTTCTTGGTGCCCGGCTTCCTGGCCCGGCAGCCGTTCGCGATGCTGACCATCGGCATCGTCCTGCTCGTCCAGTCCACCACCGGCTCCTACGGCACCGCCGGCGCGGTCTCCGCCGCCACCGGCGTCTCGATGGCCCTGTTCGCCCCGCAGGGCGGCAAGTTGGCCGACCGGTTCGGCCAGCGGGCGGTGCTCATCCCCGGCGTCCTCGTGCACGTCGCGGGCGTCTCGGCGCTGATCGTGCTCGCCCTGGCACACGCACCCCTGTGGGCGCTGCTGGCCGTCGCCGTCCCCACGGGCGCCTCGACGCCGCAGGTCGGCCCGATGGTGCGGGCCCGTTGGGCGGCGAAGCTGGGCGGCACCCCGCTGATGCCGACGGCCGCCGCCTTCGAGTCGGTGACCGACGAGTTCACCTTCGTCGTCGGCCCGGTGCTGGCGACCGCGCTGTGCACCGGCATCCACCCGGCCGCCGGCCTGGTCGCCGAGGCCGTGCTGACGCTCGCCGGCGGCCTGCTGTTCGCCTCGCAGCGGCGCACCCAGCCGCCGGTCCACCGGGAGAGCGCCTTGGACCAGGCGCGGGTCTCGGCGCTGTCCATCCCTGGTGTGCGCCTCCTGATCGTGGCGTTCCTGGGCATCGGCTCGGTCTTCGGCGGGATGCAGGTCTCGCTCACCGCGCTCACCGAGCACATCGGGCAGCCCGGCATCAACGGCGTCCTCTACGGGATCTTCGCCGGCGGCAACATGCTCGCCGGCATCGCCTGCGGCACGATCGCCTGGAAGGTCGGCCCGCGCCGCCGCCTGCTGGTCGCCTACGGGCTGCTGGCGCTGGCCACCACCCCGTTGTGGGCGGTGACCGCGGTGCCGCTGCTGGGCGCCGTCGGCCTGGTCGTCGGCCTCTGCATCGCCCCCGCGCTGATCACCGGCTACACCCTGGTCGAGTCCCTGGTCCCGGCCACCGCCCGGACCGAGGCGTTCACCTGGCTGACCGGCGCGGTGGCGCTGGGCCAGGCGGCCGCGGCCACCTCCGCCGGTCAGTTGGCGGACCGCTTCGGCCCCAGCTCCGGCTTCCTGGTGCCGCTGGTCGGCACGGCGTTGGCCCTGGTGGTGCTGCTGAGCCTGCGCGCCCACCTGGTGCCCCGCTCCTCGGCGGTCGTCGCCGGGTCGACCGGCGCCGCCGAGGACGCCGTCGGCGAGCCGGAACGGGAGCTGAGCCGCGCCTGAACGGGCCCGAACCCGGGGGCGCGGGCGGGCGTGGAGTCGGTCACCGTGCGCCGTTCGCGGTGGACTGGGGCGCCGGAATACTGCAAGATGGAGCGTCGTTAGCACTCAATGAGTGAGAGTGCCAGGAGGAAGTCAAGTGCCGACCTACCAGTACCAGTGCACCGCGTGCGGCGAGGGCCTTGAGGCCGTGCAGAAGTTCACCGACGACGCGCTCACCGAGTGCCCAAGCTGCAGCGGACGCCTCAAGAAGGTGTTCTCGGCGGTCGGCATCGTCTTCAAGGGCTCCGGCTTCTACCGCAACGACAGCCGCGGCTCGTCATCCAGCAGCAGCCCGGCCAGCAGCTCCTCGTCGAGCAGCGCATCGTCGAACGGCTCCTCGTCGTCCGATGCCTCCTCGTCGTCGTCCTCGTCGTCCGGCTCCACCTCGTCGTCCTCGGACAGCAAGTCGACGACCAAGGCCAGCACCGGCTCGGCCGCCTGACCAAGGCACCGACGCCCGCGAGCGGACTTCCGGGCCCCGCCGCTCCCCACCAGGAGCGGCGGGGCCCGCCGCATTCCCGGGAGCCGGACGGTCCGAACCGCCCGCGGGCCGGCACGGGCGCCCGATAGTGTGATCGCATGGCTGATGCGGAGATTGGCGTTATCGGCGGGTCGGGGTTCTACTCCTTCCTGGATGACGTGACCGAGATCACGGTGGACACCCCCTACGGGCGACCCAGCGACTCCTTGTTCCTCGGCGAGATCGCCGGGCGCTCGGTCGCCTTCCTGCCGCGGCACGGCCGCGGCCACCACCTCCCGCCACACCGCATCAACTACCGCGCCAACCTCTGGGCGTTGCGCTCCCTCGGCGTGCGGCAGGTCCTCGGCCCGTGCGCCGTCGGTGGCCTGCGCCCCGAATACGGGCCCGGCACCCTGCTCGTCCCCGACCAGCTCGTGGACCGCACCAAGTCCCGCGCCCAGAGCTACTTCGACGGCGAACCGCTTCCCGACGGCAGCATCCCCAACGTCGTCCACCTCACCTTCGCCGACCCGTACTGCCCCACCGGCCGGCAGGCGTCCCTCGATGCCGCGCGCGGCCGCGACTGGGAGCCGGTCGACGGCGGCACCCTCGTGGTGATCGAGGGGCCGCGCTTCTCCACCCGCGCCGAGTCGCGCTGGCACGCCGCCCAGGGCTGGTCGGTGGTGGGCATGACCGGCCACCCCGAGGCCGTCCTGGCCCGCGAACTGAGCCTGTGCTACACCTCGTTGACCCTGGTCACCGACCTGGACGCGGGCGCCGAGACCGGCGACGGCGTCTCCCACGAGGAGGTCCTCCGGGTCTTCGGCGAGAACATCGGCCGGCTCCGCGAGGTCCTCTTCGACACCGTCGCCGCGCTCCCCACCACCGCGGACCGCAACTGCTTGTGCACGGACGCGCACCAAGGTTGGGACCTGGGGATCGAGCTGCCGTAACGGGGCGGCGGGGGCGCGCCCCCGCTCAACTCCCCTGTCGGGTGACGGAGTTGTCCACAGGCCCGGGGTGGGGTCGGGGTCGTCCACAGGCCGCCGCGGGGATGGGCGAAGTACGGCACGGTGGTGATCGCGGGTCCGAACGCGGGGCCCGCCTCCGACCGTGTCCGTTGCACGCCCGCACCCCAGGCGGTGATCACCATGCCCACCCCGTCCCCGGCCCTGCCCACGCCCCCGCGGTGTGAAGTGCCCCACTTTGCCCCCGTTCTCGCGGGCGGCCTCCGCTCCCGATGGCGCGGGCCGGCCCGCCGCCGATTGCTCGCCGCCGGCCTCGCAACGGCCGCCGCAGCACTGGCCACTGGCCTGTCGCACGGCCCCGGGGGCTCCCCGCCCGCACCCGCCGCCTGCCCCTCGGCGGCGGCCGACGGGGGGCGGTGACCATGGCGCGCCCACGACAAGATCGAGTGGCGTCCGCCGCTCGGGCACGCGAGACTTCTCCGAGTGGCGGGGCACCTGCCGCGCGCCCCGGAGGGCGCGCCCGCACCACCGATACCGATGCCGCTATCGGCACCGCCACACCAATCACCGCCGCGAGGGCCCTGCCGAGCGGCCCGGCCCGCCGCTCCCCGGCGGGCGCCGGACCCCGCACGGCCGCCCCTCCGCCCCATACGAACCACCCCCGATTCGCCCCGGCCCGCCGGATCCGCCCTGCCCGGGCGGTTATCCGCACTGGTGCACTGGTCAATCGCCGGTTCGGGCTGGGTGATTGGACAGCTCCGCCCCGCCCTGTCGTAAGTTGCGGTGCTGATTGTCGGTGCACCGTCCAGAGCGAGCGTGGAAAGAGGCTGTTAGGTGAGCGAGAAGAAGAGCGTCATCCAGGGATTCAAGGAATTCCTGATGCGCGGCAACGTCATCGAACTGGCGGTGGCGGTCGTCGTCGGTGCGGCGTTCACCAACATCGTCAACGCGGTGGTCAAGGGCGTCATCAACCCGATCGTCGGTGCCTTCGGCTCGCAGAACCTCGACAACTACCAGACCTGCATCAGCGCCGCGTGCACGGTGGACAAGAAGACCGGCCACTACGCGGACGGCATCTACGTCCTGTGGGGTTCGGTGCTCAGCGCGGCGCTGACGTTCCTGATCACCGCGGCGGTCGTCTACTTCCTCATGATCCTGCCCATGAACAAGTGGAAGGCCCGCCAGGACGCCAAGAAGGCGACCGAGGAGAAGCCGGCGGCCCCGACCGAGATCGAGTTGCTCACCGAGATCCGCGACGCGCTGATCGCCCAGCGCAACGGCGGCTCCGCCGACCCGACTGCGGCCTCCGCGGCCGCGGCGGCCATCATCACGCAGAAGTCCCAGCAGTAGCGGGCGCTCCGGCCGGTTCACGCCGCCCCATCGCCTCGCTCAGAGGTGGTGGGGCGGCTTTTCGTCGAGGAAGCGGGCGAGATCGGCGGCGCCGCCCGTGGCGGTGGGGCGCTCGCCCCAGCCGCGGTCCGTGTCGTCCGAGGACCGCTGGCTCAACGGGTCGTCGAAGATCAGCGCGGCGGCGCTCCGGGGGTCGGGACGGCGACGGTCGGGGGTGGGCGCGGAGGCGGCCTTCCCGCGGGGTGCGTCCTTCGACGTTGTGCCCTGGGGCTCTGCCCCTCCGGAACGGGCGTCCTCGGGGGAGGTGGCCTCCGGGGTTGTCTCTGTCGTCGCCGCCGTGGTGTTCGGCACGGGAGAGGCGGGGGCCGAGGGCGCGGCGGGCGCCGGCGTGTGGGGCTCGGGCGCCGCGGATGCGTCTCGGGGTTCTCGGGTGGCCCCGGCGGTCGAGTCGGTCTCGGGACCGGGCTCGGGCTGGGGCTCGGGCTTGGTGCTCACCCCTTCAGGGTACGGGCGGGCCCGGCGGCCGCCCGGCGCGCTAGCTGCTCCAGCTCCCGTTCTGGTGGGTGGGTATCGGGTGCGGGCGTTGGGCGTCCTGCGGTCGCGTGGGCGGTCCGTGCTCGGCACGCCCCTGCCCGAGCGGCCACCCACGATCGGAACCGGGGAGGGGGCGGGGGCGGGGGTGGTGATCGCGGGCTCTGCGCTTCGGCATGGCGACCTGGCCTCCGTACGGGGTCGGGAAGGCCCACGCTAGGAGCGCCCGGGGTCACGAGCCCGTTGTGCGGGGCATCGGGGTGTGCGGGCGGGGTGGTGCGGTGGTCCTGTACCGAGGGGTGCGGTGGTCCTTGCCCCCGAAGGTGCGGTGGCACTGTGCGGAAGTGCGGTGTCCCTGTTCTCAAGGGTGCGGTGGCCCGCTTCCCCTCCGTGCCGGGGCCCTCTTCCCCCCTCCGTCCGGTGGCAGTGAGCCCCTGGAGGGGGCGGGGGGGGGGGGGGGGAGGGGGGAGGGGGGAGGGGGGAGGGGAAGGGAGCGAGTGGGGGGTGAGTCGCGGCGTGGCCGTGATCGCCGTCGTCGCCGTCCGATGCTGGTCGCCGTCGCCGTCCGATGCCGGTCGCGGTCGCCGTCCGATACGGGTCGCCGTCGCCATCCAGTGCGGGTCGCCGTCCCGTCTGGAGAGACACGTCCAAGGGCGTCGGATCCGGAGGCGTCGGATCCGGAGGCGTCGGGTCCGGAGGACGTCGGGTTCGAAGGCGTCGCGTCCGGAGGGTGTCGCGTCCGGAGGGCGTCGCGTTCGCGGGAGGTAGGGGCCGCGGGAGGTAGGGGCCGCGGGCGGCGTGGTCGGGTGGGTCAGTCGGTGGCGAGGGCCTCGTGCCACCACGTGTCGCGGCCGGGCTTCCAGGAGATCGGGCGGGAGCAGCGGTTCACCACCAGGACGGTGTGCGGCAGTTTGCCGCCGGCGGCGGCGCCCCGCGCCAGCGCGTGGTCCAGTACCGGCTTCACCGGGCGCACGGAGCCGTCCCAGAATGCCGCGTCCGCCGTGATCAGCACTTGGAACTCCGACTCCCGCAGGCGCGCGGCGAGTTCGGGGACGGTCAGCGAGACCGGGAGCGTGGTGCGTATCGCGTCCAGCCGGCCGCAGGCCAGGGTGACGATCACCGACTCGGGCACCAGGGGCAGGTGGACCGCGACGCGGTCGCCGGCCCGCACCCCGCAGCGGGTGAGCGCGGCGGCCGCCCGTTCGGCCTGTTCCAGGAGCATGCCGTGCGTCAACTCCTCCAGACGGCCCGGCTCCCCGCTCCAGGTGAGGGCGACCTGCGACGCATCCGGCTCTTGCACTTCTCGGGCGTCTTCTGCATGCTCTGAGATCACACGGCGCAACATGCGCATCAGCATGGAGTTCAGCGATCAACGAATGCTGAACGACCGCTGTACGGGGCCGCGATGGCCATGATCGTACGGCGGCTCTACGGGGCCGGCGCCGGCCCCTTCCTCTCACCCCGCGACGGCTGACGCGACGGGTTCTCGCCTCTTCCTGCCCCGGTCCGGTGCGCTTCATCCCTCCCTCTCCAGCTTTCTTTCTCTTCCTTTTCGTTCCTTCATTTCCGAATTTTTCTGTTCGCCCGCTTGCTGGCTTGCTGACTTGCCGGCTTTGGGGTGCTTGCCCTTGCGGGCGCGTGAGAGGTGGTGGCCGGGCTTATGTCCGTGACGGCGGATAACAGGCTTTCTGAGCGCGGGAGTTGGGCGCAGCGCGCGTTGGGGGCGGGGGCCTTCTGTGTGCAGTTGGACTCGTTCGCACTGAATCCGGCGTTGCCGGTGGTGCGGGCCGAGTTGCCGGGGGACGCGGCCGCGGCGCCGTGGGTGGTCAGCGGGTATCTGCTCGCCGCCGGGGCACTGATGCCGCTGGCCGGGCGGTTGGCCGACCTGTACGGGCGGCGGCGGATGCTGGCCCTCGGGGCGGCGCTGTTCGGGGTGGGCTCCGCGCTGTGCGGGCTGGCGCCGTCGCTGTCGTTCCTGGTGGCGGCGCGGGTGGTGCAGGGCGCGGGCGGCGCGTTGATCATGCCCGCCGGGCTGGCGTTGCTCACCAACGCCTGTCCGCCGGGGCGGGCGCGGCGGGCGACCGGGCGGGCCCTGGGGTTGGCCGGACTGGCCACGGTGTGCGGCCCGTTCCTCGGTGGCGCGCTGGCCCAATCGGCTTCCTGGCGGGCCGTGTTCTGGCTGACGGTGCCGCTGGCCGGGGTCACGGTGTGGTGTGCGCGCCGGGCGGACGAGTCGCGGGACGCGGCCGCCGCGGGGCAGCCGCTCGACGTGACCGGGGCGGTGACGGGGACGGGCGCCCTGGTGTGCCTGGCGCGTTGGCTGGAACACGCCGCGGGGGTTGGGTGGTTGGTGGGTGCGGTGCTGTTGGGCGGGCTGTTCGTGCGGGCCGAGCGGCGGGCTCCGGCGCCGCTGGTGGATCTCGCGCTGTTCCGCAACCTCCCCTACGTGACGCTGACCGCCGCCGGGGCGGTCGCCAACGCGGCCACGGTGGCGCTGCTGTACGTACTGCCGTGGACGTGGCAACAGGGGCGCGGGTGGCCGGTGTTGGCGGCGGGGGTGGCGTTTCTGGCGCCGGCGGCGGCGCTGGCCGTCGGGGGGCCGGTGGCCGGGCGGGTGCGGTCCGGGGCGGCCGTGGCGGTGATGGCGGTGTGCCTGGCCGTTGCCGGGGGCGGGTTGTGGGCCACCGGGGTCGTTGCGGGGGCGCCGGGCCTGCTGGTGGCGTCGACGGGGGCCGCGGCGGCGCTGGGCGTGGCGGGCGGACTGGCGCTCACCGGGACCCAGGCGGTGGTCCGGCGCGAACGTGCCGGGGCAGCCTCGGGGTTGACCAAGTCCGTGCTGACGATGACGGCGGGTTTGGGGTTGGGGTTTGCCCTTACGGGGGCGGAGGCGGGGGCTGGTCTTGCCTCGTCGGCCACTGCCGGGGCGAGCGGTGGCGGGCTACCGTCGCTGGTGGTGCCGGCGGTGGGGTGCGTGGTGGGGGCGGGGTTGACGGTGATGGTGGCGGGGTGGGGGTGGTTTCGGCGCGAGCGCGAGCGTGGGCGTGGGGTCGGAGGGTGACGCGGGGAGGGCTGGCTGGTGAGGCTGGTGTGACGGATTGAGCGTGTGGGGCCGCCAGCCCTCCCCCGGTGTCAGCGGGCCGTCGCCAGTTCCGCGTAGCCGCCGGAGACGTCGCTGACCTGGTCGAAGCCGTGTGCCTCCAGGAGGGCCGCGGCGATCATCGAGCGGTTGCCGCTGCGGCAGTAGAGGATGACCGGGCGGGCCGGGTCGAGTTCGTCGATCCGGTCGGCGAGCGCGGCCAGCGGGATGTTGCGGGCGCCGGGGAGGGCGCCCGCGGCGAACTCGGCCGGATTGCGGACGTCGATCAACTGGCCTCCGTCGACGGGGTCGTGGGGGTCCAGGGGCAGCCGCGGGAGCAGGTCGGGCAGGCTCAGCCGGTGGCTGCGGCGGGCGAGTTCCGGGGCGGCGGCCAGTGCCGCGGCCGGGTCGGGCAGGTGGCCGAGGACCTGGTCGTAGCCGATCCGGGCGAGGCGGAGACGGGCCTCGCGTTCGGTGCCCGGGTCGGTGAGCAGGACGATCGGGGTGCCGGGGGCCACCACACTGCCGGCGTACTCCGCGAACCGGGTGTCCAGGCTGGTGTGCAGGGAGCCGGCGAGGTGGGCGCGGGCGTAGGCGTCGACCGGGCGGCAGTCGAGCAGGGCGGCGCCCCGCTCGTCGCGGGCGGCCAGGGCCTCGTCCAGGGTGAGCGGGGCGGGTGGCGCCGTGTCCCGTAGGGGGTGGCCGTCCCGGTTGAGGGCCGCGTCGTGGGCGAAGTAGCCGGGGGCGACGGGCTGTTCGGCGGTGACGAGCCGGACGAAGGCGTCCTCGGTCATGGGCTGCAGCGCGTAGTTGAGACGGCGCTGGTCACCGATGGTGGAGCTGGTCTCGGTGGAGATGCTGCGGCCGCAGGCCGAACCTGCGCCGTGTGCGGGAAAGATCCGGGTCGCGTCCGGGAGGGTGAGCAGTTTGGTGTGCAGGGAGCGGTAGAGACGGGCGGCCATGCCCTGGGGGGAGTGGCCGGCCGCGGAGAGCAGGTCGGGGCGGCCGACGTCGCCGACGAAGAGGGTGTCGCCGGTCAGGACGCCGAACGGGACGTCGTCTTCGGGGTTTTCCCGGATGGCCAGGCAGATGGATTCCAGGGTGTGGCCGGGGGTGGCGAGGACGGTGAGGGTCACTCCGGAGGCGGCGGGCAGGGTGTGTGCCCCCTGGGAGTGCGCGGTGGACGGCGTGCCCAACGGGGCGTCGTCGGCTGCCTGTTCGGCGCCCAGGAAGAGGCGTTCGCCATCGTGTAACCGGCGGATGGGGAAGCCGGTTTCGGCGGCCGCGCCGAAGGCGATCTCGGCGCCGGTGGCCCGGGCCACCTCCAGGTGCCCGGAGAGGAAGTCGGCGTGGATGTGCGTCTCGATGACGAGTTCGATGCGCAGGCCGGCCGCCTCGGCATCGGCCAGGTACTCGTCGACGTCGCGGCGCGGGTCGACGAGGACGGCGCGTCCGGAGTTCTGATCGCCGATCAGGTACGACGCCTGGGAGAGGCAGTCGAGGTAGTACTGCGCGAAGTGCACGGTCGGGCCTCCAGGGGTGCGCGGCGCCCGGGCGGGGTCGGTCCGCTCGGGCCGGAGCATGGGCGGCTGAATGCCCCGTGCAGACCGCTCTGTTGTGCGGATGCACGGATGTACGTACATTAAGGAGCCGGCTGGCGGGGGAACAAGCCGGCCCCCTCTCCAGGCCGGACGAGGACCGGATACCGGCCGCAGGACCAGAGGGACGCGAAGGATGCGAGGACTGACATGACGCCGCCTCAGCCGGGGCCGCCGGGCGCGCGCGGCCGCCGGACGCCAGACGGTGCGGACGGCGGCCAGGGTGACCCCGGTCCCCGTGATCCCGGTCACCGCGGCCACGAGCCCCAACCGGGGCACGGGCCGCGCCCGTTGGACCGTGGTTCCCCGCTGCCCCTGTGGGCGCAGCTCCTGGACGATCTGCGCCGCCGGATGGAAGCCGGCGCGTTCACCGAGGAGTTCCCGGCCGAGCACCGGCTGACGGGCGAGTACGAGGTGAGCCGACACACCGTGCGGGAGGCGCTGCGCAAGCTGCGCGCCGACGGCCTGGTGATCGCCGAACGCGGCCGCGCCAGCCGCCTCGACACCCGCCGCATACAGCAGCCGCTCGGCTCCCTCTACAGCCTCTTCCGCGACCTGGAGGCACAGGGCGTGGAGCAGCGCAGCGAGGTGCTGCGGCTGGAGCGGACCGCGGACGCGACGGTCGCCGGCCACCTGGGACTGGTCCCGGACGCGCCGCTGGTCGTCCTGGAGCGGCTGCGGCTCGCGGACGGCGAACCGCTCGCCCACGACACCGCCTACCTCCCGGCCGACCTCGCCGGACCGCTGCTGGACGCGGACTTCGGGCACACCTCCCTCTACGCCGAACTGGCGCGGCGCTGCGCGGTGAAGGTCTCCGGCGGGCGGGAGCGGATCGCTCCGTTCCTGCCGGACATCCGGCAGGCGTGGCTGCTCGGACTGGCCGACCGCGAGGCGGCGTTCGCCATCGAACGGATCGGGCGGGCCGGGCAGCGGTCGGTGGAGTGGCGCGAGACGGTGGTCCGGGGCGACCGCTTCGCGTTCGTCGCCGAGTGGTCCGACGCCAGCCGGGCCGTCGCCCTCGCGCCGCGGGCCGCGGCGCCGACCGCCTAACGGGCCGCCGTGACCGTCCTCTTAGCCGCGACGGCGCTGCCCTGCGGGCTGGTGATCGGCCTCCTGCTGGGCGCGCTCGGCGGCGGCGGTTCGATACTCGCGGTGCCGGCACTGGTCTACCTGATGGGGCAGTCCCCACACGGGGCGACCGCGGGCGCCCTGGTGGTGGTCGCGGTCGGCGCCGTCGGCGGCCTCCTCTGTCACGCCCGCGCGGGCCGGGTCCGTTGGGTCGCCGGAACGACGTTCGGCGCCCTGGGGACGGCCGGCAGCTACCTCGGCTCCCGTTGGAGCGCCACCCTGAACGCCGACGTCCTGATGGCGGCGTTCTCGGGGCTGATGCTGGTGGTGGCAGCGGGGATGCTGTGGCGGGGCGGCGCGGGCTTGCGCCGGTCTCGGGGAGGGACGGAGGCGAGGACGGCGGCGGTGGGCTCCGTGGAGCCGGTGCCTTTGGTGTCCCAGGGGGAGCATGCGGCGCCCGAGGGCGCCTCCATCCCCGAGGTCCGCGCGGGGTCGCCCAACTCCCCCTCCCGCGCGCCCTCATGGCCGCGCCGGGCGCGGACCGGCCCTGACCCGACGCGCCGCGCACGGCCGCTGCGGACCGTCGTGACCGCCTCGTCCGTGGGGCTGCTCACCGGGTTCTTCGGGGTGGGCGGGGGCTTCGTCGTCGTACCGGCCCTCACCCTCGTCCTCGGCCTGGAGATGCCGGTCGCGGTCGGCACCTCGCTCCTGGTGATACTGATCAACTCCGCGGCCGCGCTGGCCACTCGGGCCGGCACCGGCTCGCTGGACTGGCCCCTGCTCGCCACCCTGGCGGCCTGCGCCGCGGTCGGCAGCCAACTCGGCAACCGCCTCGCGGGCCGCCTGCGCCCGCAGACCCTCACCGCCTCCTTCGCCGTCCTGGTCACCGTCCTGGCCCTGGCGATGGCGGCCGCCACACTGCCCGATCTCTAGCGCCCCGGCGCCCGTATGCCCGGGCCCCGCACCCACCGGGAGCCCACAACTCAACAGCAGACAGACCGACAGCCGACGGGTCAACGGGCGAGGGACCAACAGCCCACCCGCCAACGGCCAATGGCCCGTAGTGCGCCGGGCCGATCCCCGTCTACACATTGACCACCCCCGTAAACCCCCGACCGACAGGAGACACGCATGACCCGGCCCGCAGCCGACGCGGACCCCGCGCCCGCCACCGCCCCCGTACACCACCAGGTCCTGATCGTCGGCGGAGGCACCGCGGGCATCACCGTCGCCGCCCGGTTGCGCCGCGCCGGCGTCCGGGACGTGGCACTGCTGGAGCCCGCGGAGACGCACTGGTACCAGCCGCTGTGGACCCTGGTCGGCGGCGGTCAGGCGCCGCTGCGGGCCGCGCTGCGCCCCGAGGCCGAGGTCATCCCGCCCGGCGTGCGCTGGCTGCGGGAGCGGGCCACCGCCGTCGACCCCGCGGCCCGTACGGTGACCACCGCCACCGGCCGGGTGTTCTCCTACGGGCGGTTGGTGCTGGCGCCCGGTCTGAGCCTGGACTGGGACGGCGTGCCGGGGCTGGCGTCGGCCGTCGGCCACGACGGGGTGAGCAGCAACTACCGGGCCGATCTCGCCCCGTACACCTGGGACCTGATCCGGCGGATGCGGCGCGGCACGGCCGTGTTCACCATGCCGTCGGGGCCGGTCAAGTGCGGTGGCGCGCCGCAGAAGATCGCGTATCTGGCGGCCGACCACTGGCGCAAGCGCGGCGTGCTGGGCGCCATCCGGACCGTTCTCGTCCTCCCGGAGCCGACGCTCTTCAAGGTGCCGGTCTTCGCCCGGGCCCTGGAGCAGACCGCCCGCCGCTACGGCATAGAGGTGCGGCTGCAGTCCGAACTGACCCGTCTGGACGGCCCGGAGCGCACGGCCGTCCTCACCGACCACACCACCGGCAACACCGAGACGCTCCGCTACGACATGCTCCACGCGGTACCGCCGCAACGCGCCCCGCAGTGGCTCGCCGACGGCCCGCTCGCCGCCCCCGACTCCCCCTACGGGTACGTCAAGACGCACCCGCACACCCTCCAAAACCCTGATTTCCCCGAGGTGTTCGCCCTGGGGGACGTGGCACACCTCCCCACGTCCAAGACGGGCGCCGCGGTCCGCAAGCAGGCCCCGGTGGTCGTCGCCAACCTCCTGGCCGGTCTCCGCGGCCACCCCGCCGCGGCCCGCTACGACGGCTACACCTCCTGCCCGTTGGTCACCGCCCGGCACAAGATGCTGCTGGCCGAGTTCGACTACGACCTCCGGCCCACCCCCTCGTTCCCCTTCATCGACACCACCAAGGAACGCACCGACATGTGGTTCCTCAAGCGCTACGGCCTGCCGCGGATGTACTTCCAGGGGATGTTGAAGGGTCGGGCGTAGGGGAAACGCAAGCGGCCGCGGACGGGCTCAGGCGGACACAGCCGTTGGCGGTTGCTTCCCCTGCGCCTGTTGGCCGTTGGCCGTTCACCGTTGGCCCCTGCCAGCCGGCGGGGGGCGGCTGGTCTCAGCCGCGAACTCCTGCGGTGACGCACCCGGCCCCACCGATGCTGGGCCTTCCCCCAGGGGCAAGGTCAACGCACCGCGGGCATCCGCCCAACGGGCCGGAGGGGCCGCCCCCACCTACCGCCCCTCCATCCCGCCCAACCGGCTCAGCGCCCCCACCACCATCGCCTGCACGCCCGTGGTGAGCGTCGGCCGGACGACCGGTACGAAGTGGGGCGAGTGGTTGGAGGGGATGTCCTGGGCCAGCCGCCCGGCGGCCAGCGCCGTGCGGAACTCCGCCGGATCCCAACCGCCCAGCCACCAGTAGTACAGCGGCGCCTTCGCGGCCGTCGCCAGCAGCCCGGCGTCCTCGCTGCCCGTCGCCGGCTCGTACCGGAACACCCGCTCAGGACCGAAGAACCGCGTGAAGTCCGCGTTGACGCCCTCCAGTACGGCCGCGTCGTTGACGGTCACCGGGAAGGAGTCGAGGGCCTTCGTCTCCGGTTCCCGCGGTGCGCCGGACGCGGCCGCCTCGGCCCGGGCGATCCGGTCGATGCCGGCCAGCACGGCGGTGCGCACGTTCGGGTCGAAGCTGCGGACGCTGACCCGTAGGACGGCGCGGTCCGGGATGACGTTGGCGCTGCTCCCGGCGTGGAACGAGCCGACCGTGACCACCACCTGGTCCTTCGCCGCGGTCTCCCGCGCGACCACCGACTGCACCCGCTGCACGAACGCCGAGGCCATCAGGACCGGGTCCACCGTCGTCTCCGGCCGCGACCCGTGGCCGCCCGTTCCGTGGAAGGTGATCTCCAGGCTGTCCGCTGCGGCCATGCACGCGCCCGGACAGTAGACGATCGACCCCGCGCCGAACGGGGCGACATGCTGCGCCAGCACCACATCGGGCGTGGGCACCAGGCCCTTGCCGTAGAGGCCGTCGTCGAGCATGGCCCGGGCACCGCTGCCGGCCTCCTCGGCCGGCTGGAACAGCACCACCAGCGTCCCCGACCAGCGGTCCCGCCCCGCCGCGAGCAGGTCGGCGGCGCCCAACAGACAGGTCACATGGACGTCGTGCCCGCAGGCGTGCATCCGCCCCGGGACGGTGGACGCGTACGGCACGTCCGCGCTCTCGTTCACCGGCAGCGCGTCCATGTCGGCGCGCAGCAGCACCACGGGGCCGGGGCCGTTGCGCAGTACCCCGGTGACGCCGGTGCCGCCGATGCCGGTGGTCACGTCGTAGCCGTGCGCGGTCAGCCGGCGAGCCACCTCGGCGGCCGTGCGGGTCTCCTGGAAGGCGAGTTCGGGGTGGCGGTGGAGGTCTTCGTAGAGCGCCACGAGGTCCGCGAGGCGGGCGTCGAGCGGTTCCAGGACGGACGCGGGGAAGGAGTTGTCGCTGTCGCTCATGGGCGCATTCGACCATGCCCGGCGGCCGCCGTCTGCCCCTTGGCACACCCGCGTCGGCCCGCCCGTTCGGCCACCCGTCGAGGGGCCGCCCACCACGGGAACTCCGCGCCCGCGCTGGCCGGTACGCACCGGTCCGGTGCCCCTCCCCCCGTGACACCACCACCCCGCGACTGCAACCGTGGATCACCGTGAACCGTGCCGCGCCCGCGACGTGGCGCGGGCGCCCAAGCCGACGACCGGAGGCTGACGTTGGCCACTTCTCCCACCCGACCGGCGGACGAGTCCGGCGACCTCGCGACCCGCCTCATGGACCAGGCCATGGGGCACCTCTTCTCCGCCGCGCTGCGCGCCGCCGCCCACTACCGCATCGCCGACCAGCTCGCCGCCGGCCCGCGCACCCCCGAGCAACTGGCCGTCGCCACCGACACCCACGCCCCGCACCTGCGCCGCGTCCTGCGCTACCTCGCCGCCCGCGGCCTCTTCCGCGAGGACGCCTCCGGCGCCTACCAACTGACGCCGGCCGCCCAGCAGCTCCGCACCGACGTGCCGGACTCGCTCCACCCGGCCGTCATGATGCTCACCGACGAGCTGTTCCTGCGGACCTCCGCCGGCCTGACCGAGGCGGTGCGGCACGGCGGCGCCGCCTTCGAGCGCCTCTTCGGCGCGCCGCTCTTCGCGCACCTGGAGTCGGATCCGGCCAAGCGGAAGCTCTTCGACGACGGGATGGCGTCGCTGGCCGCCCCGGTGGACGACGCGGTGGCCGCCGCCTACCCCTTCCCCGCGACCGGCACCGTCGTCGACGTCGGCGGCGGCCGCGGCGGGCTGCTGCGCGCCGTGCTCCGCCGCCACCCCGCCCTCACCGGCGTCCTCTTCGACCTGGCCCCGCCACTGGTCCACCACCTGTTGGAGACCGACGACCTGAAGGGCCGCTGGCGCGTCCAGGAGGGCGACTTCTTCGCGGCGGTCCCGGAGGGCGGCGATGTCTACGTCCTCAAACACGTCCTGCACGACTGGCCGGACGACGCCTGCCGCCGCATCCTGCGCACCTGCCGCGCGGCGATGGCGGACGGCCGCCGTCTCCTGGTCGTCGACTGCGTGCTGCCGCCCGGCAACGCGCCGCACTTCGGCAAGACGATGGACGTCGCCATGCTGGCCGTCCTCGACGGGCAGGAGCGCAACGCCGACGAGTTCGCCGCGCTGCTGTCGGCCGGCGGCTTCCGCCTGACGCGGGTGCTGCCGACGCCGAGCATCCCCTCCATCATGGAGGCCGTCGCCGACTAGTCGCCCCCGCCGTCGAGTTGGCCGCCCCGCGCCACCACCCCGCCCCATGCTCCGCCCCCGGCCGCGCGACACGCCGCACGGGCAGTGCCCCCGGCGCCCCTGCCCGCGCGCTCTACTGAGGGCCCATCCCCCGTGGCCGACGAGAGGGGCGCACGCCACCGTGCCGGTTCTGATGCACGCGCGCAGCCGTGACGAGGCGCACCGCGCCGCCACCCCGCTGGAGCTGTTCTTCGACCTCTGCTTCGTCGTGGCCGTCGCCCAGGCCGGCCGCCAACTGGTGCACGCCCTGGCCGAGGGCCACCCGGGGCACGGCATCGCCGGCTATCTGATGCTGTTCTTCGCCGTGTGGTGGGCCTGGGTCAACTTCAGTTGGTTCTCGTCGGCGTACGACACGGACGACTGGCTGTACCGCGTGGTGACGCTCGTTCAGATCGCCGGTGTGCTGATCCTGGCCGCGGGCGTGCCCCGGGCCTTCACCGCCGGCGACTTCCGCATCGTGTGGTTCGGGTACCTGGTGATGCGGCTGGCCCTGGTCAGCCAGTGGCTGCGGGCCGCGCACGGCACCCGGGGCGCCGAGCGCCGCACCGCCCTCCGTTACGCCCTCGGTGTGACCCTCTGCCAGGTCGGTTGGCTGGCCCTGGTGTTCCTGCCGTCGGCGGACGCCCCGTGGGTGTTCGTCGTGATGGGGGTGCTGGAGCTGTCGGTCCCGGCGCTCGCCGAGCGCGAGCGCCAGACGAGCTGGCATCCGCACCACATCGCCGAGCGCTACGGCCTGTTCACCATCATCGTGCTGGGCGAGACGGTCTCCGCGGCGACCGTGGCCGTGCAGTCGGCACTCGACGAGCACCACGACCTCGGCACCCTGCTGCCGATCGCGGCCGGCGGCCTGCTGCTGGTCTTCGCCGCGTACTGGATCTACTTCGCGGTCCCCATCCACCTCCACCTCCGCTCCAACCGGCAGGCGTTCCTGTGGGGCTACGGCCACTACCTGGTCTTCGGCTCGGCCGCGGCGGTCGGCGCGGGGATCGAGATCGCGGTGGAGCAGTCGGCCGGGCGGACGCACCTCTCGACGTACGCGGCGGCGGCCTGCTTCACGGTGCCGGGCGCGCTCTACATGTTCACGGTGTGGCTGATCCACTCCCGCCACCAGAAGCGCGGCCTGGCCCAGCAACTGGTGCTGCCGGTGTCCGCCGCGCTCGTCCTGCTGTGCACGTTCGCGGGGGACGCGGCGGTCCCGGCGGCGGGCGTGGTGGCGGCGTTGACGGTCGCGATGGGCGTCACCCTGACGGCCCGCCAGGGCACCGCTCTGGAGGAGGAGTAGCAACCGCCGGTCGGCCCATCCCGGTTACGGACGCGAGGAGTGCACGGGCCGCGCCCCGTCCCCCGTAAGCGTGCCGAACGACCGTACGCGACCCGCCCCGACCACCCGAAAGAGCCGCGACGGGGAACGGCCGACTCCGGCCCCGCCACCGAGGGCCGACCACGCAACTCCACTCACCTACACGGGACTTGGGGCACATTCCGGCCAACTTTGCCCGACAACACCAGCCTCTCCACGCCACTCACCACCCCCGCCCGCACGGCCAATCCCCGCATTCCCCTACCAAAGGTCACCCCGGTGTGCGGCGTCATCCTCATGCCCTCTACCGTTCACCACAATCCGCGGAAGCGGCCTCGCGGGAACGAGGTAGGGTGCAGATTGCCCTTTTTATGCCTGGAGGCTCTGCGGACCCCGCAGTTGCTCACGGGCCGTCCATCCGTCCGTACCTGAGGAGACGCCAGACATGGCAGCCCGCCACGCTCAGTCCCGTGCGCGCAGGAGACTGTCCCGGCGCAGCAAGGCCGTCAGCGGTCTCGCCCTCTCCACGCTCGTCGGCACCGCCCTGTGGGCATGGCCGGCTTCGGGCGACGACCACAGCGGCCGACCGGACGCCAAGAGCGGCACGCCCCGGACGGTGTCCAGCCCGAACACCCCCGCGCCGCACCAGGCCGCGCAGGAGACCGCCCGCGGCCTGCGCGCCATCCCGGACCTCAGCGACGCCGCCCGCAAGCGCATACCGGCCAACGCCCGCCAGGTCCTGGTCGTCACCGGCAAGAACCCCGACTCGTACGACTCACGCGTCGTCCTCTACACCCGCGAGGACGGCTCGGACCTGTGGGAGCCCGGCCCCACCTGGGCCGCGCACAACGCCGCCCACGGGTGGACCACCCGCCACCACTACGGCGACCTGCGCTCCCCCGAGGGCGTCTACACCCTCACCGACGCCGGCGGCCGGCTGCCCGCCCCGGGGGGCACCAAGCTGCCCTACGACCACAACAGCAGCTTCGTCGCCCATGGCACCGGCGTCGAGGGCGAACCGCTGGCCGGCGCCTTCGACTACGTCATCGCCATCAACTACAACCGTGTCCCGGGCACCTCCCCGTTGGACGGCCAGCGCCCCCTCGGCGACGAAAAGGGCGGCGGCGTCTGGCTGCACGTCGACCACGACGGCCCCACGCAGGGCTGCGTCAGCCTCAAGCCCGAGGTGATGCGCGAACTGCTGCGCACCCTCGACCCGGCACTGCACCCGGTCGTCGCGATGGGCCCGGCCGGCCACTGAACGGGGCCGGCGTGGTACGCATGGCCCCATGAGTGACGCGCGGCAACACCAGCGGTCCCCGGGGGACGAGGGCACCCCTCACCCCCCGGGCCCGCACGACGCCCTGACCGACGTCCCCGGCCTGCGGGTCGGTCACGCCCAGCGCACCGACGACGGTTGGCTCACCGGCACCACCGTGGTCCTCGCCCCCGAGGGCGGCGCCGTCGCGGCGGTCGACGTGCGCGGCGGCGGCCCGGGCACCCGGGAGACCGACGCCCTCGACCCCCGCAACCTCGTCCAGCGCATCGAGGCCGTGGTGCTGACCGGCGGCTCCGCCTTCGGTCTTGACGCCGCGTCCGGTGTCGCCGCCTGGCTGGAGGAGCAGGGCCGCGGCTTCCGGGTCGGCCCCGATCCGGCCCAGGTCGTCCCCGTCGTGCCCGCCGCCGCCCTCTTCGACCTGGGCCGCGGCGGCGACTGGCGGGCCCGCCCGGACGCCGCGTTGGGCCGCGCGGCAGCCGAGGACGCCGCCCGCACCCGCCCCGGATCGCCCGTCCCTCAGGGCAACGTGGGCGCCGGAACCGGCGCGGTCTCGGGCGGCTTCAAGGGCGCCATCGGCACGGCCAGCGCCGTCCTGCCCTCCGGGATAACGGTCGCCGCGCTGGCCGCCGTCAACGCCGCAGGCTCGTTCGCCGACCCGCACACCGGCACCCTCTACGGCGCGCCCGGCCCCCTGCCCGAGCCCGAGGTCCACGCGGCCGCCCGACGCCACCTCGCGGAGGCCCGGGCGACATCCGCCGCCCGCTCCGCCGCCTCGGTGCGCCCGCCCCTCAACACCACCCTCGCGGTGGTGGCCACGGACGCCGCCCTCACCCGCGCCCAGGCCCACAAGTTGGCGGGCACCGCCCACGACGGCCTGGCCCGCGCCCTGCGGCCCGCGCACCTCCTCAACGACGGGGACACGGTCTTCGCCCTCGCCACCGGCGCCCGTCCGCTCGCCGACCTGGAGGCCCTGGCCGACCCGGCGTTCGGCGTGCACCTGGAGGCCGGCGCCCTGAACGACATCCTCGCGACCGGTGCCGACGTCCTGGCGCGAGCCATCGTCAAGGGCGCGCTCTCGGCGACCTCGGTGGACGGCCCCGGTGGCGTCTTCCCGTCCTACGCCGACCTGTACGGCTCGTGAGGGTCGCGTGAGATTCGGCTGACGTCAGCCTTCTCTAGCCTTCTCCCCTTACTCCTTACTCGCCTCCCCTGCCTCGTGCGCCGCCGCCTCCTCTTATCCGGCAACGAACGGGGGGTGGTGGGGAGTTCCGGATTCCGTTACGGATTGTAGCTGGACGGGTGGGGACCGTGACAGGGGTGGGGAGGGGGCGGTGGTGGGGGTTGTCGGGGTCAGGCGCCGGTGGCGCCGAGGAGGGTGCCGGCCGCGTAGGTGACGGCCATGGCCAGGGCGCCGCCGGCGACGTTGCGGAGGACCGCCGGGGTCACGGGTGCGGAGCCCAGGCGGGCGCTGCTCCACCCGCACAGGGCCAGCGCCGCCAGGACCGCGACCACCGTGATCCACAGCCGCTGCCCGGCTCCCGGCAGCACGATGGCCAGCAGCGGCAGCAGGGCGCCGACCGTGAAGGCGAGGAAGCTGGCGCCCGCCGCGTGCCAGGGGTTGGTGAGGTCGTCGGGGTCGATGCCGAGTTCGACCTCGGCGTGCGCGCGCAGGGCGTCGTGCTCGGTGAGTTCGGCGGCGACCTCGCGGGCGAGTTCGGGGCGCAGGCCCTTGCCCTCCAAGAGCTCGGTCAACTCGGCGAGTTCGGCCTGGGGTTCGGTGGCCAGTTCGCGCTTCTCCAGTGCCAGTGCGGCCTTCTCGGAGTCGCGTTGGGTGGAGACCGAGACGTACTCGCCGGCGGCCATCGACATCGATCCGGCCAGCAGGCCGGCGAGTCCGGCGGTGAGGAGGGTGGAGCGCGAGTCGGTGGCGCCGGCGACGCCGACGACCAGGCCGGCGGTGGAGACCACGCCGTCATTGGCGCCGAGGACCGCCGCCCGCAGCCAGTTGAGGCGGCTGCCGAGCCCGCCGCCGTGCGCCTCGTCGTGCTCGGGTGTCTGTAGGGTCACCGGCCGAGCGTCTCATCCGGGTGTCGGGGTCGGCGTGAGCCGCCATCCGGTGCCCGCGCGTCGTGCCGGCGCGGCCGGTGGTAGAAACGGCCGTATGTCCGCATCGCCTCCCCCCACACCGCCGCCGTCGAGGCCCCCTCGGCGTTCCGCTCCGCCGTCGGGCGCCAAGTCGCCGCCCCCGCCACCCACGTTGGTGCAGCCGGCGCCGCCCGAACCCGGGCCGGCGCCCCCGCCCGCCCGTATGGAGCCCGTGCGACGGCAGCGGTTGTGGTGGCACCGGTTGATATTCGGGCTCTGGTACCGGCCGGTGGACATCTTCGACGAGGCGCGGGACCGCAGCGCGTGGAGCGCGGCGGTGTTGCTGTGCCTGGTCAGCGGCGGGATCGGGATCGTCTCGGTGGCGCCGTTCCGGGCGCAGTGGACGGCGGACCGTTCGGCGGCGCTCCAGTTGGTGGGGATGGCCGAGGCGGGGGTGCTGTTCGCCAGTTTGGGGCTGGGGGCGGTGACCCACGCGATAGCGCGGACCCTCGGGGGCAACGGGCGGTTCGCGCCGACCGCGAGCATGTTCGTGGTGGTCTTCTGGGTGACGGACCTGCCGCGGTTGGGGATCGCGGCCTGGTTGCCGGCGAATTCGACGTTCGTCCAGGCCGCGACGTGGACGACCTGGGGGTTCGGCTACTTCCTGGCGGTGTTGCTGATACGTGGTCAGCACCATCTGCCGACGCACAAGTCGGCGGCCGCGGTGTCGGTGCAGATGTTGGCGGCGTTGGCGCTGTTGAAGTTGGGGCCGGTGCGCTGAGTTGGGGCGTGGTTGTGCTGAAGGTGGCGCTCGGGAGGGGGTGCCCCCCGAGCGGGTTTCTGGGCGCCGGTGGCGGCCGGGAGTCCGGGGGCGTCGGGGCGTCAGCGGGTCAACTGCGGCTGGTGAGTTGCCGGACGAGGTCGTCGAAGGCCCGGCGCTCGTCGGGGGTGAGCTCGACGTTCTCCGCGGGCGGTCCGCCGGGGCCGGTCTGGCGGGGCACCGCGTCGAGCCGGGCCCGGGACCGTCGCGAGCGCGGGCGGCCCGGAGCGGCGGCGGGATGGTGCCCGGGCCGGGTCAGTCTGATCAGGCCGACTGCCCAGAGGACGACGACGACCAGCAGAACGCCTAGGCCGATCTGCTGGAGAATCGATACGGAGGGGAGCATGCTGTTCCTCCCGAACAAGTGGGCGCTGGGCAAGGCCCAGTAGACACCACGCGTCACGGCTTCCGACAGAGAATCTTGGGTCGTAAATCCCGAAGTGGCGTATCTCCTGTGATATTTCCCGGTTTTTCCGGCTGCACACCCGGGGCGTGCGTCGATATGCGTCGGCACGCATGTCGCACGGCCCGCGTGCATTTCCTCATCTACGCCACCGGCCGCACCGGCCACTCGTGCAACTCCCGTTAGACACCGCGGCCCCTTCCCCGGCGGCGGACGGTCGCGAACGATGGCGGCGTCCCGTCCGCGACGCGAGGAGTGCGCCCGTGCCCCAGCCCGAGCCGCAGCCGTTCCACCGGACCTCCGCCCCGCGCGCCCTGGAGGGAGTGCTGGTGGCCGACTTCAGCCGCGTGCTGGCCGGTCCGCTCGCCGCGGCGACGCTCGCCGATCTCGGCGCCGAGGTGATCAAGGTCGAGCGGCCGGGCACCGGTGACGACACGCGTTCCTGGGGGCCGCCGTTCGTCGCGGGCACCGCCGCGTACTTCGACGCCGCGAACCGTTCCAAGCGCGGCCTGGCGCTCGATCTGGGCGATCCGGCGGACGCGGCCGCGGCCCGGGAGTTGGCGCGGCGGGCGGATGTGGTGATCGAGAACTTCCGGCCGGGGTCGCTCGCCAAGTACGGGCTGGATCCGGCGGCCACGTTGGCGGCGAATCCGGGGCTGGTGCACTGCACGATCACCGGGTTCGGTTCGGGTGCGGGTGCGGCGCTGCCCGGTTACGACTTCGTGGTGCAGGCGGTGGGCGGGTTGATGAGCATCACCGGGGAGTCGGGTGGGACGCCGGTGAAGGCGGGGGTGGCGCTGGTGGACGTGTTGACCGCCAAGGACGCGACGACCGGGATCCTGGCGGCGCTGCGGCACCGGGAGCGGACCGGCCAGGGGCAGGCGGTGGAGGTCAATCTGTTGTCGTCGCTGCTGGGGTCGCTGGTGAATCAGGCGTCCGGCCATCTGGCGACGGGGCGCGACCCGATCCCGATGGGCAATCGGCATCCGAGCATCGCCCCGTACGAGACGTTGGCCGCGCGGGGCGGGCTGTTGGCCGTGGCGGTGGGCAACGACCGTCAGTTCCGGGCGCTGGTGGGCGAGCTGGGGGTGCCGGAGCTGGCGGACGACGTGCGGTTCCGGCGGAATCGGGACCGGGTGCGGCACCGTGCGGATCTGGTCGAGGCGCTGGAGGAGCGGCTGGCCGCGGACACCCCGCGGCGGTGGACGGAGCGGTTGGCGGCGGTGTCGGTGCCGTGCGGGCCGGTCAACAGCCTGTCGGAGGCGCTGGAGTTGGCGGGGCGGCTGGGGCTGGATCCGGTGGTTCCGGTCGGTGAGGGGCGCATTCCCCAAGTCGCCAGCCCCTTGCGCCTGTCGGTGACTCCGGTGACCCAACCCGAGGCGCCGCCCCGCCTGGACGAGGACGGCGTGGCGCTGCGAACCTGGCTGTCGGGGCCGAATGACCGACCCCTGCCGCCGCGGGTGTGACCTTCGCCACAACAGGGTCGTTCTCGCAACCAAATCCACCCGTAGGTGCTGTTTACCAGCACGGAATCACAACACCCCTGTATGGAGCAGCTCGTGACATCGCCGGACAACCCCGCGCCCGCCCAGTCCCGCACCGCCCACCAGCCGCTCCAGTCCGAGCTGCGGGACGCCGCCGCACCGCGCCGCACCCGCCGGATGCGCCGCACCCTCGCCGTCACCGCCCTGCTCGCGGCGGGTGCGTTGTCCCTGTCGGCCTGCGGTGGCAACGCCGAGGCGGGCCAGGGCGACGGCAAGAACGGGCAGGCCGGCGCGGACGCCGCGGCCGCCAAGGACGCCTCGGACGCCAAGATCCAGGTCTCGTCGAAGGACGGCGCCACCGACGCCAGCATCAACGACACGACGGTGAAGGTCACCGGTGGCAAGTTGACGGACGTGAAGCTCACGGCCGTCGACACCGGCAAGGACGTCGCCGGCGCCATATCGCAGGACGGCACGTCCTGGAAGCCGAGCGCGCAGCTCGACCGCGGCGCCAAGTACAAGATCGTGGCCAACGCCAAGGACGCCAAGGGTCGTCCGGCGACCGAGAACGCGACGTTCACCACGGTCTCGTCGGCCCACAGCTTCATCGGCTCGTTCACGCCCGACAACGGCAAGACGGTCGGCGTCGGCATGCCGGTGTCGTTCAACTTCGACAAGTCGATCAGCAACCGCAAGGACGTCCAGTCCCACATCACGGTGACCTCCAGCAGCGGCCAGCAGGTCGTCGGCCACTGGTTCGGCGACCGGCGGCTGGACTTCCGGCCGGAGGACTACTGGAAGGCCGGCTCCAAGGTCACCATGAAGATCGACCTGGACGGGGTGAAGGGCGGTCAGGGCATCACGGGCGTGCAGTCCAAGACGGTGTCGTTCACCATCGGGCGCTCGCAGGTCTCCACGGTGGACATGAACACCCAGATGATGACCATCAAGCAGGACGGCAAGGTCATCAAGACCATCCCGATCTCCGGCGGTAGCGCGGACCACCCGACGTACAACGGCCAGATGGTGATCTCGGAGAAGTACGAGCAGACCCGGATGGACGGTTCGACGGTCGGCTTCGGCGGCGAGTACGACATCAAGGACGTCCCGCACGCCATGCGGCTGTCCTCGTCGGGCACGTTCATACACGGCAACTACTGGGGCAGCCCGTCGATCTTCGGCCACTCCGGGACGAGCCACGGCTGCGTCGGCCTCCAGGACAACAAGGGCGGCGGCGGCAGCACCCCGGCCAAGTGGTTCTACGAGAACTCCCTGGTCGGCGACGTGGTGATCGTGAAGAACTCCAAGGACAAGACCGTCCAGCCGGACAACGGCCTCAACGGCTGGAACATGTCCTGGTCGCAGTGGACGGCGGGCAGCGCCTCCTGACGGCCGTCCGGGACCGCTGACGACGCGCCGAGGCGGTGGCCGTTCCCCACTGGGGGCGGTCACCGCCTCGTCGGCTATACGGGCGCCGACGGGGATCGCGGCCCCCTGGGGTGCACCAGTTCCACCACTCCCCCGAGGCTCTCCTCGCCGTGGCCGTCCGCGACCCGCCGCTTCATCAACTCCCAGAGCGGGGCGAACAGTTCGGTGGACACGCCCTGCGCTCGGCTGACCCCGCCGATGGCGTCGTGCGACACCTGCATGGCGAGATTCGATCCGGTGGCGCCATAATTTCCCGCATCCGCCTGCTCCGCCATCGCCGGCAATTGACTGTCGGCCATCGCCCGCAGCCACGGGACCAACAACTCCCGGGTGAATTCCGCGACGTTTCCGCCGGCCGATCGCACCAGCCCGGCGGCGTGCAGAAAACCGCCGAACATGCCGTACATCCCGCTCAGCAGGGCGAGGTCGTTGAGTGGCGCCAGCCCGGGGTCCGACCCCAGATAAACGCTGCGGGCGAAGGTGTCCAAGAGCCCGCGGTGCGCCTCGAAGACGTCCCCTGCGCCGCTGTAGAGGACGAACGCCTGGGGTTTTCCGATGATTTCCGGTACGGCCATGATGCCGCCGTCGAGATAGTCCGCCCCGAGCGCCGTCACCCGTTCCGCCAGGGCCCGCGCCTCGTCCGGCGAACCGTTGGTCAGATTGACCACGGTCCGGCCCCGCAGCGCCTCGCCGGCCCCGTCGTCCGTCAACAGCGGCCCGATGCCGGCGTAATCCAGGATGCAGACGAGGACCAACGGACTGTCGCGGATCGCCTCGGCCGGGGATTGCGCCTGCCGGGCTCCCTTCTCCGCGAGAGCGGCGGCTTTGTGGGGCGTGCGGTTGAAGACCGATACCCGGTGGCCGGCGGCGAGGAGGGACGTTGCCAGGGCCGTGCCCATATCGCCCAGGCCGAGGACCGTGACGCTTTTCGGGGTCGATTCCAGGGGTGTTTTCCGGGGTGCTGGCCGGGGTGTTTCCCGGGTCGATTCCCGTGTTGCGGCTGCCGCCCCGCTCTTTTCCGTCATGACGAAATCGCGCTCCCGCCTCGATAACGCTGATCGCGTGTCGACCAGCCGTTGCTCACGTGTTGATCAGTCTTGGCGGGGGCGCGATTCCGGACAAGTACCCACTCTTTAGTGGGTGGTTACCTCGCGGTGCGGGTGTTCTGTGCGGGGCGTGTGCGCCGCGCGGGGCGCCGGATCGGCGCTCGGCGGCACGTCCGCGCCCGGGCTCGTCGGGGACGGTGCCCGGAAGCGCTTGAGGAGAATGACCAGGGCGGCGCTGACGACCGTGCCGGCGGCGACGGCGAGGAGGTACAGCAGCGGCTGGCCGATCAGCGGGACGACGAAGATGCCGCCGTGCGGGGCGCGGAGGGTGCAGCCGAAGGCCATCGACAGCCCGCCGGTGACCGCGCCGCCGGCCATCGCGGAGGGGATGACCCGTAGCGGGTCGGCGGCGGCGAACGGGATGGCGCCCTCGGTGATGAAGGACGCGCCCAGTACCCAGGCCGCCTTGCCGTTCTCGCGTTCGGCGCGGGTGAACAGGCGCCCCCGCACGGTCGTGGCCAGCGCCATCGCCAGCGGCGGGACCATGCCGGCCGCCATCACCGCGGCCATCACCTTCAGGCTGCCCGGGTTGGGGTTGGCCAGCCCGCCGACGGCGAAGGCGTAGGCGACCTTGTTGAGCGGGCCGCCCAGGTCGAAGCACATCATCAGGCCCAGCAGCACCCCGAGGATCACCGCGTTGGCTCCGGAGAGGTCGGAGAGCCAGCCGGTGAGCGCCTTTTGGAGCGCGGCGATCGGCTTGCCCACCACCAGGAACATCAGGAAGCCCACCAGCGCCGAGGAGACCAGCGGGATCACCACCACCGGCATGATCCCGCGCAACACCGGTGGCACGCCGACCCGTTGGATCGCCTGGACCACCGCGCCCGCCAACAGCCCGGCGATCAGCCCGCCCAGGAAGCCCGCGTTGACGGTCAGCGCGATCGCGCCGCCGACGAAGCCGGGGACGAGCCCGGGGCGGTCGGCCATCCCGTAGGCGATGAAGCCGGCCAGGACCGGGACGAGGAACCCGAAGGCGGTGCTGCCGATCTGGAAGAGCAGCGCCGCCCAACTGGCCGACTCGGCCCACACGAAGTGCTCTGCCACCGACGGGGCCTTGTCGACGGTGTAGCCGCCGATGGCGAAGGCCAGGGCGATCAGCAGGCCGCCGGCGGCGACGAACGGGACCATGTAACTGACGCCGGTCATCAGCCACTTGCGGAGCCGGGCCGGGTAGCCGTCGCCGGCCTCGGCGCCCTTGTCCATGGGGGCGGCGGGGCCGGCGGGGGCCGCGGTGGTCTCTCCGCGGGCGGCCTTCGCCCGCAGTTCGGCGATGAGTTCGGCGGGGCGGTTGATGCCCGCCTTCACCCCGACGTCGACGACCGGCTTGCCGGCGAACCGCTCGCGGTCCCGCACCTCGACGTCGTGCGCGAGGAGCACGCCGTCGGCGGCCGCGACCAACTCCGGGTCCAGGCGCTGGAAGCCGGCCGATCCCTGGGTCTCCACGGTGAGTTCGACGCCGGCCGCCCGGGCGGCCTTCTCCAGCGATTCGGCGGCCATGTAGGTGTGCGCGATGCCGGTGGGGCAGGAGGTGACGGCGACGATGCGGAAGGGGGCGGGAGGCCGGGCGGCGTCGGCGGCGTCGGGCTCGGCCGCCGCCGGTTCGTCCGCCCGCGGTTCGTCCGCCGTGGGCTCGGCGCGCACCGGCTCGGGCGTGGCCGCCGTGGGCTCGGCGGGCGCCGGTCGGGGCGCGGCCGCCGGCTCCTCGCCGCGGATGAGCGCCGCGGCGCGCGCCGGCTCGGTCTCCGACCGCAGCGCGCCCGTGAACGTCTCGTCCATCAACTGCCGGGCCAGCGACGAGAGGATCGACAGGTGGTCAGCGTCGCCGCCGGTCGGGGCCGCGATCAGGAAGATCAGGTCGGCCGGGCCGTCCGCGGCGCCGAAGTCGATGCCGGCCGCGCTGCGCCCGAAGGCCAGCGTCGGCTCCGTCACATGCGCGCTGCGGCAGTGCGGGATCCCGATGCCGCCGTCCAACCCGGTCGGCATCTGGGCCTCCCGGGCGGCCACGTCCGCCAGGAAGCCGTCGAGGTCGGTGACCCGCCCGGCGGCGGCCATCCGCTGCGCCAGCGAGCGGGCCGCGGCGTCCTTCGTTGCGGCGGACCGGTCGAGATCGAGGTCGACCAGGTCCGCGGTGATCAGCTCACTCATCGCGGGCTCCCTTGCGCGCGGCACCGCCGGACGGGCGGTGGGGACGGGGTGAGAGGGGACGGGGCGGCAGGGCTCCGGACGGTGCGGGGTCGGCCGGAAGTAGAAGGGGAGGAACGGGAGTTGACGGCCAGGGGGCGGGCACCGGCTCCGTCAGCGGCCGGTCGAGCGGCACGTCGGCGGTCACCGTGACCCGCCCCGGGGCCAGGTCCGACGGCGTCGGCATCAGGCTGCCGGGCAACTGCACGGCGGCCGCGCCGTGTGCGACCGCGGCCGCCAGCGCCGGGGCGCCGCTGCCGCCCGCGGCGAGGAAGCCGGCGAGCGAGGCGTCCCCGGCGCCGACGTTGCTGCGCACCGCGGCGACCGGGGCGCTGCCGAAGCGGGCGCCGTCCGCGTCGACGAGGAGCTGCCCGTCGGCGCCCAGCGAGGCCAGGACCGCGCGGGCGCCGCGGGAACGGAGCTCCTCGGCGGCCGCGACCGCGTCGCCGAGGGTGGTCAGCGGGCGGCCGACGGCCCCGGCGAGCTCCTGCGCGTTCGGCTTGACGACGTCGGGGCGTTCGCGGAGCGCCGCGGTCAGCGAAGGGCCCGAGGTGTCCAGGGCGATCCGGGCGCCGGCGCGGTGCGCCCGGGCGACCAGTTCGGCGTACCACTCGGGGGCGAGGCCGCGCGGCAGGCTGCCGCAGCAGGCGATCCAGTCGGCGCCGGCGGAGCGCTCGCCGACCGTGGCCAGCAGCGCCTCGGACTCGTCGGCGGTGAGCTCGGGACCGGCCGCGTTGATCTTCGTCAGGGTGCCGTCGGGCTCGGCGACGGCGATGTTGGAACGGGTCTGGCCGGCCACCGGGACGCCCGCGACCTCGATGCCCTCCTCGCGCAACAGCCCGGCCAGCGCCGCGCCCGCGGGGCCGCCCAACGGGAGCACGGCGAGGGTGCGTTGGCCGGCGGCGGCGACCGCCCGGGAGACGTTGACGCCCTTGCCGCCGGGGTCGATCCGGTCGGCGGTGGAGCGCAGGACGGCGCCGCGCTCCAGGGCCGGCACCTCGTAGGTGCGGTCGAGGCTGGGGTTGGGGGTGACGGTGATGATGATCATGAGCGTTCCGGTTCGGCGGTGAGGGGGTGGGGATGGCGGGGGCTGCCGCGCCCGTTCACGCCCGGATGACTTCCGTTCCGGCGCGTTCGATGGCGAGGGCGTCCGCCGGGCTGAGCCCGGTGTCGGTGATCAGCAGGTCCACGTCCGACAGTTCGCCGAAGCGGGCGAAGTGCTGCTGCCCGAACTTGGCGGAGTCGGCGAGCAGCACCACCCGCCGGGCGGCGGCGATCAGCGCCCGCTTGACCGCGGCCTCGGCGAGGTCGGGGGTGGTCAACCCGCCGTCGAGTCCGAAGCCGTTGGTCGCCAGGAAGAGCACATCGGCGTTGATCTCCCGGTAGGACCGCAGCGCCCACTCGTCGACCGCGGCCCGGGTCCGGTGCCGGATCCGACCGCCGACGAGGTGGAGGGTGAGGCCGGGGTGGTCGGCGAGGCGCGCGGCGACCGGCAACCCGTGGGTGACGACGGTGAGTTCGGCCTCCAGCGGGATCTCGGCGGCGAGCCGGGCGGCGGTGGTGCCGGCGTCGAGGATCACGCTGCGGGGGCCTTCGCCGCCGGGTAGTTCGGCCAGCGCGGCGCGGGCGATGCGCTGCTTCTCGTCGGCGGCGACCGCGTCCCGCTCGGCGAGGTCCGGCTCGAAGTCCAGCCGGCCGGCCGGGATGGCGCCGCCATGGACCCGCCGGACCAGGCCGGCGCGGTCCAGCGCCTTCAGATCGCGCCGCACGGTCTCGGCGGTGACCTGGAACTCCTCGGCGAGGGAGAGCACATCGACCCGCCCGCTCTCACGGGCGAGCCGCAGGATCTCCTGCTGGCGCTCGGGTGCGTACATCTGCGTCTGTGTCCGTTCCATGCCCGAACCTGTGGTTTTCCGGGATGCTACGCCCATCATTCCGACAAGTAAACAGATTCGGGCAATCAAACAGACCCAAACGGGCATGCCGGCGGAGGCGAGCAGAAAAAGGGGACGCACGAAGAGGAGCCGGGGACGGCAGCGGCACGGGCACGGGCACGACGCGGCAAGGCGCCACGGTCAGCCGTCAGGCACACAACAGCCCCGATGCCGCTTCGACACCGGGGCTCGCCCGCACGAAATTACCGCGCGCTCTGGGCGCGCACGGCCCGCACCGGCGCACGCCGCGCGGGACCGCCACCCGCCGCCCCGCTCAGGGGCCGGCCGCGACGCACCCCCAACGGGCGCGCCTCCCACGGAACGGGTGGAACGCAGGGACCGGGACGCGGCTCAGGCCGCCGCGTCGAACCCGGTGTCCCGCGCCATCCGCTTCAGCTCCAGCAGCGCGTGCTTCTCGATCTGCCGGATCCGCTCACGCGTCAGACCGTGCTGCTTGCCGACCTCGGTCAGCGTGCGCTCCCGGCCGTCCTCGATGCCGTAGCGGGCCTTGATGATCGACGCGGTGCGCTGGTCGAGGCGGTCGATCAGGTCCTCCAACTCCTCGCTGCGCAGCAGCGTGAGCACGGACTGCTCGGGGGAGGCCGCGGAGGTGTCCTCCAGCAGGTCGCCGAACTGGGTGTCGCCGTCGTCGTCCACCGACATGTTCAGGCTGACCGGGTCGCGGGCCCAGTCCAGGACGTCGGTGACCCGGGCGGCGGTGGAACCGAGCTCGCCGGCCACCTCCTCCGGCTCGGGATCGCGGCCGTTCTCGCGGTTGAACTCGCGCTGCACCCGGCGGATCCGGCCGAGCTCCTCGACGAGGTGGACGGGGAGCCGGATGGTGCGCGACTGGTCGGCGATGGAGCGGGTGATGGCCTGGCGGATCCACCACGTCGCGTACGTGGAGAACTTGAAGCCCTTGGCGTAGTCGAACTTCTCGACGGCGCGGACCAGGCCGGCGTTGCCCTCCTGGATCAGGTCCAGCAGCGGCAGGCCGGAGCGCGGGTAACGGCGGGCCACGGCGACGACCAGGCGCAGGTTGGACCGGATGAAGACGTCCTTGGCCCGCTCGCCGTCGGCGGCCAACGCTTCGAGCTCCTCACGGTCGGCACCGGCGGCATTGCCGTCGGTGATCTCGCCGTCCAGGATCTGCCGGGCGTACACGCCCGCCTCGATGGTCTGGGACAGCTCCACCTCCTTGGCCGCGTCGAGCAGCGGCGTGCGCGCGATCTCGTCGAGGTACATGCCGACCAGGTCGCGGTCGGCGATGTCCCCGCCTGCTGCGCGAACGCTGTTGGCCTCGCCGGAACCGGTGGTGCTGGCCTGACGACGGGCGACGGCACGGGTTGCCATGCGGGTGCTCCCTTTGCGCTGAGTCGGTCGCGGGACGGTGGGGCGGGTCGTCGGATTCGGGTACCGCCTGGTGGCCGACCGAATGACCCGTCCGAAGGAAACAACGGCTGGAATCCGGACAGAATTCCCCAGCCGCGCCCCAATTTTTCTGATCTTGCAGTACCCTGCGCTGCCACCAGGGAGGGCGGGTCATGCGCGGACGCGGGGAAGTGCAGGTCAGAGCGGGCGCCGAGACGGACCTCACGGCCCTCACGGATCTCTACAATCACTACGTCCGTGAGACGGCCATCACATTCGACACGGAGCCCTTCAGCCCCGCACAACGTCGCCCGTGGTTGCTCTCCCACCCCAAAGACGGCCCGCACCGCCTTCTGGTTGCGCAGGGCGGCGACGGCGCCCTCCTCGGCTACGCGACCAGCGGCCCCTTCCGTACGAAGGGCGCGTACGCGACCTCCGTGGAGACCAGCGTCTACTGCGCGCCGGACGCCGCCGGCCGGGGCGTCGGCACCCTCCTGTACGGCGCGCTCTTCGCGGCGCTGGCGGACGAGGACGTGCACCGCGCCTACGCCGGGATCGCCCAGCCCAACGAGGCGTCCGCCCGCCTGCACGCCCGCTTCGCCTTCCGGCACATCGGGACGTTCGCTCAGGTGGGCCGGAAGTTCGACCGCTACTGGGACGTGGCCTGGTACCAGAAGGACCTGCGGTAGGCGGGCGGGCGTCCGCGGCCGCCCGCCATCGGCCGCGCCCACCGGCCCGGTTGGCGCCCGCTGATCCAGTTGACGCCACCGGTCCCCGGGTGTCGCCTGGACTGGAAGAGGGCGAACGAGAGGAGCCCGTCATGGACCAGCACGCGCACGGCGACCAGCCCGTCCACGGCGAGGGGCTGCCCGAGACGGCCCGCTCGCACGGCACCGTCGAACCGGAGCACGGCGCAACGGTCTCCACCCGCGCGGAGCGCTCCGCCACGGACACCGGGCGCCGCGTCCCGCTCCGCGTGACCCTCCCGGTCATCGCGGCGGTCTGCTTCGGCTGCTACACGATCTGGATGGCCCACACCGGCGGGACCAGCGGCGGCCGCGCCGCGTTGCTCGGGCTGATCGCGGCGGTGGTCACCGGCGTACTGGGCGTGACGCTGGTGCACTTCCAGTCGACGATGCTCACCGAGACCCGCGCCGTGGCCTACGGCGCGCTCTTCGGCGCCTCGATGGGCTGGCTCTACTCCCTCGGCGGCAGCGCCCCCTCGGTCCTGCAGTCGGTGGCCTGGGGCCTGGGCATGTTCGGCGTGATGTTCCTCGTCTCCCTCTACGTCTTCCGGACCCATCGCGTGCGCGAGCCGCACGGTCCGCACCGCCCGCACGCGGCCCGGCAGCACCACCCGCACGCGGCGCACTGAGCGCCCGCCCCGCGCCGCCCGCCGACCCGGGCGGCGCGGTCGCGTCCGCACTCCTCAGCGCTCGCGCCCCCTCCGTCCGGCAGTCGCGTCCTCACCCCTCCCGTGGCTGCGGGTCCTCCGACGTCCGCCGTATGGTGCGCAGCGGCCGGCCGGGCCGCCAGACCTCCAGCTTCATGAACGGCGGCTCGACGGATGTCCGCACCACCTCCGTCAGCTCCACCCGGAAGAGGTGGAACGGCTCGGGCGGCCTGACCGCCGCCGCGTACCGGGCCTTCACCCCGGGGTCGGCCTCCTCCACCGCCCGGCCGGCGACCCGGACGTCGCCGTCGGACAGCTCGCTCCCGCCACCGGGGTTGGCGTGCAGCGCGAAGCGGGGGTCCCGCCGCAGGTCCAGCGCCTTGCGGGAGCCGGTCATCATGCCCAACCACAGCTCGCCGTGCCGGAAGTCCGCCTCCAGCCCGGTCAGCCGCGGCGCACCGTCCTCGCGCAGCGTGGCCAGGACGTGGTGCCGATACGCCCCGAACCGCTCCCGCACGACCGCCGCGAACCCCGGCACCGCCGCCTCGACCGCCGCCCAACCGGCCGCTCTCCGCGGGCCGTTCGCCCTGCTCTCCGCCCCCCTCGCGCTCCCGATGCCGCTCCCTTTCCCGCTCCACTGCCTCTCGCCACGCGTCATGGAGGCAAGACTCCCGCCCATACCCGACACCTCCTGTCCGGAATTCCGCGCCGATGGCGTCCGCTCCTCCCCAACGCCCCTCCGCATCCCGCGACTTCAGCGTCTCACCCGCCACTGACAACGCCCCGGCGCCGGCGTTCCGCCGCGCAACGCCCCCGCCCGCTGACGCGCCGGCGGACCACGCCCCCTCCGCCGTACGACCAACGCCGTAGTCCCGCCGACCGGTTCGGGTTCCGTCCGCGGTCCGTTACCGGCGCCGGAGCGCGGTCCTAGCCTCGGGCCATGGATACGACGAGCGGCACACTCGACGAGGCCCTGGAGCGCCTGCACGCCACCGGTCCCGAATTCCGGGGCTTCCTCGCCAACCACGGCCCGATGGCCGTCGAGGCCCTGGTCCGCCACGGCCAGGCGGGCACCGTCCACCGCTGGATCGACGCCTACGCGGCCCAGTTGGAGGACGTGCCGGGCGCCCGGACCGCGATCACCGACGCCAACTGGCAGGAGGCGCTGGGCGATCCGCTGCGGGTCACCGACTGGACCACGTACCTGACCCGCCAGATCGCCGAACGCCCCTGGCGCGAGGTGCTCGCCGAGTGGTGGCCCCGCCTGCTGCCCGGTATCGCGGGCGCCGCGACCCACCCGGTGATCCGCGTCGGCCACGCCGTGCGCACCCTGCTGGAACAAGGCGAAGAGGAGCCGCGGATCGCCGAGTTGGCGCACGCCATCGGCTACTGGGCGGCCCGCCACACCACCCTGCCGGTCTCCGTGGAGCCGCGCGGCACGACCGCGCCCGACGCGGCGCTGGCCGGCCTTCCGCACCTCCACGGCCAGCGGCTGTCGGTGGTCGAGGGGCTGCCCCAACTCGCCCACACGGAGGGCTGGTCCGACGCGGCGGACGCGCTGCGCGCCCCACGGGACCCGGAGGACGCGCGCGACCAACTGGCCGCACTGGTACGGGCCGCCACCCACCGCTACCTGGACTACGGCCACGGCGACGCGGTCCTCCTGGTGCACTCGGCCACCGCCCCCAACGCGGTGCTGCGCACCCTCCCGGCGCTCCCCCGCGACCTGTGGGCGCCCTCGCTCACCGCCGCCTGGGCCGCGAGCGCCGCCCTCACCTCCGTCTACTCCGCCGACGAGCCGCTGCCGGCGCTCAAGACGGGCGCGGCCACCCCGGAAGAGGTCTTCGGGCGGGCCGCCGCGCACGGCGACGCGCATGCGATCAAGATGACCGACACCGCCCTCGACGTCGCCTCCTGGGCGGCGGACGGCGACGACCGCGCCCTGGCGGCGGCGCTCCGCGCGCAGGAGCTGATCACGCCCGGCGAGGGCTGAGCCCGGCGACCGCCCCGGAGACTGCGGGCCGATTCCCTCCCACCTCCGCCCCGGAGCGCCGCATCTCAGCCGAAGACCTCTTGTTAAAACTTAAATAACTCTCGAAGCGGTGAGAGAGTGGATGGCATGAGCAACGAACCCGCGACCGAGCCTCGCTGGCTCGACGACGAGGAGCAGCACGCCTGGCAGGCGTACCTCCACGCCACCACGCTGCTGGAGGACCACCTCGACCGTCAGCTCCAACGTGACGCCGGGATGCCGCACGTCTATTACGGCCTGCTCGTCCAGCTCTCGCGCGCGCCGCGGCGCCGCATGCGGATGACCGAGCTGGCCCAGAACGCCAAGATCACCCGGTCCCGCCTCTCCCATGCCGTCGCCCGCCTGGAGAAGAACGGCTGGGTCCGCCGCGAGGAGTGCCCCTCCGACAAGCGGGGCCAGAACGCCTATCTCACCGACGAGGGGATGCGGGTCCTGGAGAAGGCGGCCCCCGGGCACGTCGCAGCCGTCCGGGCCGCGATCTTCGACCGCCTCACACCGGAACAGATCAGCCAACTCGACGCGATCTGCTGCGTGATCGCGGACGGCCTGCAACCCCAAGGCGCCGACCTCCCCTGGCTCCGCTGACGCCCAGCGGAACGAGGGAAGGCCGGCGCAACGCCACGCCTTCGAGTGGTTTCACCCACGGGCCTACGGACCTAGGGGCGTACGGACCCGCGAGGACCCGCGGCGCCCACGGTCCATACGGGGCCGGTGCACGGCACGGGTCGGGGCACCACACCGGCGGGGGCGCGCGGTCGCCGTGCGCTCCTGCGCCCACCAACCCCGCGCCCCCGCGCCGTCATCGCACCGTCATCGTGGCCCTCAGTGCGCCATCACCGGGACCTGCACCTCCGACTCATCGCCGGCACCCGCGCCGTCTTCCGAGGAGGCCGCCGGCGAACCGCCGCCCGGCCGCCCGGTGTTGACGAGCGTGAAGGCGAGCACCGCCGCCAGGGCCAGGATGCCCACCGCCCACCAGATGGCGGTGGTGTAGCCGTGCACCATCGACTGGAGCTTGAGCAGGTCGGCCGAGCGGGCGCCGGCCGCGTGCGCCGTCGCGTACGCGGTGGTGGCGCTGGCCGCGATGGTGTTCAGCAGCGCGGTGCCGATCGCGCCGCCGACCTGCTGCGAGGTGTTGACCATCGCGGAGGCGACGCCGGCGTCCCGCGGCTGGACCCCGTGCGTGGCCAGCGACATGGCCGGCATGAACGCGGTGCCCATGCCGAGGCCCATGAGGACGAAGCCGGGCAGGATCAGCCCCGGGTACGACGTGGTCAGGTCGATCTGGCTCAGCACCAGCATGCCGAGCGCGGCGACCGTGAAACCGGGAGCCATCAGCAGCCGCGGCCGCACCCGGGTCATCAGCCGCGCGCCGATCTGCGTGGAGCCGGTGATCATGCCCGCGACCATCGGGAGGAAGGCCAGGCCGGTCACCACCGGCGTGTACCCCTTCACGACCTGCAGGTAGTAGGTCAGGAACAGGAAGAGCCCGAACATCCCGATCACGGCCAGGCCCAGCGAGGCGTAGACCCCCGCGCGGTTCCGGTCGGCGACCACCCGCAGCGGCAGCAGCGGCGCCGCCACCTTCGACTCGACGAGGACGAACGCCAGCAGCAGCGCGGCCGCCGCGACGAACAGGCCCAGCGTCGGGCCGGCCAGCCAGCCGTCGGACTCGGCCCGGGTGAACCCGTAGACCAGCGAGACCAGTCCGAGCGTCGCCAGGATGACGCCGGGCACGTCCAGACGGGAGGGGTTGCGGCCCTCCGCGGGCTCGCGGATGACCAGGACGGCGCCGGTCGCGGCGATCACCGCGAACGGGATGTTGACGAAGAACGTCCAGCGCCAGTTCATGTACTCGGTCAGCACGCCGCCGAGGATCAGCCCGACCGCGCCACCGCCACCGGCGATCGCGCCGAAGATGCCGAACGCCTTGGCGCGCTCCCGGGCCTCGGTGAAGCTCACCGCGAGCAGGGACAGCGCGGAGGGCGCCAGCAGCGCGCCGAAGACGCCCTGGAGCGCCCGCGCGCCCAGCAGCATCGTTTCGTTGGCCGCGGCCCCGCCGAGCGCGGAGGCCACCGCGAAGCCGGTCAGCCCGATGATGAAGCTCCGCCGGCGGCCCCACAGGTCGGCGATCCGGCCGCCGAAGAGCAGCAGCCCGCCGAAGGCGAGGGCGTAGGCGGTGATGACCCACTGCCGGTTGGCGTCGCTGATCCCCAGGTCCTGTTGGGCCGAGGGCAGCGCGATGTTCACGATCGTCGAGTCGAGGACGACCATCAACTGGGCGAGGGCGATGAATATCAGCGCTTTCCAGCGCCGTGGGTCGACGGACGGGAGGGTTTCAGGCATGACGGGGTCCACCTAGTGGTGCGTAACGGAACGAAAGGACGCTCCAGGGGCCTTGGGAACTCCGGGAGTTACGGAAACTCGGGAGCCCAAGGGGCTCTGGGACGCCCAGGAGGAACTGGGAGAAATGGGGGGGTAACGGGGAGAACTGCGAGAGAGGGGGGAGCTGGCTGGAAGCAGAAGGGGACGTACGAGGAGGTGCGGACGGGGACGAGCGGGTCCGACGAGTCGGGCGGGGCAGACAGGTCGGACGGAGCAGACGGGTCAGATGGGCCAGGTGGGTCGAACGGGAGCGGAGATCACTGCACCCGCGGGGGACGGAGGCATCGGGCGGTGGTGCCTAGTGGGAGGAGCGCGACGGGCCGGCGGCAACCGGACCGCACCTCCCGGCCCCACGGCGCCGTAGGTCCTCCAACGTGGCGGCGGCACCGGGCAGTTCGGACCGGCCCGGGGCCCGCAGACCGTCCAGGAAGAGCTGGAGGTGCCGGTGCACGAACCCGTCGAAGTCGAGGCAGGCGCTGCCGGGCAGCGGGCGGGTGAGCTGGGTGAGCGCGACCATCAGGTCACCGACGGCGATGTCGGTGCGCAGTTGGCCGCTGTCGCGCGCGGCGCCCATGGCGGCCTCCACGGCCGCGTCCAGGCGCTCGCGCGCGGCGAGCAGTTCGGGATGGGCGTGGTCGATGCCGTCCGAGAGCAGCGGGCACAGCGCGCCGATCCGCTCCCCCACCGCGTCGTGGGCGAAGCGCCGCAGTGCTTCGAAGGCATCCGGCTCCTCGGCGAGTGCGCGCTCCGCACGGTCCGCGATACGGGACATGACGGAGAGCGTGACGTGGTGGATCAACTCCTGGCGATCGGCGAAGTGACGGTAGAGCGTCGCATTGCCGACACCCGCGCGTCGAGCGATTTCATCGAGCGGGACCTCGGCCCCGAACTCGACCATCGTCTCCCGTGCGGCCGCGATGATCCGCTCGCGGTTGCGCACCGCGTCGGCCCGCAGCCGCGGCGCTGCGCACTTCACACCCACTGCGGTCACGTCGGCACACTCCCTTCGCTGTCACCGCATCCACCGAACCCGGGATGCCCCCGGAACCGGAGAAGCTCCTCTGGAACAGGGGAAGCGCCGCCGGCACCGGCCCCAGAAGCGGAACCGGAACCGGGGAAGCACTCCCCGCTTCCTCCAACACCCAGCTAAACGGGGACCGGCTCCCCGGATATTTCCCGACCGGCATGTGACCTGGGACACGCGCCCGCAATCGCCCCGAGCACACCCCCACCCCCTCCCGCCACCCGCACCGGGCACCCGGCGTAAGCCCACCCCGCCAGCCATCCGCGCCACGCCGCCCCTCCATTTGACGCATCCCCACGCGCGAGCGACCATCCGCCGCCGCAGGCTGAACACCATGAGTCAGAAGGCAGCCGCTCCATGAGGCGAAGGGCAGGCCCACACCCCGTCAACCACACCGCGGAGACCGGCGAACACCTCGCAGACACCCCGCAGACACCGGCAAGTACGAGGCAGCCCCATGCGCACCCTGACGCACACGCTCTGCGCCGCCCTGGCCACGACCATCACCTGTGCGGCCGCGGCCATCGCCCTGACCACCCCCCCCGAAGCCGTCGCGGCCGCGCCCCCGCCACCCCCGACCCCCACATCACGCCCCCGCCACTCCCGCACCGCCCGCCACCAACGTCAAGCCGGGCCCCTCACCCCCAACACCGCCAACCCACCCGCCCGGCCAACACCACCAAGCCCGCAACCCGGCCACCACCAGCCCTGCCAAGCCCACCAGCCCCGTCAAGCCCCCCGGCCCCCCGAAGCCCCCCCCACCCACGCCCACGCCCGCTCCTGCGCCCGCGCCCACTCCCACGCCCACGCCCGCTCCTGCGCCCGCGCCCACTCCCCCCCCCCGCGCATCGCACCCCGTAAGCCCCCGACCCCGCCCGGCCCCGCGCGCCCCAGCGGCCCCTGCGCCCTGCCCGGTATCACCGACAACGTCTCCGAGGCCGCCCTCACCCCCCGCCGGCTACGCCCGCGCCGCCGGCACCGTCCGGGCCCTGACCCTCTTCGTCGACTTCCCGGACGCCCCCCCGCCACCCTCTCCCCCATGGCCCGCTTCGCCGAGTTCTTCCCGGCCGCGACCGACTACTTCCGGGTCAGCTCCTACGGGCGGATGACCTACGTCCCCAAGCCCCTCTTCCGCTGGATCCGGATGTCCCACCCGTTGGCGGCCTACGGCATCAACCGGGGCGCCAACTTCGACCCGTCCTCGCACACCGCTACTACTACGCCCTGGCCCGCGAACTCGTGCACGCCGTCGACCCGTTCGTCGACTTCCGCGACTACGACGTCATCAACGTCATCGCCTCCCCCAACGCGGGCCCGCCCGCCACCCGCACGGTCTGGTCGGTCACCTTCAGCGGCGGCGACCTGGGGATGAAGACCGGCGCGCGGGGCGCCCTTCCGGAACGTCTCGTTCATCTGGAGCCGGCAAACGGGACTGAGCGCCTTCCGGGTCCTCAACCACGAGAACGCGCACGCCTTCGGCCTGCCCGACCTCTACTACAACAACGAGCACGACGGCCCGACCCCGGTGGGCCACTGGGACCCGATGGACGAGGACTGGGGTCCGAGCAACGACTTCTTCGGCTGGCACAAGTGGAAGATGGGGTGGCTCACCCCTGGCCAGGTGCACTGCGCGCCGGCGGGGCGGCGCGCCCGCCGAACACGTCCTGTCGCCGATCTCCACCCCCGGCGGCGCCAAGATCGTCGTCGTGCCGACCGGCCCGCACACCGCGTTCGTCGTCGAGGCGCGCGCGAGCGGCCTGTGGACCCGATCGTCTGCCGCCCCGGCGTCCTCGTCTACCACGTGGCCACCAACGTCCCCACGGGCCGCGCCCCCATCCGCGTCATCGACGCCACCCCGCACAGCCGCGGCTGCTACGGCGACGCCCGTTACGTCGACCCGGAGATGACGGACGCCACCTTCCGCCCCGGCGAGACCTACACCGACCGCATCAGCGGCGTCACCGTCACCGTCCTGACCGAGAACACCGACGGCACCTACCGCGTCCGCGTCACCCCCGCGCACGCCACGACACCGCCCCACCCCCCACTGGCCCGCCCCCACCCGGCTAACGCCCGCCCTCCTCCTTCCAGTGCCGCCGCCCGATGCTGATCAACCGCAGTTGCCGCCGGGCCCGCCACACCACCCGCCCGACCGCGTCCTCGCCGCCCTCCTCCCGGGCGTCGAGCAGCTCCGCCGCGGTCGTCACCAGCCGGTCGACGTACAGCTCGGCCAGCATCCGCACGTCCTCGTCCCGCCAACCAGCCGACACCTGCTGCGACTTGAGCGCCTCCGCGACCTCCGTCACGAACCGCTCCAGCTCCTCCGCGATGGCGTGCCGCACGGCCCGTACGCCACCGCGCCGCTCACGGGCCACGAACCGTACGTGCGCGGGGTGTTCGCGCACGAGCCGCTCGACCACCGCGACCGTGCGGTCTATCCGCTCCTCCGCCGCGTCCTGCTCGGCGAGGATCGCCCGCACCATCGCGTGCAGGCTGCCCAGCGCCTCCTCGACGAGCGCCACGCCCAACTCCCCCAGATCCCGGAAGTGTCGGTAGAACGCGGCCGGGGCGACGCCCACCACCCGGGTCACCTCACGCAACCCCAGGCTGCTCAGGCCCTGCTCCGCCAGCAGCCCGAGCGCCGCGTCCAACAGCGCCTGACGGGTCTTCTGCTTCTGCGCCTGGCGGACTCCGCCCTCACTGTGACTCATGTCATCCAGTAAACAACCGTTCTCCGAAGCGCTCCACCCACCCCCGGTCGTACACTGAAGAAGTCAGTGAACAACTGTCCGCTGAAGCTCCCCGCGAGCCCTTCCCGGGCCCGCCCCGGAGCCGGCCCTTCCGGAAAGGCAGACCATGCTCTTCCTCGTCGCAGCCCTCCTCCTGATGGGGATCGCGCTGGGCACCGCGGCGCACCTCCCCGTCCCGGTCACCCTCGCCGCCGGCGCCGCCATCGCCGTCTGGCTCCTCGTCTTCTCCCTGCGCGAACGCCGCCACCACACCGAGGGGACCCCCCGATGACCACCCTCACCACCCCCAAGCCCGCCGCCCGCCTCGACGCGGACGGCATGGCCGTCGCCTCCTTCGTCCTCGGCCTCGTCGGCACCCTGGTCCTCAACATCGTCCTGGGCCCCTGCGCGCTGGCCCTCGGCACCCTCGCCCTGACCCGCGGCACCACCCGCCGCGGCCGCGCCGCCCTCGGACTCGCCCTCGGTGCCGCCGACCTGCTGCTCCTCGCGGCCCTCACCGCCGCCGACGGCACCCTCAGCTGGCACCTCGGCTGACCCACCGAACCGCCCGCACCCACCCGCCCCACACCGGCCATCCGCTACGCTTGTCGCCGGATCGGATCACCCCGATCCCCCCGCCTCCGTGGGGCTTGTAGAAAACCCCGTCTTCGCCGGTCAGGAGTGGGCGCCTGATAGCGGGTGCAACGGCGAGCCGTGGTTCCGGGAACACTGAGCTCGTTATCGCTGGTCAGGCCGCTGGCCTGCCAGTGAGCTTGAGCGGGGTGGCTGCAGTTCAGCGATTCAGTGCGCTGGCGTCCGTCAGGGCGCCTTCGGCTGGTGCGTCGCTGAGGCTGAGCGATGGCTCGGCTTTCTTCATACGTACAACGCGTCGCCTTGGTCGCCCTGTTGTCCTGTGACAGCAGGGCGGTTTTGTTGCACTGTCCTGCTGACGCGGAGGATTGGCGGCCCGTCCAGGTCTCAGTTCTCGGCGGGGAGAGCATCGCGTGCGCTGTGCGGCGCTGGATCCGACGCGCCCCTGCGGGAGAGGTGTTGTGGAGCTCGGCCACGGGGCGCCTTCACGTGTCGAGGGGTGGCCCCGACCGGCTTGAGGCGGAGGTCGTCGTCCTGAAGCCGGCCGGACCGGTGGATACTGAACTGGTTGATGCGTCGGCGCGCTGGTGGCCTGTGGCTGGCTTGTTCGAGGCGGGCGTGCCTCTATTCCCTTCGGAGCTCGGGTTGCTGGTCCAGAGTTATGTCGAGGGGTGGACTCCCGACGGGGTGATCACCTTGGGCGCATAGGCCACTGGCCGCCCTGTCCGGTTGGTTTGGCGGCAGCGCGGACGGCGCGGAGGCCGGGCCAGAGTTGGTGGTTGAGGGCGTCTTCTAGATGATCGATTCCAAGGGTTTTAGTGGTCATAGGCGGTCAGTGAGCGCAGGACGAGCTGGCCGGTGTGGTCGTTGTGCCAGATCGCGGTGGTAAGGGCGAGGATGCGCTGCATGACGCGGGCGATCACGCCGGCCGGTGTGCGGCCTCGGTGCTGTTCGAGGTTGAGCTGGCCCTTGAAGGTCTCGTTGAGCGACTCGATGACCTGCCGCAACGGCTTGAACAGTGGGGTCCCGGGCCGTTCCGGCTCACCCTTGCGGGCCGGCCGCAGCAGCCGGATGTCCTGCTCGGCCAACTGGTGCTCGAAGTCGCGGCCGAAGTAGTTCTTGTCGCCGATCAGCGTCTGTCCAGGCCGGGCGGCGACGAGGTGCAATTCGGAGGCGAGCAGGTCCAGCAAGGTCTCGCGTTCGTCGGCCTTGGCTCCGGTCAGGGCGAAGGCGATCGGCAGGCCCTGCAGGTACACACCAGGTGCAGGCGCAGGCCCAGAAGAAGCGGCTGTGGCTGGCGCAGTATCCGTACTCGGCCCATCCGGCCAGGTCGGAGCGTTTGACGGTCTCGCGGGAGCGTCCGCACTCCACCGGCGTGGAATCCACGATCCACACGTCGTCGCTCCATACGGAGGTGTCGGTGGCCAGCAGCCGCGTCACCCGCCGCAGCAACTCGGCGGCCTTGCGCAGGCGCTTGTTGTAGCCGGGCTGCTGCGGTAGGTAGGGGAAGAGATGCCGCAGGTGGGAGCGGGCATGGCGAAGCCACTTGGCCTCGGAGGTGAAGCCCAACATCGCCTGCACCATGGCGAGCGTGACCAGCTCGGCATCGGTCAGTCGCGGAGCGATCCCGACCACCGGACGCCAGGGCGCCAGATGCGGTGATGCCTTCAGCAGGTCCTCGGTCTTCACATAGAGTGCGGTGGCGAGGGAGTCCAACTCTGTCTTCACACACTGACGTTGGGCTCCCTCCCCTTGTGCGCGCAGCCGATCCCTTGGAATCGATCATCTAGGCGGGTGAGGGTGCCGATGTCGGGCAGGACTTCGCCGGTCAGGACACGAGCGACGGTGGAGTGGGCGACGCCGGCGAGGCCGGAGACGTCGCGTAGGGACAGGCTGCGAGTGGCGACGAGGCGGTCGAGGCCCGTGGGCCAGAAGCAGGCCACAGTGGGCGCTGAGCGGGGCGTCAGGGGCAAGGGTGACCTCGGGCCAGATTCCGCAGAGGACGTAGCGGCGGGGGTTCTTGTCGTTGCTGCTTCTGGGCATGGACCGATGCTGCCATGACTATGCGCTGATTTTTGCGTATACGTGCAGTTCACGAGCTATTTTCACGGTGCTGTGAATACTTCGTGGCGGGTGGCATCCGGCTGGGTATCGCCGCGGCACCCCGGTCGTCACGGCCGGCCTGCAGGTCTGGCGGCAAGCCGATGCAGCTTTCGGGGAGGGCGTTCATGTCGCAGACGACACTGCCGATAGAGATGGGCCCCAACTCATCCTGCTCGTAACTCAGCTACCCCACCTAGGTGTTGCAGCTTCTGCCTTCAAGATGCAATCTCGACATCCATCCCTGGCAGTGAAGTTGCAGAAGATTGCCACCTCGTAATGGCCGTTTCCGAGCTTCCGTGTCAACTTGACGCCTCATCAAGCCACCTGATCTTGCAGTGTTTCGCCTCAGTGCCGCGCCCCTGGCTGACTGGCGGCTATGTTGGTCAGCAGGTGCAGCCAGGGAGGGAGGGATGGCGATGGCGCCAGGCGTTGAGGGGCATCCGCAGCTGTCCCGCCTACAGCAGGTTGCGCGAGCTGAAGCGGCAAGCCACACGGACGCCCAGCGAGCTAGGGCCGAAATCGAGGGCCGGCTACGTGAGGCGTTGGAGATCGAGCGCGAGGCGGGGATGCGGGCAATGTCTGCGCAGCTCGCATCGGATGCTGCGTATCGGTACTTTTTCCCGCACGTGTCACCGCCCCGTCAGGGTGCCGGCCCGGAAGAGGGACCGTCGGACGCAGGCGCGCAGTCGCCGGGCGCAGGCGAGTCCTGCAGGGCGAAGCCGCCGACCATCGATGCCGCCACCCTTGAGGCGCTGTCTTCCGGGGAGGTCATGCAGTTGCAGGACATCTACCCCAAGGTTGCCCGCATGCGCCCCGGCACTGGCACCAACAACATCCGGGGCTCGCTGGTGCGTCTGGTGAGGGCAGGGCGCGTAAGGAGCGTCGGGGAGTCCCGGCAGGGGCTGTATCAGCTCATCGATCCAGCGGAGGCCGGCCAGAGGAGCAACTGAACAGCAAGAGAGCTCACGTGTACAGGCGGGCGCCGCCGGAGTACCTAGCCCGTCCCCCGGCGGCCCCCTTGACGCGTCAGCTTGAGGACCCACGCATCGTGAACAGCGTAAGACATTGCGCGATCACTGCGGAGGTCCTCGATCGCATCCCCCCGTAAATGATGATTACTTGAGGACCCCGCGATGCCTTTTCTCTCTTTTTCTCTACTTTTGCATGCCTGTCGCGTGCGGGACAGCGTTGACACCCGGTTTGACATGGGGGGACGATCGTGACTGCGTCGCCTCGTACCGCGCGCCCTTTCGCAGCGCCGACTGATCGGATGCGGCCCGAAAAGCAGGGTGAACTGATCGTTGCCATCGCCGCACTGGGCGGCGACCTGCGCACCCCCGTGTCGAAGGACGTCCTGGCCGCGCATACCGGGCTTTCCCCGCACACTCTCGCCGGGACGCGGGGGTTCTTCGAGCAGGCTGGCTTGATCGAGGCCGGGCGCGGCGTGTGGGCGGTGACCGAGGTGGGGCTACGGTTCGCCCGACTGCGGGCAACCGACTCGGCCCGGTCCCGGCTGCTGCTGCGCGAACACTGGCAGGAGATGTGGTTCCACAAGGCCGCGCTGCGCCTGCTGCAGGAAGGTCCTTTGGAGGAGTGGGACTTTGCCAACAGGCTGGGCGAGGGACTCTCGTCTGGCCGTGAGCGCAGGCTTTACCTGGTGGAGTGGCTTGTCCACGCACTCCTCGTCCATCGCGAGGATGGCATGATCGTCGCGCCTTCTTCCAGCGCAGACAGCGCGAGGCCGCAGACGAGTGCGCCCTTCATCTTCGATCCGCTGATGACGATGACGGACGAGGAGATCACTGCGCTTCCCACCGACCGGTTCGTCGCGCTCATGGACACTTATCGGACGCTCTTCACCGACCTCACCTCGCCGTCGGCGAGGTCGGCCGCAGTCTGACCACCGCGGCGTTCCTATTCAGTACCGGCCGAGCAGCACCTCTGCTCGGCCGGACTTCCCCTGACGCCTGAAGCCCTCGCCGCTTCCTCGTGTTTTCGGGCCGTCACCTCGGGCTCAGTGTTAGGTGCAGCGGGCGCGGCACCTTCGATGCCTTTGCCATGCCTCGCATAGCTGACGGCCCGTCACTCCTGTGCTCGGCACCTGTTGCCGCGGAGATAAATCATGACAAACCTGCCGCATGTATGGAACGCCCGCACACCCCTCGCCCCCACCGGTCCCTTAATCCGCTCTGCCTCGCGGGGAGGGGAGCTGCCTGTGCTGGTGCCGCTCGAGCAAAGGACCTTCGTGGTGGGCTGCGACCTGTCCCTGACACACGCACTCGACCAAGTTCGTGACCTGTGGCTGTCCATGGCCGCACGCGACGAGATCACCGAGCAGACCCTCGACAAGTTCAGCCTCCTTCTCATCGGCCGCTTCGCTCGCTACGCCCAGCTGCGAGGCGCCGTCGTCCTGGGCGACGTCACTGCCGAGCTCACGGAAGACTTCATCACCGCCCGCGGGCGCTCCCGCCACGGGCACGTCACCGACGCGGCCATCGCCACCATGCATGTGCGGCGCTCTGTGCTGCGCAGCGCCTACCGCGCGCTGCGCGAGATGGGCCTGAGCGATCAGGACCCCACCCGGGACATCGTCCTACCCCCTCGCACGGCCGGGGAGGTACGGCCGTTGTCGGAGGACAAGGTCATCGCCCTGCGCCACCAGGCGTCCTCCGTCGACCGTCCTACCCGTCACGGCGCCGCAGCCGCGCTCGCGTTGGCCGGCGGTCATAGTGGGGAGATCGGCCACATCTGTGTACAGGACCTCGACGTGTCCGGGCGCAGGGTGTGGATGCACGGCTCCACCAAGACCGACCCTCGATGGTGTCCCCTGGACGCCTGGACCCTGGCCACCCTCAGCGGCCGTGCACAGTTCGTCGCGGCCCGGCAACTGCGCACCGAATCCGTGCCACGGGCCCGTCTGGCGGTCTCTGACCATCACGCCCCTGACTGCAATTTGCAGGCTCGGGCCTGCGTGGCCCTGCGCGACCTGCTCATCCGCATCGGCCTGGCCCGCGAGCCCGATGTCAAACCCTCCTCGATCACTGCCTGGGCCGGTGTGGAGATCTTCGAACAGACCGGAAGCGTCGAAGAGGTGGCCCGGCGTCTGGGCCTGCGTTCCCTGGACCGGGCCGCCGATGTCATCGGGCACACCTGGCGCGAGAGCACCACGACCACCGACTCGACCGGACAGGTGCAGTCGCAGGGGCAGGTGCCGGGTGCCTGACGACCTCTTCGGCGACCCCTGCCCGCCGCCGACCGGCCGCGCCGCAAACGGCAGCTGACCGACACCGAGCAACGCAGCATCGAGCAGCGGATCAACGACTGCCTCAACTACCCCCTCATCTACGAGATGGCCGAACACCTCACCCCGCCCAACCACGTCGGTTGCCCCCGCCGCTACCCCTCCCTGGTCTATCTCCTGCTCGCCGCCCTCATTCCCGTCACCGGCTCTAAACGCTCCGCCGTCGGTGCCCTGTCCGACAGGCAATGGAGTGCCCTGCGCGCCGCCGTCCGCCGCCATGCCGGCCGCCGCACGGCTGCCCTCCTCCCACCGGTGCCGCCCAGCCGCGGCCAGTACCTGTATGCCGAGGAGAACATCCTGGCCCCCAACATCGACACCCTGCAGGAGGCCTTCGAACACCATGCCCGCCAACAAGCCCTAGCCCAGGGCCTGTTCCCACCCGAGGCTCCCCGCAACTGGGCCCGGCCCGAACGCCGCCAGTTGCTCGCCGGGGACGCCACTGTGCCCAAAGCCCCCTCCAAAGCGGAAGTCGCCACCACCACCGATGCCACCACCGGGAAAAGCGCATCCACCGTGTCGACCCGGCCGCCCGCCTCTACTACGAAAACAGCGAGAAGGAAAAGCGGCCCTCCCGGGGCACGGAATGGTTCTTCGCCTCAGCCCGCGACGACGGCTACTGGCGCCGCATCACCCGGGGCTCATATCCACCAAGATGGGCATGCAAATCGTGCAGGACATGGTGGACTTGGGGCTCTGGCCGAGCGCCGAAGAAGCCATCGGCGAGGTCGTGGAGCGCACCCCGCTCGGGCGCCTTGGAGAGGTCACCGACATGGCCGACGCGGTGGTTTTCCTCGCCTCCGACGCCGCCCGGTTCATCACCGGCGCCGGGCTTCCAATCGACGGCGGAATGGGAATGTGAGCCGGCGCGCGGTGGAATCAGACAGGCGGTATCGCTCCTGGACGGTGGCCCGAGGAGATCTCACCCAATGCCGGCGACTTAGGTCGACCGCTGTCCGTGTTGGTCCCGTTCGGCTACCTGTCCGGGGTTCCGCCGAACGCAACGAAGTCGTCCCGGGCCCACCAGGGACCGGGACGACTTCGTTGTCAGGCCATGGTGGCATGGGCACGGGCTGGCCCTCCAGCGTAGGCCGGCTGTTGAACCGCGTCAGGTGCCGGGGATGGCGTGCCATACCCTGCCGGCGCTTGTCGACGAGGTGCTGGAGAAAACGAGCCGGGCTTCAGCGGCGCTTTCGAGCACTGCCGTCTCGGCTGGGGGACGGGAGCGTGATCGCCAAGGTTGTGGCGGGGCGACGGGACCTGCTGGGGGCTGCGGGCTGTGCCTCCCGTCGTCGACGGCGCTGGCCAAACTGCGGCACCGTCTAGGGACGGCGCACTTCGAGCTGCTCTTGCGGCGGCTCTCCGGCCCGTCGGTGCCGCGGAGCGCACCGTGGTCGCACGCTTTCGGACTGCTGCTGGTCGCGGGTGACGGCACCCATGTGGATCTGGCCGACTCACTTAAGAACGCCAAAGCGTTCGCCCGCCCGAGCCGCAAGAAGGGAGCAGCGGGAACCCCCAGTCACGCGTGATCGTACTCATCGCGTGCGGCAGCCGCCGGATCATCGACGTAGCCGTCGACACCTACCGCGACAGTGAACGGGGCCTGGCCGAGAGCCTGTTGCCTGCTCCCCAGGCCGGCATGCTGCTACCGACCGGGAATTCCCCAGTTACCGCTTGTGGTGCGCGGCTCAGGCCGCCGGTGCCCACCTGTTGTGGCGGGTCCCGGCCGATCGCCAGCTACCCGTCCAACAGGTCCTGCCCGACGAGCCTTTCCCCTCGCAGTGGACCGACCCCACCGACTCCACCCGCCAGGCCAAGAAGAGAACACGCCGCCGTCAAGCCGGGAAGACACCACCGGCCCCACTGACACCCCGAGTCCCCGTAGTGCGCGTGGTCGAGGCCGCCATCGCCGTGCGCACCGACGACGGCGCCGTACGGACCGGCCACTACCGCCTGGCCACCACCTTGCTCACCCCGAAGACCGCGACTGCCGGAGCACTTGCTACCACCTACGTCAAACGATGGACCTGTGAAACCGGCTTCCGAGAGCTCAAGACCTACCTGCGCGGCACGCGCCGAGCCCCACGAGGCGCATTGATTAGCAAAACGGATAATTAACCCTCCTTCGCCCTCCCTGAAGCCAGCCCTCCACACACAGACTTCATGCGGAGATCCCTCGCAAATCCGCACGTCAGCGCAACCCTGCCGACAACTCTGCCAGCGGGGGCGAACCGCAGGGGACTCATCCGCTACCCTGTCAGAGGTCGGCTGGGATCTCCGCCGTTGCCTTCGTCCCGCACGTCGGGCGTCGCTGCACGGGCCATCCGACCAGCGGGTTTGCGTGACCGGGCCGAGAGCCAGTCACAGGGTTTTCGACAAGGTTTTCAACAAGCCCCCGCCTCCGTAGCTCAGGGGATAGAGCACCGCTCTCCTAAAGCGGGTGTCGGCAGTTCGAATCTGCCCGGGGGCACTATGCGGTAAGCCGCTGACCTGAGGTTTCTCCCCCAGGAAGGCGTGCTATTCGGCCTCGGACTCACCGTCCGGGGCCGTTTGCGTGAGCGGTGCGAAAGCCCACGGCAGCCGAACCGCCTTACCACGCCCCCTGGTTACCGACCCGAACCTCCGCCACACGCAGTAGACGCACAGGACCACGCATGCCTGACCGGATGGATTGCCCACACGACGTGCCCAAGGGCAAGAAGCGCTGCACAAAGTGCGGCAAGCAGATCTACCTGTGAGTTTGGACGGAGCGCCGAGGTACGCCTCCGACCGCTCCGCCCGCACAACCTCCCCCAACCAGACGGCCCGAGAGGACAACACGAGTCCCCTCGCACCTGAGCCGACGGGCGCAGGTCACTGGCCCGGTCCGTCCCGCGGGGAGCATTTCCGGACGCTCCCTTGAAGGATGCCGCGCCACGGCGGCGCGGCGAGGGAAAACGGTCCCGCCCTTCTACGGGTCACCGCAGGAGGGCGGGGGCCACCGCCCGCTCCGGCGTCTCCACCGCGCGCAGGTCGAAGGACCGGAGCAGGGCTCACACGGCGCGGGGACCGACTCTCCGCGCATCGAGGCAAGGAAACGCAGTGACCGCACGTCCCGACTTCGAGTTCCGCACGGCCCACGCCTGCAAGTACGACGACAACAACCCCCGGTGTGGGGAGGTGGCCACCAACGTCCCCGGCGCCGTGGCCGTCCGCAACCGGCGCCACCGTCGAGTCCACCACCGGGGAATGAACCGACTTCCTCACCGGTGCCAAGCTGGGAGAGTTCGACCCGTCCGCCTGAAGCGAAGCCAGCGATGTCCGAGTGCAGGCCGGGGAACCCGCTGCGCGGCACTGCGTGTGCTGGACGAGTCGCGGCACCTGAACCGCTGACCTGACGTGTGAACACCCCGCTCGTCTGCCGCCTCAGGCAGGTGGGCGGGGTTGTTCCCTTCTTCGCGGTTTCTTGAGCGTGGAGGTCGAGTGAGGGGCAGTCGGTGATTGCATCATCTGCTGCCCGTGACCGCTGACTACGGTTGCACGGTGATGACGGTGGCCGATCCGACGGCGCCATTCGTCGGAATGTGACGCACGCTGGTGGCGCGGTGGCCGATCAGGCGCCTCAGCGCGTCTGATGTGGGTTGGTATCGCCCTCGTTCGAAGAGGATGAAGCTGGTCTTCACGCCCGGTGCAGGCTTCACGTCCTGGTACTGGGAGTAGGTGACTGCGTCGCATCCGGAGTACCAACCCATTTCGGGCTCGTAGCCCGTGACCAGCAGGCAAGATGTTGAGGAAGTCATTTCTCGGGCAACCGGCACTGTTGACCGGCTGAGGTCCTCCGGGCCAGGCATTGCTCCCTTTGCCACGACCTGAGCGGTCCCGGCAATGGTGATGCCGGCTAGAGCCGCGACGACAAGGAGTGCCCTGCTTGCCCAACGCCCCGCTATTTCCACGATTCCTTCTACCCCGAGCACGGTAAGGAGGATGACCGGAAGGTAGACGAAGCGTGCTTCACCGTGTGCGGTGAGCCCCAGTGTGGCGAAGATCAGTACAGAGGAGAGGCCCAGGAAGACATGTCGCCGGTCACGCGGCCGTGGCAAGCTGTTTCCTCCCCGGCGAGCCTGCAAGAGTCGGCGTGCGCTCGCCCCCGCGACGAACAGGCCAGCTGTCATCACGATCGCCCCGAGGTCACCCGCGAGCCGGTAGGGGAAGATCGCGAGGTAGTAGACGAGCCCTTCACCTATGTAGTCCCGGTTCGCCTGTCCAGTGGCGGAGAAGATGATGCCCAGTGGAGAGCCGGTCTCCTGGATGGCGTAGACGAAATGCGGTAGGAGTCCGGCGGCAAGAATCCCAGTGGCGGCGAGAAGTTGACGCCAGTGTTTTCTCCAGGCGCGAAGGCCATAGACGCCTAGGCTTGCCAGCGCGATGGCGATAAGGCTCCCTAGCACTCCGTAGCGGAAGTAGAAGGCAGCAAGTATCGCGAAGGGAAGGAGCAGCAGCGCGGAGCACTTTGCCTTCTCCTGTGCGCGAACCAATAGGAAGACGACGAGCAGCAGGAGACCTGTCGCTCCGATGTCGTTGAGGAACTCCGGGGCCCGCCGAAGAAATCCGAGCCCGCTCACCACGAGCAACACCGTGACAGCAGCCCTATGAGGAGTAGTCCAGTGCGCCGTAATCAGGTGGGTGACGGCGAGCGTCGCCAACGTGAGGAGGACTGCTACACCGCGCAGCGCACCAACATCATGGTGCACGGCCAGTGCTATTCGGCCGAGGAACGGGAGCCCGAAGGGCCGGTAGAGGCCCCAGCCCGCGTCCGGAGTGCCGTCGGCCCAAGATCGGGCTTTATTGGCGTAGACCGCTTCTTCGTGTGCCATGTGCGGTTCGTTGCCTTGCAGCCATATGCACACCGTCGCGGTGAGGGCCAGAGCCCCGAGACAGTAGAGCCAAGCCGGCAGGCGCCGTGCCGAGTTCGCGAGCCGGCTCCATGCCTTCGGGCCGGCCTTCTGTTGCCACCAGGGGCGCGAGGCGAGCCACGCCGGCGCCGCGAGCAGGAGGTAGGGCCACGGCTGCCAGCCGGGAAGCCAGCCGCCCAGCCCGACCACGATGAGGACTTGCTGAGCAGCTGCTGCGACGGTCAGTCCGACGGCGGCGATGAAGAGCGCCCGGCGAGCAGTGCCGACAGGACGGCTACTGGTTCGGGGTGCCGGCGCCCAGCCCACCGAGCAAGACTCGGCCGGGGGCGCCGACGGTATGCCGGACGGGGGTGCCTCGGCGCTTCGTTCACTCACCATAGGGGCGCCACCTTGAAGATTGGCGAACCGCTGACAGGGAGCCCCAGAGCCACGTCGCAGCTGACAGGACCGCCAACGCCGCCGCCGAGGTGGTGAGCAGTCCCGGCGACAGTTCGATGCCCGCGACGGGGTTCTCCTGCGGAGCTGCGAGCCAGACGGCAACGATCACGCTGGTGACGATGGAGGCCAGCATCGGAGCCAGGAGAGACCACGCTGCCGTGGAGTAGTAGATGCTGCGGGTGCCGGACAGCACGGACAGGGGGGCGGTCTTGCGGCTGAACCGAAGGAATTCAGCGAGGTTGGCCAGCGCGATCGTAAGAGCGATCACCATCACCCCGGGCACGCCGATGAAGATGACCCATCTCCCATGGTCGGCCAGGGTGTTGGCGCCAACCAGCCACGACCCGCCCGGAACGTCGACGTCAGCGGAGTTCAGCGGAAGCGCTCGACGTACTTCCTGTTTGATGTCTGCAACAGGCAGGTCCGCACCGGTGGCGGAGACGAGAAGCACCATCGCGGGCTTGTTGCGGATGTCGGGCGCGACAGTAGGGACGACGGTCATCTGCTTCGCCTCCCCCACGGACCAGCGCAGGGCCTCGAAGACACGCCGATCCGTTTCGGCAGGAGATACCGTCACCCGTGTATGAGAACAGGTGACCTTGACCGCCTTCAGGGCCTCGCAAGGTCCTGCAAGTCGAACCGACGCAGCAGGCTTCTCCCCGTTCCGGTAAATCGAAAGTGCCTGCACGTCAGCCGGCAGCTGGTGCAACACTTCCCCCACCTCACGGGGGGATGCCTTGTCCCACTTCGGCTGCATCAGCAGCAGGCTCTGCCCTACACGGTGTGCGGTCTCCTGAGCCGCGAGCACGCTGCTGCCGAACTGGATCTGTTTGAGCTGCACCTGACTCACCAGCACCATGGCGATCCCCACTCCCGCGACGAGACGTGCGGTCACCCCCGGGTGAGCGGCCATGTGCCGACCGGCGACGAGGGAGCCCTCGGCGCCCGTCCGGCGAACGGAACCGGCCAACCGGGCCCCGAGTAGGGAGGTTCCGTAGGCGATGGCCCCCGGGAAGGTCGCCAGGACCGCCACCACGCCGATGTTGTAGAGCTTCATCCGCAGGTCGGAAAAGTGTGCGGGGTCCAACTGCTGCGGGCCCCAGACCGTGGCGAAGATCAGTACCGGGCAGGCAAGGGCGGCCCATCGCGTGATGCGGCTCGTCCGGGCAGCCAGGCGACTGGATCGCCTGGTGCCTCGTCGGCCCTGTCGGTGCAGCACGCAGACCAGCAGCAGGGTGCCGAGTGCCGCTGCGATCGTGGCGAGTGCCGTCGCCCATCCGTAATGCCTCAAGTCCACGGAGGAGAGCCAGTAGTTGATCCACGGCAGTCGCACAGCGCTGGTCGTCATGGCCAAGAACGCCGGCGCGGCTCCCAGGAGCGCTCCGGCCACGACGGGAAGCGCCGACTCGCCAAGGTTCAGCCAAGCCCGGTGCCGGTGCCCACCGCCCAGTGCGCTAAGCAGGGCGGTGCGTCGATCGCGCCCATCGGATCCCATGCGCACCGCTACGACCACCAAGGCGGCGACGGGCAGGAGGACCAGCGAGAGCGCCGTCAGCAGCTTTCCGCGGTTGGCTATGAACAGCACATCGCCGGATGCCCCACTGCCCGACCCGCCGAACCCCACGAAGGCGTAGGTGTCCTCGGCGTTGAACTGGCGATCGGTGGGGTTGGCGTAGGCGTACTTCTCGCCGGGGCTGGCCAGTCCCTCGTCACCGATGGTGCCGACGACCTTGCCGAAGCGGTGCTGCGCTCCCTCTGCTGCCAGCGCCCGCTGCAGACCGGGGGACAGAAAAGCTTCACCTGGCTTCGGCCAGTGGTTGATACCAGGAGGACGGGGGACCTCATCGGAGACAGGGCGCAGGTAGACGACGCTGTACTGACGTCCGTCGACTTCGTCGAAGGAATCGACACCGTGGGCAATGGTCTTGCGGTCGGGCGACGCGTCCTTGTATTGGAGCGCCCGCGCTGCTGACCGCGCGTTGATGCCGTCGTAGGCCGCGTAGACCGCTACTACTGACGACAGTCCCACTGCCAGGAGTGCGGCCGCCAGCAGCAACGCAACGGCGCGGACCGAGCCCCCCGGAGTGCGGCGCGCCGAAGCCCACCCCATGCGCATCAACTGGGCCCGCAGGGAACGGTTCTTCCCCTGTGGAGTCATGAGCCGGCCTCCGCTCCGCGGGACGCGAGCGTGGTTCCGCGCAGCTCCAAGCCGCGTTCGGCCCGGTCCGCCACCGTGGCGTCGTGCGTGACCACGACAAGCCCGCAGCCCCATCGCTCCGGCAGGTCGAAGAGCAGATCGCAAACGCTGTCCCGGGTGGCCGCGTCCAGCGCACCGGTCGGTTCGTCCGCCAGCAGCAGCTTCGGCTCGTTCACCAGGGCACGAGCCACCGCGGTGCGCTGCCGTTCCCCACCCGACAGGTGGCCGGTACTGACACCGTTCAACGGAACACCGAGTTCGTCCAGGATCCGCTCGGCCTTCTCGTACGCCTGGTGGGCGCCCTCGCCGGCCAACAACGCGGCCAGGGCGACGTTCTCGACCGGCGACAGCTCCGGAAGCAGCTCACCGAACTGGAAGATCACTCCCATATGAGCGCTGCGATGGCGCTCCAAGGCGCGCTGCCGCATTCGCACCACGTCGGCGCCGACCACCTCGACCACCCCGGCCGACGGCTTCACCAGACCGAGGATGCAGCCGAGCAGCGTGCTCTTGCCACTGCCGCTCGGCCCCACCACGGCAACGGACTGGCCCGCCTCCACCTGCATGTCGATGTCCTTCAACAGCGTCCGGCCGGCGATCTCGTATCCGAGTCCCCGCACTGCCAGCGGCCTGTCCCTCACGCCCGTCCTTCCCGATTCCGATCCACAGTCGGCACCTCTTGATCATTTGTGTTGTGCAGACGCGCAGCGGGAGGAACGGCAACATGCCGTTCCTCCCGCTGGAGTTCGCGGTTCGCCGAGCGCGTTTCACAGCTCAGCGATCACGCCGTGAACCGGTCAGTGGTTCACGTACTTGCCGCACTCGTCGTCGTTGTCCTTGACCCAGTTGCAAGCACGCATCTTGACGACGCGGTTGCCGTTGCCGCTCGTCGCGGTCGAGCCCATGATGCCGGACTTGTTCCACAGGTGGTACGGCTCGTTCGGGTCCGTGGTGCGGTAGTAGTCGGCGTGCGACTTGCCGAGATCGTTCTGCTGCAACTTGACGACCCGATCGGAAGTCGTCGTCCAAGCGTGTGCGTGCGCGCTCGGCGAGTACGCCTCCATCGCGAACGCCGGCGATGCGCCCACCAGCGCAAGCCCACCGATGGCAAGACCAGCCAGGCCCCGAGCGGTTGCCTTCTTCATGTTCATCTCCTCCTTGGGCGGAGGCGTGGCCCATCGCCACCCCCCCGGTGCTTCCGACACTAAATGATCTTGATGTTTTCTTTACGGACAGACCGACGTAACAGGTCACTTACTGGCTAGAAGTGCCACTTGCGTGCGTACCTCGCGACATCAAGGAGGGAAGGCACCTATTTCCGAACTCCACCTCGTTCGTGTCCCGTTCGGGCTGCCTGGCCGGGGGAGGCCGTTCAACTGGCGAGCCAGGGGTGATCTGGCCGAAAAATACCCACGAGGTGAGACTCGCCGCGATTGGGCGGTATCGGTGCTGTCCAGGCCATCAAGAGGTACGCATTCGACTGCGCGTCACCGACAAGAGGGTGGCCGGGCGTCAGGCCCCGACGCGCCGTACGGTGAGTGCCGACGGAGGGACGCTCACACGCACTCAATAGGACATGCATTGCGCGTAGTTCTGCATGTCGCACCCCTTGCCGGCCGTCCGCTATGCATGAGCGATGCGTGAGCGGACGGTGGAACACGAGGCGCCGAAGGCCGGATCAAACATCAGGCCGGGTGGCGCTGACCTGCGATAACAGCACCACTCCCCGGCAGGACCGAACACCCTCGATCAAGGATTCGACCCCACTCCTAAAGCGGGTGTCGGCAGTTCGAATCTGCCCGGGGGCACCAGCGTGAAGGCCACCTAGGAACGTTCCTGGGTGGCCTTTGGCGTCTGTGTTTGCTGGTGTCATCGGGGCGGCCGCTGGCGGTCGGGGGCTTGGGTTCTGGGCGGTTGAACGCGCCTGGGGGCGATCGGCTCGGGCCGGTGGGGTGGGGTGGGAGGCGGGTGAACTCTTGGGCCGTGGTGCGCAGTTCATGGCACGGGCGGCGGCTCGGCTTCCCGGTAGAGGGTTGGTTTGGGGGCGCACTCCGGGCCCTTTGTGGGGGATTGGGGGAGTCCTCGGAGGCGAGGGTGGTGAGCTGTGGGTGGAGGCGGTGGGTTTCGGTGGGGCGGTGTTGGGACGTGTAGAGGGTGAGGGCCTGGTGCCAGGCGGCGTGGGCCTCGGGTTTGTTGTGGGGGGCGAGGGTGTGGCCCAGGTGGTCGAGGGTGTCCGCCTGGGCTGAGGTGTCACCGAGGTCGCGGTAGAGGGCGAGGGCCTGGCGGTAGCGGTCGGCGGCCTCGTCGTGGTGGCCGGTGTGGTGGGCGAGGTAGCCGAGGCTGAGCAGGGTCCTGGCCTGGCCGCTGCGGTCTTCGGCGGCGCGGCATTGCTGGAGCGCCTGGTCGCAGTGGCGGCGGGCCTCCTCGTAGTGGCCCAGCTTGGCCAGGTACCAGCCGACCTCGTTGCGGGCGTGGGAGCCGCTGACCTTGACGTCGAGGTCCTCGTAGAGGTGCAGGGCGCGGCGGACGTGGTCCAACGCCCGTTGGTATTGGCCCTGTTGCTCCCAGGCGATGGCGATGGCCCGATGGGTGTGGGCCTGGCCGAGCCGGTCGCCGTCGCGCTCCGCGCCGGCGAGACCGTCCTGGAGGTGGACCAGCGCCGCCTCGTGCTGGCCGAGTTGGGCGTGGGCCCGGCCGAGGTGGCGGTACGAGCGCGTACGGGAGCGCGGGTCGTCCAGGTGGTTCGACGCGGCGGCGCCGGCCTTCCAGGCGGTGAGGTTGTCCTGGAGGTGCCCCTGGCGCAGTTGGAACGTGGTGAGCGTCCAGGCCAGTTGCCACACCTGCGGGTGCCAGGAGCGCTCCGCGGCCGCGTGTTGGACGGCCATGAGGTTGACGCGTTCGGCGGCGAACCAGGCCCATGCCTCGGTGGCGTCGGCGAGCGACTGAGGCCGGCAACCGGGGCCGGGGGTGCCGAGTTCGATGGGGGCGTGGTGCGGGGCGATGAGGCGGTCGGCGGTATGCGCGGTGTGGGCGGCGCACTCCGCCAGGCGCCGCAGGGCCTCTTCGAGGGCGGCGGGCTCCTGTGTGCAGCGGGCGAAGGTGGCGGCGCACAGGCGGACCAGGTCGTGCATCCAGTAACGGCCCGCCCCCTGCTGCTGCACCAGGGAGACGCGTTCCAGGTGGCGCAGCACGCGGCGCACCTCCGACGCCGGTCGGCCGACGAGACTGGTGGCGGCCGGCAGGCTGATGTCGGAGCCCGGGGCCGTCCCCAACAGGCCGAACACCGTGGCCTGTTCGTCCGTCAACTGCTCGTACGACCAGGACAGCACCGTCTCCAGGCACGCCATCGGGGGCTCCTCGGCCAGCGCGTCGAGCCGTGACGAGGCGTCCCGCAGCTCCTCGGCCAGTGCCGCGAGCGGGATCGTGGGGTTCAGTCGGGCGCGGGCGGTGACGATGCTCAGGGCCAGCGGGAGCCCCGCGCACCAGGTGAGGATCTCCGCGACCGCAGCGGGCTCGTCGGTCACCCGCCGTTCGCCGAGGTGGCGGGTCAGGAGCGCCCGCGCGCCCTGGTCGTCAAGCGTGTGGACGGTGACCGACCGGGCGCTGTGCGCGGTGATCAGGCCGGCCATGTGGTAGCGGCTGGTGACCAGCACCGTGCAGGTCGGCGTGCCGGGCAGCAGGGCGTCCACCTGGGCCGAGTCGTGGGCGTTGTCCAGGACGATCAGCAGCCGGCGGTCGGCCACCAGGCTGCGGTAGAGCCCCAGTTGGGCGGCCGGCTCGGCCGGGATCTCCGTGGGCGGGACGCCCAGGGCATCCAGGAAGCCGCGGATCGCCTCCTGCGGGGTCATCGGGCGCTGGCTCGGGTGGAAGCCCCGGAGGTCGACGAAGAGCTGGCCGTCCGGGAAGCGGTCCGCGTGCCGGTGCGCCCAGTGCAGGGCGAGCCAGGTCTTGCCGATCCCGCCGGTCCCGCCGATCGCCGCGATGATCAGCGTGGCGCCCCGGTCGGCGGCGTCGTGTGCGGCGGTGAGCTGCGCGGTCTCGCCCTCCCTGCCGATGAAGCGGTCGGGCGCGGGCGGGAGCTGGCGCGGCACCGCCGGCGCGCGGCGGGGGTGGTTGAGGTGGATCTCGCCGTCGTTCCGGCCGATCTGTACCAGGATGTCGCTGACCGTGCCGGTCGCGTTGTTGTGGATCTCGTCGGCACCCCTCGTCGCACCCGTCATGGCGGTCAGTGTGGCAGGCGGCGGGGGCGGCGGGAGGCCCGGTTCAGCGGGCCGTTCGGGGGTGGCTGGCGTCGGGGTGGGGTGGGGTGGTGATGTTGCGGTCCGGTCGGTCGTGGGGCGGCAGGGGTGGAGTTATCCACAGGCTCGGCGAGCGGTGGGGTGGAGCTCGTAGGCTTTCGGGGTGGTTCCGGCGGACGTGGGAGTGGTCGTGGGCGTGGAGGAAGACGTGCAGAGCGCGGCGGGCGTGGTGGGTGCGCCCGAAGGCGGTGTGCTGGCGGACGAGGCGGTGCAGGTGCTGCGCCGGGTGTTCGGGTACGACGCGTTCCGCGGGGATCAGCGCGAGATCATCGAGCATGTCGTCGGGGGCGGGGACGCGGTCGTCCTGATGCCCACGGGCGGCGGGAAGTCGCTGTGCTACCAGATTCCCGCGCTGGTGCGGCCGGGCGTCGGGGTGGTCATCTCGCCGCTGATCGCGCTGATGCAGGACCAGGTCGATGCGCTGCGAGCGCTGGGCGTGCGGGCCGGCTTCCTGAACTCCACGCAGGATCTTGAGGAGCGGCGGCTGGTCGAGGCCGAGTTCCTGGCCGGCGAGTTGGACGTGCTGTATCTGGCGCCGGAGCGGCTGCGGGTCGAGCAGACGGTGCAGTTGCTGGAGCGCGGGAAGATCTCGCTCTTCGCGATCGACGAGGCGCACTGCGTGGCCCAGTGGGGCCACGACTTCCGGCCGGACTACCTGGCGCTGTCGATGCTGCACGAGCGCTGGCCGGACGTGCCGCGGATCGCGCTGACCGCGACGGCGACGAAGGCGACGCACGAGGAGATCACCTCCCGGCTGCGGCTGGACGGCGCCCGGCACTTCGTCGCCAGCTTCGACCGGCCCAACATCCAGTACCGGATCGCGGCGAAGAGCGAGCCCAAGCGGCAGTGAGCCTTTGCCAACCTCACTTTGAGCAGTTCAGGTGAAGCGTCAGCACTGCTTGAACGACGCCGGTGATGCGGGTGGTGCTGCAGCGGAGTTTGCGCAGGAGGCGCCACGTTTTGAGCGTGGCCATCGCCTGCTCTCCGAGAGCCCGAATGCGCGCATGTGCGACGTTAACAGCTTGCTGACCTGCGGAGAGGTTGTTGTGCCGGCCGCGGAAGGGCACCCGGACACTCCCGCCGGCGCCCTGGTATCCCTTGTCCGCCCAGCAGGCCAGGTCGGCATCAGACAGGGCGTTGATGATGCCGTGAGTGCGGGCGGCCTTGATGTCGTGGACGGCGCCGGGCAGGGCGGGCGATGCCCACAACAGTCGGCCGTGCGGGTCGGTGAGGACCTGCACGTTCATCCCGTGCTTGCGATGCTTGCCCGAATAGAAGGGTCGGTCGGCGGCGATCCGGTCGATCGGCAGCAGGGTCCCGTCCAAGATGACGAACGCCTTGCCCTGTGCCGCCTTCACCGCCGCCGCGAGCTCCGGCGCCAGGGCGGCCAGCAGTTCCACGGCTTCGGCGACATATCGGTAGACGGTGCTGAGACCAACCTTGAACCCGGCTGCGAGCTGCGCATACGTGTGCCCACAGCGCAGGTGCGCCAACACCAGCAGGGCCTGTCGGCCAGCGGGCAGCCGGCGCCAGCGCGTACCCCGCCCGGCCCGGTGTGCAGCCAGTTGAGCCGTCAGAAACCGCAGGTGGGAAGTGGACAGGTCGAGCGCGGACGGGTAGACAAGCACGCGAAGCTCCTGGAGCAGACGAGCGATCTTGGTCGTGAACTCGTCTACCAGGAGCTTCGTCATGTCACGCACCTGGGCCCCACCCCAACACCCCATCAAGCCCAGCAGGTTGGCAAAGGCTCAGTTGCTGGAGCTGCTGCGCAGCGAGCACGCGGGCGACGCGGGGATCGTGTACTGCCTGTCCCGGGCCTCGGTGGAGAAGACCGCGCAGTTCCTGGTGGACAACGGCATCGAAGCCGTGCCATACCACGCGGGGCTGGACGCCCGGGTGCGGGCGGCGAACCAGGCGCGGTTCCTGCGGGAGGACGGGCTGGTCGTGGTCGCCACCATCGCGTTCGGGATGGGCATCGACAAGCCCGATGTGCGGTTCGTGGCCCATCTGGACCTGCCGAAGTCGGTGGAGGGGTACTACCAGGAGACCGGGCGCGCGGGACGGGACGGCCAACCGTCCACGGCCTGGCTGGCGTACGGGCTCCAGGACGTGGTGCAGCAGCGGAAGATGATCGACGGGTCGGAGGGGGACGACGCGCACCGGCGCCGGTTGTCCGCCCATCTGGACGCGATGTTGGCGCTGTGCGAGACGGTGGAGTGCCGGCGGGTGCGGCTGCTGGCCTACTTCGACCAGGAGAGCGGCCCGTGCGGCAACTGCGACACCTGCCTGACGCCGCCGCAGACCTGGGACGGGACGGTGTCCGCGCAGAAGCTGCTGTCGACGGTGGTGCGGTTGCAGCGCGAGCGGGGGCAGAAGTTCGGCGCGGGGCAGATCATCGACATCCTGCTGGGCCGGAAGACCGCCAAGGTCATCCAGTTCGATCACGACGCGCTGAGCGTCTTCGGGATCGGGGAGGACCTGCGCGAGGCCGAATGGCGGGGCGTGGTGCGGCAGTTGCTGGCCCAGGGGATGCTGGCCGTGGAGGGGGACTACGGGACGCTGGTCCTCACCGGGGAGAGCGGCGCGGTGCTGCGCGGGCAGCGGCAGGTGCCGATGCGGCGGGAGCCGGAGAAGCCGGCCCGGGCGGCCAAGGCGAAGGCCAAGGGCAAGCGGGCGCCGGTGGATCTGCCGGCGGAGGCGCTGCCGGTCTTCGAGGCGCTGCGCGCCTGGCGCGGCCGCACGGCCAAGGAGCAGGGCGTCCCCGCGTATGTGATCTTCCATGACGCGACGCTGCGGGAGATCGCGGTGACGGGCCCGGCGAGCATCGCCGAGCTGGGCGCGCTCAACGGGGTGGGCGAGAACAAGCTCGCCAAGTACGGCGAGCAGATCCTCCAGGTGCTGGAGGGACGGGGAGACGAGACGGCCGGGGGCGATGTGACGCCCGGTGCGGCCGGGACCACTGCTGCGGCTGCGGCGGCTGCGCCGACGCCCCGGAAGACCCCGGCGGCGGCACCGGCCCCGGCCGAGGACGAGGAGGTGCTGCCGGAGCCGCCGGATGACATCGACTGGTGAGGAGTGCGCGAGGCCGGAGGGGGCGCGGTCAACTCCCGCGTCAGGTACGGCGCGTGGCGCTCATGGGCCGGCCGCGGCGTCCGTCGGGGGATGCTGCGGGAAGGTGAGGATCGCGCTGGCGCCGCCGTCGGGGCCGTTGCCGAAGTGCAGGCCGAGGCCGAGGACGGCGGCCTGGCCGACGGCGATGGTCAGGCCGAGGCCGTGGCCCTTGCCGCGGCCCGGGGCGTCGGTGCGGAAGCGTTGCGGGCCGTGGCGGAGCAGCGCGTCGGGGTAGCCGGGGCCGTGGTCGCGCACCTCGATGGTGGGGGTGCCGCCGGGCGGCGCGACGACGGTGACGACGACCGGGGGCCGGCCGTGCCGGTGGGCGTTGAGGACGAGGTTGGCGAGGATGCGGTCCAGGCGGCGGCGGTCCGTTTCGACGACCGTGTCGGCGAGGATGCGCACCTCGGTGTCGAGGCCGGTGGCGCGCACGGAGCGGACGACCAGCGGGCCGAGTTCGTAGGCGGCGAGGTCGGCGTGCTCGGTGCCGGTGTCCAGCCGGGAGATCTCCAACAGGTCCTCGGTGAGCCGGTGCAGGGCCCGCAACCGGTCGTTGATCATCTCCTTGGGGCGGCCCTCCGGGAGCAGGGCGGCGGAGGCGAGGATGCCGGTGAGCGGGGTGCGCAGCTCGTGGGCGACGTCGGCGGTGAAGCGCTGTTCGGCCTCCAGGCGGCCCTGGAGGGTGGCGGCCATGGAGTCCAGGGCGGCCGCCACGGCCGTCACCTCGTCGCCCGCCGCGGGCCCGCCGCGGGGGCGTTGCCCCGCGGCCTCGCCGACCCTGGCGTCGAGGTCGCCGGCGCTGATCCGGCGGGCGACGGCCGCGGTGGTGGTCAGCCGGCGGCTGATGCGCCGGGCCAGGAAGAGGCCGGCGAGGGCGACGGCCGCGGCGGCGAGGACGGCCGAGCCGAGGATGGCGGTGTCGAACTTGTCCAGCGTCCAGCGGGTGTTCCCATACGGCGACCAGACGGCCATGATCTGGCTGCCGGCCGGCGCCGCCGCCCACATCACGGGCTGGCCGCGATAGCTGCCGACCATGCTGCCGCGCCGCCCCTTGCGCACCAACGCCCGCAACTCGCCGGGGAGTTCGGGCGGGTCGAGGACGGAGTTGATGCCCTCGCGCGAGGTGCCGTACTCGAAGAGGTCCAGCGCGACGTCGAGGTCGGCGTGGGTCTGCTTGCGGACCTGGCCGACGGTCTGGCGGGCCACCGCGTTGTGCACCAGCACCCCGAGGACGGCGGCGACCGCGCAGCACACCGCGGTCACGGTCAGCGCGATCTTCCAGCGGAGGGAGACGGCGGGCCGGCGGCGCCTCATGCCGCGCGCCCCGCCGGAGTGGGGGGCGGCGAGGAGGGCTTGGGCTTGTGGGCCACGTCGAGGGTGAGGTCCCACAGGCCCATCGCGTGGCCGTCCCAGACGTAGTCGGTGACGCTGACGTAGCGCGGGTCCTTGGTGGGTTCGCGGACCGCGAGGTGGCCGGCGGCGAGTTCGACGCCGGCGAGCACCGCGCGCAGCGCGAGGATCCGGGTGACCACCGCGTCCCGGACGGTGTAGACGCGCAGTTCGCTGGTGCGGCGGTCGAGGTCGACGACGGCGATCAGGTCGGGCTTGCCGTCGTCGGTCAGGTCGTGCAGTACCGGGCGGCGCACCGAACCGGGTGGGGGCGGGGCGGCACCGGAGGCGGCGAAGTCGGCGTCGAGGATGGTGAGCGGGTCGACGTGGGTCAGGTCGCCGCTCGGGACGCGCGGGAGGGCGGTGAGCGGTTTGAGGGCGGCCGGGTTCTCGTTCTCGCGCAGCGGGGCGGGCGAATACTGCGGCCAGAGCTCCAGCGGGGCGGTGACGCGGCGCGCCCGGCCCTCGTCCTTGAGGCCCTCGGGGCTGGCGCAGCCGGCGAGCAGGGACAGGGCCAGGGGCAGGCAGAGGGCAGCCAGGGCGAGCGAGCCGGCGCGGGCACGAGGGCCGGGCGCCGGGGCGTGCGGGCCGGCGTTCGGGGCGCTCTCCACGGGGCGGAATGCGGGCATAGCGTGATCAAGCTACCCAAGGTGCGCGCCGGGGGAATCTTTGGAACGGCCGTTCCGGCGGCGGGCGGGACGGCCGGCCGGACCGGTGGTACGGAGACGACCGCGGCGGGGCGGGTGGTGGCACGACGACGGCGACGGCTCTGGCCCGCCCCCGCCCGCTCCGGGCCTCGGGACATGCCCCCTCCGTCACAGGACTGACCGCAGAGGTCGGGCTGACTGTTACACAACGTACGGATCGCCGTTATGGACCCTCCGTAGCGTGCTCACACGAACCGCACCCCTAGGGCGGCCGCCGGCCGCCCATGTCGAGGAGCCCCCATGCGTGCTCAGCGCCGCTCCGTGATCCGTACCGCCATCGTCGCCGCCGGTGCGCTGGCCGCCTTCGCGCTCCCTACGGGCGCCGCGTTCGCCGCCAGTTCCATGGCGCCGACGGAGAGCCGGGCGTCGATCATGCTCCCGGACGACGGGCTGGCCGGCCTCGCCGAGAAGGCCGGGCACCTGCCGAAGGCGGGCGTCCTCGGCGGCGCGGCCGCGCTGGGCGCGGTCAGCGTGGGCATCGCGGTGCAGCGCCGGCGCCAGGAGCCGTCGGACCGGTCCCGGTAGGCGATCGGGGCCTGATGAACGACCGGGTCGCGGTAGACGACCCGGTCCCGGTAGACGGCCCGGTTCCGGTAACCAGTCCCGGTCACGCCCTCCCCCGGCGCCTCAGGCGTCCCCGCCGTCCCGTTCCGTCGCCAGGCGCTGGACCTGCGCGTACCCCAGGGCGTCCCCGGCGGGTGCGGTGCCCGCGCGGATCGCGTCGGCCGCCGCGCAGGCCGCCCCCAGGGCCGTGCGGAACAGCAGCGAGCCGGTGCTGATGCGGCGGACGCCGAGGTCTGCCAGCTCGCGAACGGTGTGCCGGCCCGGTGCGAAGAGGATGTTCAGGGGCGCGGGGATGCCGTCGACGAGCGTCGCGATGTCCGCCGCCGCGGTGACGCCCGGGACGAAGACGCCGTCCGCGCCGGCCGCCAGATAGGTCTCGGCCCGGGCCAGGGCCACCGACAGCGGCGGCGGGGCGTCCACCAACCAGTGGGTGTCGACCCGGGCGTTGACGAAGAGGCCCGGGGTGCGTTCCTTCACCGCGGCGATCAACTCGGCCTGCCGGGCGGCCTCTTGTAGTCCCCCACCACCGGGGAGCCCGTCCTCCACGTTGATCCCGGCCGCCCCGTAGGAGGCCAACTCCGCCGCGAGGTCGGCGACGTGTGCCGGCCCGCCGCCGTAGCCGCCCTCGATGTCGACGGTGTACGGGCAGGGCAGCCGGCCGGCGAGGCGGCGGGCCAGGGCGAGGGTGGCGTCGCGGACCTCGGCCAGGCCCAGGCCGTCCGGACGGCCGTGGGCGGCGGCGATGCCCAGGCTGGTGGTGCCGATCGCCGGGTGTCCGGCGTCGGCGAGGGCGGCGGCCGAGGCGCTGTCCCAGGCGTTGGGGAGCAGCAGCGGGCGGCCGGGGGCCTGGTGCAGGGCGTGGAAGGCAGCGGACCGCGGGGCGGGGCCCGGGGTGCGCGCGGGGTCGGCGTGGGTGGTCATGCGGGCACCGTAGGGCGACGACGCATCGGTGGTCGCCGAAACGTGGCGGCGGACAATGGACGTATGACGTCGTCCAACGGGATACACGGGCACGGGATACCGGAATCTCCGACCGACACCGGGGCCTCCGGGGCCTCCGGGCGCCCGGGCTCCGCGCCGGCCCCCGACCAGAGCCACGAGCTGGCCCGGTTGGCCGCGCTGCTGGCCGATCGCACCCGGGCCGCGTTCTGCCTGGCCCTGCTCGACGGGCGGGCCTGGACCGCCGGCGAGCTGGCCGCGTACGCGGGCGTGGCGCCGTCCACCGCGAGCGAGCACCTGTCCCGGCTGACCGACGGCGGGTTGCTCGTCGAGCGGCGGCAGGGCCGGCACCGCTACGTCCAGCTCGCCGGGGTGCGCGTCGCCGAGCTGCTGGAGTCGGTGACCGCGCACCTCGACCCGCCGTCGGCGCCGCCGCGCGGGCTGCGGGCGGTCAACGCGTCGGCGGCGCTGGCCCGCGGCCGGACCTGTTACGACCACCTGGCCGGCCGGCTCGGCGTCGCCCTCACCGACGCCATGACCGCCCGCGGACTGCTGGACCAGGACGGCGGGTTCGCGCTCACCGACACCGGGCGGGAGTGGTTCACCGACGCCCTCGGGGTGCCGGCCGACGCGCTGCGCGGCGGCCGCCGCCCGCCGGCCCGGGGCTGCCTGGACTGGACCGAGCGCCGTCAGCACCTGGCCGGCGCGGCCGGTGCCCGGCTCTGCGAACGGCTGCTGGAGCGGCACTGGATCCGCCGCATCGGCACCGGCCGGGCGGTCCGCCTCACCCCGGAGGGCACGGACGCGCTACGGGAGTTGCTGGGGATCGACGGGGCGACGGCGGGGCTGGCGTAACGGGCCACCGATCCGTAACCGGCCATGGCGCCATAACGGGCCACGGGGCGTGGCCCGTTGGGCACACGGGACGCCCAACAATGGCCGGCGTCCGCGCCGCCGCCCCTACGGAACGCTCAACAACGCCCCGCGCCCCCGGGACCGCCCACCCGCGCATACAGCGTGATCCGCGCTCCCCGTACCCGGGTGCTCCGGCACACCACGAACGACCCGCGCAGCGTGGCCCGTTTGGCGAGTTCCTGGTCGCTGTCGTCGAGGGGCTGCCCGGCCGGGTCGGCGGCGACCACGATGCGGCGGCTGGCCAGCATCCGGTCGCGGATCGCGTCGCCGGAGACCTCCGTGCCGTAGAGGGTGCGGGACGCCACCGGGCTCTGGTGCAGGGCGAGATCGCGCAGCCCGCGGAAGTCGCGCGGCCGGGTCGCCGCCCAGACCCGGCGGCGGGCCGGGGCGAAGAGCAGCCCGTCGCCCGGCTCGGACAACCGCCGGACGGACTCGGCGACCGCGGTGACGTCGTCGACCCGGCTGTCCGGGCTGCGCAGATGCACGTCAACGGGGAGCAGTGCGAGCAGCACCGCCGCCGCCCCCGCCAGGCGCCGCAGCCGCCGGCCGCGGGTCTGGCCGCCCTCGTCGGCCGGCCGCAGCAGTTGGGCCAGCGCGGCGCCGGCGAGCAACGCAAACCCGACGACGTAGTAGAGGACGTAGCGGTCCACGTAGGCGGGCTCGACGTTGGACAGGAGCAGCAGCAGGAACGTGGGGAGGAGCAGCAGCGCGAGGCCGAGGGCGCGCAGGCCGACGGGGCCGCGGGAGCGGATCGGGACGCGGGCGCAGAGGGCACCGAAGGTGGCGAGCACGGCGAAGGTCAGCAACTGGATCGGGTCCGGCCAGGTCAGCCAACTGGTCTGGGCCGCCTGGCGGGTGCTGAAGACGGCGAGCGGGGCCAGCCCCGCGACGACGGTGCCGGCGGCGAGCGCCCAGGTGCGCCGCACGCGATGCGGCAGCCGGGCCAGGACGACCGCGGCGCCGTGCGCCGGCAACGCCAGCGACGCGAACTCGTGCAGCAGACAGGCCAGCAGCATCAGCGCGGTGTAACCGGGCCAGAGGGCGCGGTGCGGACCGGGACGCGCGGTGGCGCGCGCCGGCGCCGCGGCGTGCTCGACGGCCAGCACCAGCAGGTACGACGCCCAGACCACCAGCGCGCAGACCGTCGCGTAGGAGCGGCCCTCCTGCGCGTACTGCTGGACGACCGGGACCAGCGCGAAGGTCAGCCCCGCGCACAGCCCGGCCCGCCGGCCGACCAGGCGCCACCCCAGCAGCGCCACCCCGGCGGCGGCCGCCGTCATGGCCACGACGGACGGCAGCCGCAGGCCGATCACCGCGCCGAGGGCGTCGCCGAGCGTGGCGTCGTAGACCGCGAACCAGCAGTGCATCAGCGCGTAGTACAGGCCGTGCACGACGTCGATGTGCTGGAGGGTCGCCCAGAGGTCGGGCAGGCTGCGGTGCGCCATGTCGTAGGTGACCGCCTCGTCCCGCCAGACGGCGTCGCCGCGGCGGATCCCCCAGGCGCCCAGGAACAACATCAACCCCGCGGGCACCAGCACCACCGCGCTTCGCACCGCCCATACGGGGCGGGCGGCAGCGAAGGCGACGGCCCGCCCTGTCCCCCACAGCCCCAGAGCGAGGGCCAGAGCCAGCGGCACCAGAACGGCCGTGCGCTGAGGCGAGGCGCGCAGGGCGTGAACGAGGCGTAGGCGTGTGCGGGCGGGCGCCGCCCGAGCCTTCTGGACCGTACTGATGACGGACTCCGGTTCGTCGTGAGGGCCGTCAGACCCTAGCCGCCAAACCCTCCAGCGGTGACCAGGCGAGTAGGGGCGATGAGGCACGCAGCACAGAGATCATGCGCAACAGCGCACTGCGTTATTAGGTCACATGACCGATTTCTCGCCAGCCGGTAGGGCAACTGTCAATCTTCGAGAAGAGCACTTTCACGACAAATCTACACACGCAAAACGAACTAAATGCACCATAAGCCCCATGAAGGACTTAAATTGATAGGACACATCCAGACATATTCCCCCAGAAGGGCAGCCTTTTACACTCGACGCCCCCCTATATCCCGCATAGCATCCAGCAAGATCACGAAAGATATCGAGAGAGGTTTCACGTGAAGTCCCTCAAGTCCAAGTGGGCCGTCGCCGCTTCAGGCGTCATGGCCGTCGCCGCGTTTATTGGCTCGACTCCAGCAGCAAGTGCAGCAGAGAAGCCCACGAAGGTGCACTTCTCCATCGACGGGGTCAACATACGCGCGAAGCCCGACGTCCACGCGACCGTTGTAGGCATCGGATACAAAAGCCACTCCGTCACCGGGTACTGCATGGACGCAATCGGAGATGCGACCTTCATGAAAATAAAGGACCACACCACGGGTGTGAGTGGATGGTCTTACATACAGTACGTGGGGCCGCTGAGCGGCATCCCTTATTGCCGACTCTAACCCTAACCCTCTCGGGCGGTTATCCAGCCGGTAAATAAACTGCGGCTCGGGCGCACATCTGTGCACCCGAGCCGCAGTCGCATTCTGGGACTCAGCTGATACGTGTCACCTTTGCGCCAAAGGACGGCTTAGCCAGATCGCTCTGCAGCGCCACCGGCACCTCGATCTCGCCGAGACCGCTTCCCGCGGTCAGCACGCCGACTTCGGTTCCAGCCTTCGCCTCGTGCGGAACCGGCTTTCCGTTGCCGTCCAGTTTCAGCTCCACCGCCGCTCCGGGCCAGCCGATCACGGCCATGTCCTTGGTCGCGACGACCGGGGTCGTCCCGCCAAGCCCGTCGTCGACCTGGCCGACAACCTGCCCCTTCTTTACGACCTGCTGGGTCTCAAGTTGCTTGCCTGCCGCGAGAATGAGGTCTCGACTGGCCCACATGGCAGTGTCGATCGGCGGATTCTTGTGCTGCCCGAAGACCGCGCCGATTATCAGCTGTGTAGTGTCACCAACCTTCTTCTCGGCGGCGAAGAGCAGGTTGCCGCCCGCCTTGGTCGTGGAACCGGTCTTGATGCCGACCACGCCGTACATCGGCACGAGCTTGTTGAAGTTCTTCTGTTCCTTCGCCTCCGGGCTCAGCGGAGCGCCACCCGAAGTCGTCGTGGCGTGGTAACTCGGCATTCTCGCCATCGCCCGGAAGGTCGGGTCCGCCATGGCCTTCTTCGCCAGCTTCACCTGATCCTCGGCCGTGCTGACCGTGGACTCTTTCAACCCACTCGCGTCGGTGTACGTGGTGTTCGTCATGCCGAGTTCCTTGGCGGTGTCGTTCATCTTCTTGATGAACGCCTCCTCGTCCCCCGCGTCCCAGCGGGCCAGCAGACGCGCCGCATTGTTCGCGGACGGCAGCATGACGGCTTCCAGGGCCTCCCGCTCGGAGAGCTTCTGCCCCTTCTTCATCTCGACGACCGACTCGTTCTCCCGCTTGCCGTTGACGTAGTCGTCCTCGGCCTTCTGGTCCACGTCGATGGACGGGCCGTCTTCCCCCTTCTTCAGCGGGTGATCCTTGAGGATCAGGTAGGTGGTCATCACTTTGGCCACACTCCCGATGGGGAGCGGCTTCATCTCACCGTGCGACCCCATGCGGCCGAGTCCATCGATGTCCACCACTGACTGTCCCTCACCGGGCCAGGGCAGCGACGCACTGGAGCCGCCGAACGAATGCTTCGCGTCCGCAGTGAGCGCAAGCTTGGGGTTCGGCAACGGTCGGACCGACTGGACGACCACGAAGATAATGCCGAGCAGCACCACGATCGGCGTCCAGACCTTGATCCGCCGGACGATGGTGCGCATCGGCGTCTCGGGCGGCGGCGGGGTGTTGGTGAGCTTCGCCAACAGGTCGAGCGGCGGCAGCGGTTCCTGCCGGGTCCGCTCGGACTCGGCGTCCGCGGCGTCGGGCTTCGCGGCGTCGGGCTTCGCGGCCGGCTTGTCCGGCGCGGCGGCGGGCGGCATCGCGCCGGACGCCTTGCCGGCGGGCTCGGCCTTGTCGGCGGCCTTGCCAGCGGGCTTCTCGGCGGACGCCGACGCGGACTTCTTCTCGGCGCCGGCGCCGGCGCCAACTGCCGTGCCGGCGGCCTTCTTCGCGTCCTTCGGCGCGGCCTTCTTCGCGTCCTTCCCGTCGGAGGGCGTGCCCGCTTCCTTGTCCTGGTCCTTCGCGTCGTCCGCGTCGTCCGCGTCCGAGGCACTGCCGGGCTTGCCGAGCGGGGTCTTCGGCGCGGTCTTGCCGATCGACCGCTCCGCCGAGCCGTCGTCCGCCGGCTTCAACGCCACGAACTGACTGGTCCGCTCGGCGTCCTGCTCCTCGACGTCGACCGCCTTGGCCTTGGCGTCGGCGGGCTTGGCGTCAGCCGGCTCGGCGTCGTCGGAATTGGCCTTCGCACCACCGGACTTGGGGTCATCGGCCTTGGGCGCATCGCCCCCGGCAGCGCTCGCGGCGGCACCCTTACCCGTGCCCTTGCCGGCGTCCTTCCCGGCGTCCCGCGACCCGTTCTTGCCGTTCTTGCCGTTGTCGCCCAGCTTGAAGGTGGTGGTCGGCTGATCGGCGGGACGTTCCTGCTCCGTCTCCCCCTCCGCCTTCTCCCCCTCGCCGGACGACTCCGACTTCCCGGCCTTCGCTATGGCAAACACGCGCGTCGCGTCGTCGGCCGGCGCCTCGTCGGGGCTCTCGCCCTTGCCCTTCTGCGCGCCGACCTTCTTCGCCCCGACCGTCGTGAAAACGGCGGTCGCCTGATCAACGGCCTTCTCCGCAGACTCAGCCTTCTCCGCGGCCTCGGGCTTCTTCGCGGCCTCGGACTTCTTCGCCGGCTCAGCCTTGTCGGCCGCTTCGGCCTTCTTCGCCGGCTCGGGCTTCTTCGCCGGCTCGGGCTTCTTCGCGGGCTCGGGCTTCTTCGCCGGCTCGGGCTTCGCACCCGAGGGCGCGTCGGCCCGCCGGGCGCCCTCGTCACCCTTGGCCCCGGTTTCACCCTCAGCATCGCCCGTCGCGCCGCCCTGGGCCGCCCCAGACGCCTTCACGGCCCCCTTCGCGGCCCACTTCGGCTTCGACCCGTCCGCCGCGCCGGAAGCCTTGCCGGCACCGGAGCCCTCGCTCTTGCCGCCAGAGGTCTCGCCGTCAGAGGTCTCGCCGTCAGAGGTCTTGCCGTCAGCAACCTTCGCGCCGGACTCAGACGCGTCCGGCCCGTCGGCGGACGGCTTCTCGTCGCGGCGGACCGTCAGCCGCGGATCCCGTTCGGTGCGCGCCGTCTTCCCCGACGACTGCTCCGTGTCCGACTTCTTGTCCGACTTGTCGGGGGACTCGCCCGCCACCGATGTCTCCTTCACTACGTCGCACTGCCCTGCCTGTGCTACCTGGCCCGAACGGAACCAGTGTTCCCAAGTGTCCTGTGTCCGAGCGGCCGGTTCCCACCGCCACGCGAACCGGTACAGGCCGCGCCCCTCGGAAGATGTCGCCGACGTGCTAGACGAGAACGACATACCTACCGGTTCCCTACCGAACCACCCACGCACTCTCGACAGATGAATGTGAGAGGGGTCACCCTGTCATTCATCCACGCGGGGAGGCTTGGATGGGCAGGAGCCGCAGAACAATTCCGGAGGAGCTTCTGCTGCTGGCTTTGGACCCGGCCACGGGCACCACAGCGCAGCCGCAGTCGCTCGACCTCGGCCTGGCAGGGGCCCAGCTAGTGGAGCTGGCCCTGGCAGGACGGATAGCCCCAGATGGGGATCGTATCGCCGTGGTGATGGCACGGCCGACAGGAGATCCGACTCTGGACTCCGCACTCGAACTGCTGCGCAGGCGCGGCAGTCCGGTACGCGCGGTCCACTGGATCGGCGGGCCCCGGCTGGGGCTGCGCCAGACCTACCTCACGCATCTCGAACGGTGCGGCATGGTCCATGCCGTGGCGGGACAGATGTGCGGGGTGCTGCCGACGACGCGCTACCAAGCGACGGAGACGGCGATCAGTCGGGAGATCAGGGCCCGGCTCGACAACGCGATCCGCACCGGCGTCCCACCGGACCCGCGGACCGCGGCGCTCGCCGCGCTGGCCCATGCGGTCGGCCTCGGCAAGCACCTCTACCCGGGGAACGAGGGGCGCTCATCGCGCTCCCGTCTGCGGGACCTGATCCGGCACGACCCCATGGGCGGCCTGGTCGCGCACGCCGTCATGGACGTGCAGAACGGCGTCGCGGCGCAGCCGCGGCGGGGCTCGGGTCAAAGCGGCCCGGCCGGCCGGAAGTCCACGGGCCGGGCGACCGACGCGACCGGAGTGCCGGGCCAGTCCCGGCGGCACGGACACGGGCACGGACACGGCAGCATGGCCCGGGTCGGCGCCCGCTAACGGCCGCCGGCGCGCACCACCGGGCGCTCTTGCGCAGCACCCGCACCACCCCCTTCCCGGACCCGTTCGGGAGCCGCAGTGAGAGGCGCGGGGTGGCGGACCGAGCCGTTCGGACGACGGCCGGCCCGCCACCCCGCGCACCTGTACGTGCTCGCCTTCTGTGGTCATTCGACTGCGCGGCGTCCACATGAAGTGGCAGTCTGCTCAAGAGGAAATGACAGCAGTACGGAGCCGGAGGTGCACGTACCGTGGCGTCCAACGTCAACCCCACCGTGAGGCGACGCCGATTGGGCCAGGAGCTGCGCAGGCTCCGGGAGGACAAGGGCCTGACGGCGGAGCAGGTGGCCGAGCGGCTGCTGGTCTCCCAGTCGAAGATCAGCCGACTGGAGAACGGCCGGCGCAGCATCAGCCAGCGCGACGTCCGCGACCTGTGCGGGGTCTACGAGGTCGAGGACCGCCGGATAGTGGATTCGCTGATGCAGATGGCCAAGGATTCGCGCCAGCAAGGCTGGTGGCACGCCTTCGGCGACATCCCGTACAGCGTCTACATCGGTCTGGAGACCGAGGCGGCGTCGCTGCGGACGTACGAGTCCCTGCTGGTGCCGGGTCTGTTGCAGACGCCCGGCTATGCCGAGGCGGTCATCCCCGGCACGATCCCGGAGCTGGCGCCGGAGGACCTGGAGAAGCGCATCCAGGTGCGGATGCGGCGGCAGGAGCGGGTCAACGACCCCGATCGCCCGCTGCGGCTGTGGGTCGTCCTGGACGAGAGCGCGCTACGGAGGGTGGTCGGCAGCCACCTGATCATGCGGGAGCAGTTGGAGCACCTCGTCGAGGTGAGCAGGCTGCCGCACGTGACGGTGCAGGTGCTGCCGTACGGCGCCGGGGCGCACGCCGGGATGTCCGGCACGTTCTCGATCCTGGAGTTCGACGACGCGGCGGATTCCAGCGTGGTCTACATCGAGGGCGTCACCAGCGACCTGTACCTGGAGAAGACCAACGACGTGCACAAGTACACGATCATGTACGAGCACCTGCGGGCACAGGCGTTGAGCGCGGAGGCGAGCCGGGAGTTCATCGCGGAGGCCGCCAAGCGCCATGCGGATGCGCTGAGTTGAGGGCGGGCTGGCCGGGTGTCGACGGCCGCGATCGGCCCGGAATGTTGAATTCCGGTGAACGAGGCCGCAAGGTACACCCGCGCCAGCGCGCCTGAGAAGCGATCATTGAATATGCCATGCGGACGGGTGAACGGCCCTCTCCGGCCGGTGATGTTGGCGCGTAGCGTCGGTCTCACCGAATCCCCGGTAACTCAGAGTAAGTTGGAGTGAAAATGGCCGTTCAGCCCAATTCCGCGTTCTCCTGGACCAAGTCCTCGTACTCCGGCGCCAACGCCTGTGTGGAGATCGCCGTGCCGACCGCCGTGGCCATCGCGGTCCGTGACTCCAAGGACCCCGAGGGGCCGCGCCTCACGTTCGACAACTCCTCCTGGCACAGCTTCGTTTCGGACCTCTCCGCGGGCGCGTTCGACCTCTCCTGACCCGCGCCGCAGCAACCACATTCCGTGTGATCCCAGGCACGGAAACGAGCCCTCTCGACTGGATCGCCGTCCCGGCCGAGGGGGCTCGGCCATGTCCGCGTGCCGGCGCGCGCGGCGCACCGGCCGCCGCGTTCACCGGAGTTCGTCCACGTACCGGTCGGTGCCGGGGACGGTCGGGAGGAACGGGGCGACCAGTTCCACCCGGCCCAGGCCGGCGGCGGCCACCTCCGCGTCCAGGCCGGTGAGGTGTTCCGGGAAGGCGCGGCGCGGGTCCTGTTCCAGGAACCACAGCAGGGTCAGCCGGGTGTCGACGCCCGCGACCTGTTGGACGTAGGGCATCCGGTCGGCGGGCAGCGGCGTCGGCCGGAGGACGGTGACCAGCGCCGCCGGCGAACCCGCCAACCGGCGGGGGAGATGGTGGTCGCGCAGCCAGGCCAGCAGGGCGGCGCGGTGTTCCGGGCCGTCGGTGTCGATGACCTCCAGGACGAGTCCGGCGTAGGGGTGGTCGAGGGCGTGGGTGTCGCGGGGGCCGGCAGCGCCGTCCCGGTAGACGGTGGTCGCGTGGTCGTGGAAGGCGGTGAGGACGTGGGTGCGGTCCTGGAGGATCCGGCCGTCGCGGTGCAGGCGCTGGTTGGTGGCGACGGTCCACCGCATATGGGCGTCGTAGCGGCCCGCGGTGAGCCAGTAGGTGGCGAGGTAGCAGCCGGCGGTGACGGGGCGGGCGACGGCGGAGTGCCGTGGGTAGCGCAGGAGTTGGAGGTCGCGGGTGGCGACCCAGCGGCGGCCGGCGAAGATCCAGGGCATGGCCATCGCGCCGGCGATGTAGTGGTCGTCCTCGTACCAGCGGTTGTAGGCGCGTTCGTGGCCGGGGTGCGGTTCGACCAGGGTGATCAGGGCGTGGCCGGGGCGGGCGGCGTACGGGCCGGTGGCGGGCAGGGCGGCGTAGGCGGCGAGTTCGTCGGGGGTGGCGGCGGGGGCGGTGCGGTGGTCGTCGGTCGTCATGGCGGCAGGTGTAACTGACGCATCATCAGAAGTGGAGGGGTGTGGACGAGGAATCCCGGCGGCTGAGCGGTGGTTCACCATGTGGGCAGTCCTGCGCGGGCGGCCGGAGTCTTCCTAGGCTGCCCGACACCTGCGGATAACGGTGGTTAACGCAGCGTCCGAGCGAGGAGAGTCGACATGACGGATCAGGTCCACACCGCCGCCCCCGCCCCCGAGTTCGCCGCCCGGGCGAAGCGGACCGGTTCCTCGCCCGTGCGCGAGATCCTGGCGCTCACCGCGCGCCCCGAGGTGATCTCGTTCGCCGGCGGGCTGCCGGCGCCCGAACTCTTCGACGCCGAGGGGATATCCGCGGCCTTCTCCGAGGTGCTGGCCCGGGCGCCGGAGCGGGTGTTGCAGTACTCGACCACGGAGGGCGACCCGGCGCTGCGGGCGGCCGTCGCGGCCCGCACCACCGCCCGCGGGCTGCCCACCGACCCCGACGACCTGCTGGTCACCACCGGCTCCCAGCAGGGGCTGACGCTGCTGGCCAGCGCGCTGTTGGAGCCGGGCGACGTGGTGTTGGTGGAGGACCCCTGCTATCTGGCGGCGCTGCAGATCTTCTCCCTCGCGGGCGCCCGGGTGGTGGCGGTGCCCACCGACGACGAGGGGCTGGACCCGGTGGCGTTGGACGAGATCGCCGCCCGCGAGCGCCCCAAACTCCTCTATGTCATCCCGACGTTCCAGAACCCCACCGGGCGGACGCTGACCGCGGAGCGGCGCGCCGCGGTCGCCCGGGTCGCCGCCCGGCGCGGGCTGTGGATCGCCGAGGACGACCCGTACGGGGAGCTGCGGTTCGAGGGCGAGCCGCAGCCCTGGATCGCCGCGCTGCCCGGGGCGGAGGACCGCACGGCGCTGCTCGGCTCGTTCTCCAAGGTGATGGCACCGGGGCTGCGGCTGGGCACACTGCGGGCGCCGGCGGCGCTGCGCCGGGCCTGCGTGATCGCCAAGCAGGCCGCCGATCTGCACACCTCGACCGTCGACCAGGCCGCCGCGGCGCGGTACTTGGCGGCATCGGACCTGGACGCGCATCTGGCGCGGGTCCGGGGCGCCTATCGGGAGCGGCGGGACGCCCTGGTGGCGGGGCTGCCGGCGGCGCTCCCGGAGGGCTCGCGGTGGAACCGCCCGGAGGGCGGGATGTTCGTCTGGGCGACGCTGCCGACGGGGTACGACGCGGCGGCGCTGCTGCCTCAGGTGGTGCGCCATGACGTGGCGTATGTGCCGGGGGCGCCGTTCTTCGCCGGGCGGCCGGACCCGGCGGCGATGCGACTGTCGTTCGTGACGCACGGGCCGGAGGAGATCGGCGAGGGGCTGCGGCGGCTGCGCACGGCGCTGGCCGAGTCCCGGCGGGTCGCGTAACGGCCCCGCCGGTCAGGCGCGTCGGGTGGCGGAAAAACCGCTTACCGGCGGGCCCGGTGCGGGCGGAGACTGGAGGGTCCACGGCGCACGCCCCGCGGCGCGGCCGACCGACGGGTGCGCCAACCACCCACGCCCCGCCGGACGTTGAGAGGTGTCCTCCCTGGAGGCCGGATGAGCAGTGGCCCCGACCTGAGGGACCCCGAAGATCCCCCGACCCGCCCGTCCCCGTCCCTGAGGCGCCGCCTGCGGACCGCACTGCGGGACCTCGGATCGCGGTGCCGCGGCGCCGGGCGCTGGCTGCGCGCGCACGCCCGGCACGCGCTGGTGGTGGGCGTGGTCACCTCGGTCGTCGGCGCGCTCGCCACGTTCGCCGTCAGCCAGCTTCCCAAGCTGTACGAGAAGCCGCCGCCCGGCTGCCCCGGGGCCGGCTGCGACGGCAAGGACCCGAACGCCACCGGGTGCGGGGTGGACGCGGTGACCTTCGAGCCGGCGGTGGGCAATCCGGTCCGCCTCCACCTGCGGTACAGCAAGCGCTGCGGCGCCGTCTGGGGGCGGATCGTGGCGGGCGGGGTCGGCGACGAGGTGACGGTGAGCGTGATTGGCGGCTCGTCCCGCAGCGCCTTCATCGCCACCTACCACGACGTCTACACGCCGATGGCGTCGGTGGGCGACACCTTCCGGGCGCGGTTCTGCGCGGTGCCGACGAACAGCCCCGACCGGTCCGGCTCCTGGGTCAAGTACTGCTTCGAGGCGACGCAGGCGTCGACCTGGGAGTGAGCGCGGCGGGGCGGGGCGCCGGCCTTCTCTTCGCGGCACCGCGCGCCTACCCTGTTCCCCCGCCACATAACTGACGCTACGTCAGATGCTCGACCCGTGGCCGACCGGCAGGAGGCCCGCGCATGCTGCTCCGCGACAAGACCGTCATCGTCTCCGGGGTCGGCGCCGGGCTCGGCCACCGGGTCGCGGCGGCGTGCGTACGGGACGGCGCCCGCGTCGTGCTGGGCGCGCGCACCGGCCGGAACCTCGCGGACACCGCGGCCCGGATCGACGCGTCCGGCGGGCGCACGGCCTGGCGGGCGACCGACATCGGCGACGAGGCGCAGTGCGCGGCGCTGGCCGAGGTGGCCGTGGAACGGTTCGGCGGAATCGACGCGGTGATCCATGTCGCGGCGCTGGACGACCAGTTCGGTGGGGTGCGGGACGCCGACTTCGACGCCTGGCGGCGGGTGGTCGACGTCAACCTCTTCGGCACGCTGCGGATGACCCGCGCCTGCCTGCCGGCGATGACGGCGGGCGGCGGCGGCTCGGTGGTGCTGATCGGCACCCAGTCGTCGGTGGCCGCGCCCTCGCAGGTGCAGCAGGCGGCCTACGCGGCGTCCAAGGGCGGGCTGGTGTCGGCGATGTACTCGTTGGCGCGGGAGGTCGGGCCGGACCGGATCCGGGTCAACACCGTGCAGCCGGGCTGGATGTGGGGCCCGCAGGTGGCGGCGTTCGTGCGGCGGACCGCGGCGGCCGAGGGGGTGCCGGGGTCCGCGGTGCTGGGGCACCTGGCCGGGCGGATGGCGCTGCCGGAGCTGGCGTCCGACGCGGACGTGGCGGAGGCGGCGGTCTTCCTGGCCTCGGACCGGGCGCGGGCCATCACCGGCCAGTCGCTGCTGGTGAACGCGGGCGAGCTGATGCGCTAGCGGACGGCGGCGCGGGACGGGCCCGGACCGCGCCACGGGACGGGGACCAACGGCCGTACGGGGCAGGGCCCGTGCGGCCGTTCTCCTTGTGCCGGCGTGCCACCCTCGTTCGCTTCACTGACCCCCGTTCACACCCATGACCGTCCAGACCCTTGACCGGCGCGCTCGGCGAACGGTTCAATCCCCAAAGTTCCCGCTCCCGAACGGGGACTTGGCACCGCAGGACCGCAGCACGGCGAAGTGATTCCACATCTGGAACGTTCACAAGGCGGACCCCTGGAGGGGGCATGAACAGTCTCGACTGGGCCGTGCTCATCGGCTACTTCGGCGTCATGGTCGCGATCGGGATGTGGTCGCACCGGCGGGTGGACGACGTCGGCGACTTCTTCACCGCCGGCGGCCGGATGCCGTGGTGGCTGTCCGGCATCTCGCACCACATGTCCGGCTACAGCGCCGTGATGTTCACCGGCTACGCGGGCATCGCCTACCAGTACGGCATCACCTCCTACGTCACCTGGTCCTTCCCCATCGCCGTCGGGATCGCCATCGGGGCCCGGCTGTTCGCCGGTCGGCTGAACCGGCTGCGGTCCCGGCTCGGCGTCGCCTCGCCGCTGGAGTACCTCAAGAACCGCTACGACCTGCGCACGCAGCAGGCGCTCGCCTGGTCGGGGGTGCTGCTGAAGGTGGTGGACGTGGGCGCCAAGTGGGCGGCGATCGCGACCCTGTTGTCGGTCTTCACCGGGCTCTCGCTCAACCAGGGCATCCTGCTCACCGGGGTGATCACCGGCGTCTACTGCACGGTCGGCGGGCTGTGGGCGGACGCGCTGACCGAACTGGGGCAGTTCGTCATCCAGTTGGTGGCCGGGGTCGCGATGCTGGTGACGGTGCTGGGCGAACTGGGCGGCATCGGCGGGCTGGGGACGGTCTGGGACCGGCTGCCGGACGGGCACGCCCACCCGACCGCCGGCCCGTACACCCTGACGTTCCTGCTCGCCTACCTCTTCATCAAGACCTTCGAGTACAGCGGCGGGATGTGGAGCCAGGCGCAGCGCTACATGGCCACCCGCTCCGCCCGGGAGGCGCGGCGCTCGGCGCTGCTGTCGGCGGGACTGTGGCTGGTGTGGCCGGCCGTCCTGTTCTTCCCGATGTGGGCGGCGCCGCTCCTGGTGACGGCGGAGAAGCCGGACGCCTCGGACGCGTATGCGCTGCTGACCGAACGGCTGTTGCCGCACGGCCTGTTGGGGCTGGTGGTGGTCGGCTTCTTCTCGCACTCGATGGCGATGTGCTCCTCCGACGCCAATGCGATCGCCGCGGTGTTCACCCGGGACATCGCGCCGGCGCTGTCGGCGCGGGCCCGGGGCTGGTCGCACCGGGCCGGGCTGCTGGCGGCCCGGGTGTCGACGGTGTGCTTCCTGGCGCTGTCGATGGCGATCGCGACGCAGGTCAACTCCCCGGCGTTCAAGGACATCATCACCGTCGTCATCAAGTGGGTGGCGGGGCTGGTCGGGCCGGTGTCGATCCCGTTCCTGCTGGGGATGGTGCCGGCGTTCCGCAGGTCGGGGCCGGTGGCGGCGCTGGTGTCCTGGGCGGCCGGACTGGTGGCGTTCTGGCTGACCAACTTCGGGCTGTCCGGAGTGGAGTTGCAGCTCCAGATCGCGACGCCGGTGGCGACCTCGCTGGTGCTGTTCACGCTGCTCGGCCTCGTCCGCCCGGAGAGCAGCGACGCGCGGGACGCCCTGCTGGCCCGGATCAACGGCCCCGGGGAGGGCGGGGAGGAGGCGGCCCGGGAGGCGGTGGCGTCGAGCGGGGAGTGACCGGGCGGCGCGGGCCGCCGCCCGTTGTGGAGTGGTGCCGCCTCGTGGCCCGTTAGGCGCGGGGGTAGCGGGTCAGCCAGCCGGGGGCGGAGCCGGCGGGGCCGTGGAGGGTGGGGCCCTGGGTCATCTCCATGGCGAAGTCGTCGGCGAGTTGGAGGATGGTGGCCCGACCCTCCAGCTCGACCAGCCAGTTGGCGGGCAGCGCCGTCTCGCCGTGCAGGATGCCCAGGAGGTTGCCGCAGATGGCGCCGGTGGAGTCGCTGTCGCCACCGTGGTTGACGGCGAGCAGCAGGCCGTGCCGGACGTCCTCGGCGACCAGGGCGCAGTACACGCCGATGGCCAGCGCCTCCTCGGCGGTCCAGCCCTCGCCCAGCGACGCGACCCGGGCGGCCGTCGGCATGCCCTGCCGGACGGCGCCCAGCGCGCCCTTGAGGGCGTCGGTGGTCTCCTCGTGGTCGGGGCGGGTGGCGAGGTGCGCCAGGGCCTTCTGGACGGCGCCGTCGAGGTCGTCGCCGCGGGCCAGGCCGTGGCTGATCACGGCGAACGCGCCGGCGGCGAGGTAGCCGGTGGGGTGGCCGTGGGTCTGCGCGGCGCATTCGACGGCGAGTTGGAAGACCAGTTGCGGTTCCCAGCCGACGAGCAGGCCGAACGGCGCGGAGCGCATCACCGCGCCGCAGCCCTTGGAGTCCGGGTTCTTGGGCGCCTCCAGGGTGCCCATCACCTCGTCGCCGAGGCCGCTGAGGCAGGCGCGGCCGGGGGCCCGGCGGGCGTAGAGCCACTCCTCGCGGGCCAGCCAGCCGTCGTCGTCCCGGCGCTCGTCGGGGCCCCAGTCGCGCTGGGTGGCGGCCCAGCGCAGATAGGCGCGGTGCACGTCGGTGGGCGGGTGCCAGGCGCCGGTGTCCCGGCGGACCTGGGCGCGGATCAGGCCGTCGACGGTGAAGAGGGTCAGCTGGGTGTCGTCGGTGACCGCGCCGCGCCGCCCGAAGGCGGGCACCAGGTCGGTCACGCCCTCCTGGCCGTGCGCCTCGCGGATCGCGTCCAGGGAGTCGAACTCGATGCCGGCGCCGAGCGCGTCCCCGATGGCACCGCCCAGCAGGCAGCCGCGCACCCGGCTGCGGAAGTCCTGCTGCTCGGCGCGGCCCCAGATCGCGGTGCCGCCCCCTGCCGCGCTCATGCCGGACCCCCGTCGTGCTCGCTCACTGCGCCCTCCCGGGGCTCGCACACCCGTGTCTTAGGGCGTGGGACGCCCCTGGCGAAGCACTGTATCGACCGGGAATGATCGGAACTGGGCCGGGTTTGTTTCAGGTTCGCATCGTGATCTGACCGGGCGGGGCGGCCCACTGCCCGCATAAACCCGGAGGCCCCCATGACCCCGCCCACCTCCGCCGCCCTGCCGCGCTGCGCAGTGCTGGACGACTACCAGGGCGTCGCCCTGACCATGGCCGACTGGTCGCCGCTGGCCGGCGCCGTGGACGTTCGCGTGCTGCGGGAGCCGCTGCGCACGGCGGACGAGGTGGTGGCGGCGGTCGGCGACTGCGAGATCGTGGTCGCGATGCGCGAGCGGACGCCGTTCCCGGCCCCGCTGCTGGCCCGGTTGCCGCGGCTGCGGCTGCTGGTCACCTCCGGGATGCGCAACGCCGCCATCGACCTGGCGGCGGCCGCCCGGCAGGGCGTCACGGTCTGCGGCACCGCCAGCAACGGCGAACCGCCCGTCGAGCTGACCTGGGCGCTCATCCTGGGCCTGGCCCGCAACGTGGTCGCCGAGAGCACCGCGATGGCGGCCGGCGGCCCCTGGCAGAGCACGGTCGGCGCCGATCTGCACGGCCGGACGTTGGGACTGCTCGGCGTGGGCCGGATCGGCGGCCTGGTGGCCCGGGTCGGGCTGGCCTTCGGGATGGACGTGGTGGGCTGGAGCCGGAGCCTGACCCCGCAGCGGGCCGCGGAGTTGGGCATCCGGGCCGCCGCCAGCAAGGAAGAGGTCCTGGAGGGCGGCGACTTCGTCTCGGTGCACCTCGGCCTCAACGACGCCACCCGGGGACTGCTCGGCGCGGCCGAACTCCGCCGGATGCGCCCCACGGCCTATCTCGTCAACACCGCCCGCGCCGCGATCGTCGACCAGGACGCCCTGCTCACGGCGGTGCGCGAGCGCTGGATCGCCGGCGCCGGACTGGACGTCTACGCGCAGGAGCCGCTGCCCGCCGACGCCGCGCTGCGCACCCTGCCGAACGTGCTGGCCCTCCCCCACCTCGGCTATGTCACCCGCCGCAACTACGAGGGGTACTTCCACCAGGCCGTGGAGAACATCGCGGCCCATCTGGCGGGGGAGCCGGTCCGCCGGTTGGCATGACGGGCCGGCCGGGGGCGGCTGAGGCACGAGGGGCGGGTGCGGAGGGAGCGGTTCCACCTGGCGGGTTCTCCCCCCGCCCGGGCGTTCGATGATGGCCGCGCCACCCACTGGGCATGCTCTCCCCATGTCCGAGTACGAGTGGGACCGCACCACCATGGCCGTCGTGGCCTCGGCCCTGTCCGGGGACAGTGACGGTGCGGTGGAACTCCTCCGGCCGCTCCCCCAACGCGATGTGTGCCATGTCGCGGTGCGGCTGGCCGCGATGGCCGCCGACGCGCTGATCGTCGCCGCCCAGGACGCCGGCGGCGACCGCGAGGAGGCGCTGTCGCAGTGGCAGCAGTGCATCCTCCAGCACGAGGCGGAGTACGACGAGGGCTAGGGCGCTTCTGACGGGTCTCCGTGGCGGAAGGAGCGGCGTCTGGCGGGTGCGATCGCGAGGCGCCGGGATGTCTTCCTAGCGGAGCTATGGGGGCGTGTCGGCAACGCCGCGAGCGGGTGCGCCAGACGCCGCGCCGCCGCGGAGATCCGCCGGACGCGCCCTGACGGCCGCCGGCGGCCGGACGGGAGGTGCCCCCGCCCGGCCGTCCGCGCGCCGCCGCTACTCCACCACCGGCAGCAGCTCCGGCAGATGGCCGTCCGACGCCAGCGCGGCGGCCTGGCGCTCCGCGGGGACCTGGCCGTAGGAGGTCGTCCGGGGGCGGGCCGGGCGGCCGGCGAGCTCGGCGATGGCGACCAGGTCCTGGAGGGAGCGGTAGGAGCCGTAACTCGACCCGGCCATACGGGAGATGGTCTCCTCCATCAGCGTGCCGCCGAGGTCGTTGGCACCGGAGCGGAGCATCTCCGCGGCGCCCTCGGCGCCCAGCTTCACCCAGCTCGTCTGGATGTTGGTGATGTGCGGGTGGAGCAGGATGCGGGCCATCGCCGTCACCGCGCGGTTGTCGCGGGTGGTGGGGCCGGGGCGGGCGATGCCGGCCAGATAGACGGGGGCGTTGGTGTGGATGAACGGCAGCGTGACGAACTCCGTGAAGCCGCCGGTCTCTTGCTGGATCTCGGCCAGCAGCCGGAGGTGGCCGAGCCAGTGCCGGGGCTGGTCGACGTGCCCGTACATCATCGTCGACGAGGAGCCGATGCCCAGCTCGTGGGCGGTCTTGATGACCTCGACCCAGGTGGCGGTGGGGAGTTTGCCCTTGGTGAGGACCCAGCGGACCTCGTCGTCGAGGATCTCGGCGGCGGTGCCGGGGATGGAGTCCAGGCCGGCGGCCTTGGCCTCGCTCAGCCACTCCCGGATGGACAGGCCGGTGCGGGTCGCCCCGTTGACCACCTCCATCGGCGAGAAGGCGTGCACATGCATGCCCGGGACCCGTTCCTTGACGGCGCGGGCGATGTCGAAGTATGCGGTGCCGGGCAGGTCGGGGTGGATGCCGCCCTGCATGCAGACCTCCACCGCGCCCACGTCCCACGCCTGTTGGGCGCGGTCGGCGACCTGGGAGAGGGAGAGCGTGTAGGCGTCGGCGTCGGTGCGGCGCTGGGCGAAGGCGCAGAACCGGCAGCCGGTGTAGCAGACGTTGGTGAAGTTGATGTTCCTGGTGACGATGTAGGTGACGGTGTCGCCCACGGTGGCGCGACGCAGGTCGTCGGCGATCCGGCAGAGCGCGTCCAGGGCCGGGCCGTCGGCGTGCAACAGGGCGAGCGCCTCGGCGTCGGTGAGCTTCGTCGGGTCGTCGGCGGCCTGGGAGAGGGCCCCCCGGACGTCGGCGTCGATGCGGGAGGGCACCATGCCGGGCGCGGCGGCCTCGCGCAGCGCCTCCCAGTCGCCGTAGACCTCGTCGAAGTCGTCCCGGCGGTCCGTGGTGCGGCCCTCGGTGTCGATGGTGCGGTGCAGGTCCGTGCGGCCGGAGGGGACGAACCCCTCGTCGGGCTCCTGCCAGGGGTGGCCCTCGACCACGGCGTCCTCCCGGGCCAGCCCGGTCTCCGGATCGGCGAGGGCGGCGACGTGCGGCCGCAGCCGGGGGTCCAGCCAGGGCTCGCCGCGCTGGACGAACTCCGGGTAGACGGCGAGCCGTTCGCGCAGCTCGAAGCCGGCGGCGGCGGAGCGCTCGGCCAGCTCGTCGATCTGGGGCCAGGGGCGCTCGGGGTTGACGTGGTCCACGGTGAGCGGGGAGACGCCGCCCCAGTCGTCGATGCCGGCGCCGATGAGGCGGCCGTACTCGTCGTCCACCAGATTGGGCGGCGCCTGGAGGCAGCCGGAGGGGCCCATGATGTGCCGGGCGACAGCCACGGTGGCGACCAGGTCGTCCAGGGTGGCGTCCGGCATGCGGCGCATGGCGGTGTCCGACTTGGCGCGGAAGTTCTGGATGATCAGTTCCTGGATGCCGTGGTAGGCACGGGCGACCCGGCGCAGCGCGAACAGCGACTCGGCGCGCTCCTCCGCCGTCTCGCCGATGCCGATCAGCAACCCGCTGGTGAGCGGGACGGAGCTGCGGCCGGCGTCCTCCAAGTGCCGCAGGCGGACGGCCGGTTCCTTGTCGGGCGAGCCGTGGTGCGGCATGCCCGGCTCGCTCCACAGCCGCTGGGCGGTGGTCTCCAACATCAGCCCCATGGACGGCGAGACGGGCTTGAGGCGCTGGAAGTCCGTCCACGACATGACGCCGGGGTTGAGGTGCGGCAGCAGGCCGGTCTCTTCCAGGATGCGGATGGAGATGGCGCGGACGTAGGCGATGGTGTCGTCGTAGCCGTGCGCGTCGAGCCACTCGCGGGCCTCGGGCCAGCGGTCCTCGGGCTTGTCGCCGAGCGTGATCAGGGCTTCCTTGCAGCCCAGTTCGGCGCCGCGGCGGGCGATGGCCAGGACCTCGTCCGGCGACATGAACATCCCCTCGCCGGCCCGGCGCAGCTTGCCGGGGACGGTGGCGAAGGTGCAGTAGTGGCACTTGTCGCGGCACAGGCGCGTCAGGGGGATGAAGACGCTCTTGGAATACGTGATGACACCGGGGCGGCCGGCGGCCTCCAGGCCGGCGTCGCGCACCCGGGCCGCCGAGGCGCACAGGTCCTCCAGGTCCGCACCGCGGGCCTGGAGGAGCACCGCGGCCTCCGCGACGTCCAACGCCACGCCGTCCCGGGCCCGCTTGAGCGCCCGGCGCATCGCGTTGGCCGTCGGCCGCGGGGCCGCCCCGCCCTTGACGGCCCCGTCCGCTGCCTGGTCCGAGCCCTGCTCAGATCCCTGGCGAAGGCCCTGGTCAGATCCCTGCGCGCTGGAAGTCATGCCCCGAGCATACGAGCGAGGACTGACATCTCCGCCGCCGGAGTCGGTCGGATCGATGTGCCACTGATCACGTTAAACGGAGGTTTCCTCCGGGGAGTTGGGCACGACGGACGGGGCCGGGGCGGTGGCGGGCGCCCCGGCCGACGGCACCGACCGCCGCAGAGGGGCGCGCGCCCGGCGGCGCGCGGGCCCGGTGAACCCGCCGCGGATCAGATGGAGTTCAGCAGTTGCTCGGAGTAGGTCCGGGTCAGGAACTCCATGTTGTGGCCGTCGGGGTCGTTCAGGTACAGGCCCCGGCCGCCGTCGTGGTGGTTGATCTCCTGGGGCTTGGCGTGCATCGGGTCCGCCCAGTAGGGCAGGTCGCGCTTCTGTATGCGCCCCAGGATCCCGTCGAACTCCTCCTCCGTCACCAGGAATGCGTAGTGCGTGGCGACGAACTCCCGGCCGCCGGCGACGTGCTCGGCGTAATCGAGGGTCACCCCGTTGTCCATCTTGAGCGCCGCGAACGGCCCGTACGCCTTGGGTTCGGGGGCGTCCAGCAACTCGGCGAGGAAGCGGGCCGAGGCGAACCGGTCCGTGCTGTGCACGATCGTGTGGTCGAGGCGGGGCATGGTGTCTCCCTAGGTCTCCCGGAGCTCGGCGGAACCCTCCGACGAGGCGTTCCACTGCCTTCACCACCGACGCTACGCCCGCCCGGCGCCACCGCGGATCGGTCTGCGGTACCGATCCCCGGAGGGCCGCCGTACGCCGCTGGTCCTAGGGCGGAGTGGGACGAGCGGCGCCCCCTCGCCGTCTCGCCGGTACCGCTCGCCGCCTCACAAGTACTGCGCGTAGTCGTCCAGGGTCCGCAGGACCTCCGCCTCGCCGGCCGGCGGCAGTTGGAGGACCACCTCCGCCACCCCCAGCTCCCGGTAGTGCGCCAACTTCCCCGGGGTGGGCCGCACCGCGTACGGCACCACGTCCGGCTGGCCCGCGCGGCCGGCGTCCGCCCAGGCCCGCCGCAGCGCCGGGAGGGCCTGGGCGAGGCCGCGGCCGCCGATCGGCAGCCAGCCGTCCGCGTCGGCCGCGATCCCCGCGAACAGCTTGGGGCCGGCCGCGCCGCCCAGCAGGACGCGCGGCGCGCCGCCGGCCGGCTTGGGGTGGGCGAGGGAGGCGCGGACGGAGCCGAACCGGCCCTCGTAGCCGGTGGGTTCGTCGGCCCACAGGGCGCGCATCAGCGCCAGCCGGTCGCGTACCAGGGCGCGCCGGGTCGCCCACCGCACACCGTGGTCGGCCGCCTCCTCCACGTTCCAGCCGTAGCCGACGCCGAGGGTGAACCGCCCGTTGGAGAGGTGGTCCAGGGTCGCGATCTGCTTGGCGAGGTCGATCGGGTCGTGCTGGGCGACGAGGGTGATGCCGGTGCCCAGGCGGAGCCGCTCGGTGACCGCGGCGGCCTGGCCGAGGGCGAGGAACGCGTCCAGGGTGCGGCCGTACTCGCGGGGCAGCGGCTCGCCCATGGGGGCCGGGGTGTCCCGGGAGGCCGGGATGTGGGTGTGCTCGGGCAGATACAGCCCGTCGAAGCCGCGCTGTTCCAACTCCTGTGCCAGCCGGACCGGCTGGATCGTCTCGTCGGTCAGGAAGATCGTGGTCGCGATCCGCATCCTGGGCGTCCTCCGCGTCGGGGTGGGGTGGGGCGTTGGGCGTGGGGTCAGGCGGGTGGGGTGACCGCATGGTGCCTCACCGACCGTGAGTTATCCACAGGGCTTTTCCGGCGTGTCACACGCGCGTACAACGGTTTTCACACGGCGAAATGAAGCTGGGTGTGCGCGTGGGCGTGGGGCCGTGGGACGTGCGGGACATGTCGCTGGTGCGGCGGGCGGCTGGCGACCGTGGTGGCTGGTGGTCAGCGACCGGCGACGCGCGGCCCATGGCTGGCGAACGACGACGGTGACCGAACGACCGAGCACGACGACCGAGCACGACGACCGAGCAGAACGATCGAGGACAACGACCGAGCACGACGACCAAGGACGACGACCGGGGGCGGAGATGGAGCGACGCGAGGTACTGAAACTGTCGGCGGGCGCCGGTGCGGCGGGGGCGCTGACGCTGGGGCGGGTGAGCTTCGCCGAGGCGGCGCCGGCCGCCGGGCAGGGCGGAGGCGGGCCGGGCGGAAGAGGGCCGGCCGAGCGGACCCGCACGGTCCGGGGCCATCTGCCGCCCGGCGCACCGGACTTCGTCTACGTACCGGTCGACGTCCCGCGCGGCGTAAAGGAGATCGCGGTCGCCTACCGCTACGACAGGCCGAGCGTGCCCGACGGCACCGCGGGGAACGCCTGCGACATCGGCATCTTCGACGAGCGCGGCACGGAGCTGGGCGGTGCCGGCTTCCGCGGCTGGTCGGGCGGGGCGCGGTCGGAGTTCTTCGTGCGCGCCGACGACGCCACCCCGGGCTACCTCCCGGGCCCGATCAACGCCGGCACCTGGCACCTCGCCCTCGGCCCGTACACGGTCGCCCCGCAGGGGCTGAACTACGAGGTCACCGTCACCCTGCGACACGGTCCCCCGGGGAAGACCCCGACGCCCGTCCATCCGCCCGAGCGGGCCCGGGGCCGCGGCCGCGCCTGGTACCGCGGGGACAACCACCTGCACTCCGTCTACTCCGACGGCAAGCGCACCCCGGCCCAGATCGCGGCCCTGGCCAGGGCCGCCCGGCTGGACTTCCTCACCACCACCGAGCACAACACCACCGCCAGCCACGGCGCTTGGGAGGGCCTGTGGGGCGACGACCTGCTGATCCTGACCGGTGAGGAGGTGACCACCCGCAACGGGCACGTGGTGGCGATGGGCACCGACCCCGGTGTCTTCATCGACTGGCGCTACCGCGCGCGGGACAACGCCTTCGGCCGGTACGCGCGCGCCATCCGCCGGGCCGGCGGCCTGGTCATCCCGGCGCATCCACACGCCACGTGCGTCGGCTGCAACTGGAAGTTCGGGCTGAACGAGGCGGATGCGGTGGAGGTGTGGAACGGCCCGTACGGCCCCGACGACGAGATCACCCTCGCGGAATGGGACAACACCCTGGTCGCCCATGTCCGGGGCGGCCGCGGCCCGTGGTTGCCGGCCGTCGGGCACAGCGACGCCCACCGCGATCCGGACGTGGTCGGGCTCCCGCAGACCGTGGTCCTGGCCGACGACCTCTCGCGCCCCGCCCTACAGGACGGCATCCGGGCGGGCCGGGTCTGGATCGCCGAATCCTCCGCGGTCGACCTGTCGTTCGCCGTCACCGGCGAGCGCGGCGAGCACGCCGGGATCGGCCAACGCCTGGAACTGCCGGGCGGGGCCCGGGTCACCGCCCGTCTGACGGTCTCCGGCGCACCGGGCTGCGCGGTCTCCTTCGTCACCGACCAGGGCGTCCGGCACACCGCCCCGCTGCCCCCGTCCGGAGCCGGCACGGTCACCTGGTCCACCACCCCCGACAACGCCGCCTACATACGCACCGAGCTCCGCCACCCCTCCACCACGACGGCCCTCCCGGGCCCCATGGCCGCCCTGACGAACCCGATCTTCCTGGGCGACTGGTGAGGTGGCCGCTGTCGAGCCGGCCACTCGTGCGGTGGCGAGGCGGTGAGGTGGCCGCTGGCGAGGCGGTGCCCGGTACGTCGGCGCGTGGCCCGCTGGGCCCGCGTGACCTACGTGACCCGCGTGGGTGCCGGCCGCTGACTGCCGTGTGCGGATGGTGAGTTGCGGCCTGCTGCAGCCCCGCCCTCCCCCTCCGCTACTCCTCCGCCGCCAACGCCGGCGTGGCCGTGGTGAGGATTTCGCCGCGGAAGAAGGCGGGGCTGCGGCGTTGCATGATCAGCATGAGGACGGCGCCGAGGAGGAGCAGGCCGACGCCGATGAGGAAGACCGAGCCGATGCCGAGGACCGAACTGCCCGATCCGTAGGCCGGGTTCCACATGTCGATCAGGGTCTTGCCGAAGACCGCGGCCAACAGGAGCCCGCCCAGCAACGGGAAGACGCCCTTGAAGAAGAGGTCGCGGGCGGAGCCCAGCAGGGCACGCCGGAAGAACCAGGCACAGGCGAAGGCGGTGATCGAGTAGTAGAAGCAGATCATGAGGCCCAGCGCGTAGATGGTGTCGATCAGCACGTTCTGGCTGATGAAGCTCATCACGGCGTAGAAGACGCCGGTGGCGACGCCGGCGGCGATGGTGGCCTTGCCCGGCGAGCGGAAGCGTGGGTGGATCTTGGCGAAGGACGCCGGCAGCGCCTCGTAGGTGCTCATCGCCAACACGGTGCGGGCGACGGGGATGAAGGTGGTCTGGAGGCTGGCGGCGGCCGAGGCGAGGACGGCGACGAAGAGCAGCACGCCGAGCACGGTGCCCATGACGGGGTTGGCGAGGGCGGCGAAGACGTTGTCAGCGGTCTGCGGGTTGCCCAGCCCGAGGCCCTTGCCGCCGACGCCGGCGAACATCTGCGCGGCGACGGCGGTGAGCAGGTAGGAGCCGATCAGCACGACCATGGCCAACAGGGCGGCGCGGCCTGGGGTCTTCGCGCTGCCGGCGGTCTCCTCGTTCACCGTCAGACAGGTGTCCCAGCCCCAGAACATGAAGATCGAGAGGGAGAGTCCGGCGGTGAAGGCGGAGAAGGACTGCACCGCGAAGGGGTCGAGCCAGGTCCAGGAGAAGTGCAGGGAGCCGGCGAAGTCCCCGGAGCGGGCCTTGACCACGGCCAGCGCCACGAACACGGCGAGCACGGCGAGTTGGAGGCCGACAAGGGTGTACTGCACGCCCTTGGTGGCGGTCATTCCGCGGTAGCTGATGGCGGTGGCGAGGGCGATGAAGGCCAGGCAGGTCAGGACGTGCGCGATCCGGTTGTGGTCCAGGGCGGCGATCGCGGGGCTGCCGGTGAGTTCGCCGAGCAGGAGGTAGAAGAAGGAGGTGGCGATGCCGGCCAGGTTGGAGAGCACGATGATGGTGGCGATCACCAGGCCCCAGCCGCACATCCAGCCGACCCGCGGCCCGAACGCCTTGACGGTCCAGGTGAAGGAGGTTCCGCAGTCCGGGACGGCCTTGTTCAACTCGCGGTAGGCGAAGGCGACCAGCAGCATCGGCAGGAATCCGGCCAGGAAGACGGCGGGCATCTGCACGCCGACCTCGCCGACCGTGGGGCCGAGGGTCGAGGTGAGGCAGTAGACGGGGGCGACGGTGGAGACGCCGATGACCGCGCTGCCGAGCAGGCCGACGGAGTTGCCGCTGAGGCCCTTGTTCCGGGTGTCGCCGGAGCCGCCGCGGGCGCTACTGCCGGTAGCGGCGACGCTCGTTACCGTGTCTCCGGTCTGGGGCCGGGGGTCAACCTGAACCATGAACAGGACGTTAAATGCTGCTGTTTCCGCATCCGGAAGATCGCCTTCCGGAGATCTCAACTTCACTCCACAGGAGAACCCGGCGCATCAACCACTCAATCCCAAGGGGAAGTTGAATTGGACCTTGGACTTTATGACCACACCTGAAGCTTTCCGCATTGCGAGAACCGCAGCACTGTCCGTTTTGACCGGGTTCTAAAATTTCCCGTCCGGATTCCGAACGTCACCATCCGGCCATGTTGCGGCCATGGGGTCGGCCTGCCCCGGTCGGGCCCTCGGCCACGACCGGCCGGGCCCGCGCCCCTCGCCCCGCGTCCCTCACCCCGGCCACACGATCGCCTGGAGCTCGCTGTACGCGTGCAGCGCGTAGGAGCCGACGTCCCGCCCGACCCCGCTGCGCTTGAAGCCGCCGAACGGCGCCTCCATGTTCCGGCCGACGGTGTTGACGCCGACCCCGCCGGCCCGCAGCCGCCCCGCCACCCGGAAGGCGCGGGCCACATCGCCGGACCAGACGTAGTCCAGCAGCCCGTAGTCGCTGTCGTTGGCCAGATCGATGCCCTCCTCCTCGTCGTCGAAGGGGACCACCGTCACCACCGGCCCGAAGATCTCCTCGCGGACCGCCCGCATGGCGGCCGTGCAGTCCGCGAAGAGCGTCGGCGCCACGTAGAAGCCGCGCGCCGGATCCGGCCGTTCGCCGCCGGTGACCAGGCGCGCCCCCTCCTTCACCGCGAGCGCGAGGTACCCCTCGACGCGGTCCCGGTGCGCGGCGGAGATCACCGGCCCGACGACCGTGCCCGGCCGGCGCGGATCGCCGACGGTCAGCCGCTCCGCGTACCGGGCCAGCCCCGCCACCAGCCGTTCGTAGATGCCGCGTTGGGCCAGCACCCGGGTCGGCGCGGTGCAGATCTGGCCGCTGTAGAAGGAGAAGGTGGTGCCGATGCCGGACACCGCCAAGGCCAGGTCGGCGTCGTCGAAGACCAGCGCCGCGCCCTTGCCGCCCAACTCCATGAGCTGCCGCTTCATCCCGCGGCCGCACTCCTCGGCGATCCGCCGCCCGACCGCGGTGGAGCCGGTGAAGCTGACCATGTCCACGCCGTCCGCGGCCACCGCGGCCTCGCCGACCTCCGGCCGCGACCCGCTGACGACGTTGACCACCCCGGGCGGAACACCGGCCTCCGCCAGCGCCTCGGCCATCCGGTACACCGACAGCGGGTCCTGCGGGGCCGGCTTGACCACCACCGTGTTGCCCATCGCCAGCGCCGGCGCGACCTTCCCCGCCGCGTTGGCCCACGGGTTGTTGTAGGAGGTGATGCAGGTGACCACGCCCACCGGGCGGCGCACCGCGACCGCGCCGAAGACGCCCCCGCCGCCCATCGGCCCGGCCTCGTTGATCTGCGGCGGCACCGCGGTCTCCACCGGTTCCAGCGCGCCGCGCGCGTACCGGGCGAAGCGGGCCGCGGAGACCCCGACCTGGAGGGCGCGCGCCGTCCCGGTCGTCGCACCGCTCTCCGCCTGCGCCAGCTCCGCGTAGCGGGCGGACTCCCGGCGGATCACCCGCGCGGCCCGGGAGAGGACGGCCGCGCGCTCCTCGGGCGCGGTCCGCGACCAGCCGTCGAAGGCGGCCCGGGCCGCGTCCACCGCCGCCGCGACCTGCGCCCGGCCGGCCTCCGGGGCGTACCCGACGACCTCCTCGGTCGCCGGGTCGAGCACGGCGTAGTGCCCGCCGTCGGGCTCCACCCACTCCCCGCCGATGAACAGCGGCTGGACCAACGGCCGCCCGCCGGCGCCAACTCCCCCGCCCCCGGCTCCGGTTCCGCTCACCGCGTGCTCACCGTCCTCGTGTCCCGTCCCGAGCGCAGTACGGTCCCGGGCACCGCGCCGGTCACCGCGTCGTCCCGGATCGTCTCCACCCCGTTGACCCGCACGCTGACCACGCCGATCGCCTTGGAGTCCAGCCGCGGGCTGTCCCCCGGCAGGTCGTGCACCAGCGTCGCGGCGCCCGCGTCGATCCGTTCCGGGTCGAAGAGCACCAGGTCGGCGTGGTACCCCACGGCGATCCGGCCCCGGTCGCGCAGCCCGAAGAGCTGCGCCGGGTCGTCCGTCAGCATCCGCACCGCCCGCTCCAGCCCGGCCAGCTTCCGGCCGCGCAGACAGTCGCCGAGGAAGCGGGTGGTGTAGGGGGCGCCGCACATCCGGTCCAGGTGCGCGCCGGCGTCCGAGCCGCCCAGCAGGACGTCCTCGTGCTGCCAGGTCTGCTGCCGCAGCGCCCAACTGGCCGGGTCGTTGTCGGTCGGCATCGGCCAGAGCACGGTGCGGAGTTGGTCGTTGGCGCAGATCTCGGTCAGGCAGTGGAACGGCTCCTGGCCGCGTTCGGCGGCGATGTCCCGCACCACCCGCCCGGTCAGGCCCTCGTTGGCCGCCGCGTAGGTGTCCCCGATGACGTAGCGGGCGAAGTCGGTGAGCCGGCGGAAGACCCCGGCCTCCCTGCCGTGCGCGCGGCGCAGCAGTTCGGCGCGGACGTCGGGGTCGCGCAGCCGGGCGATCCGCTCGGGCACCGGCAGGCCGAGGACCTCGCCCCAGCCCGGTATGAGGTTGAGGGCGCAGAAGGTGCCCAGCGACATGTTCATCGGGGTGAGGATCGGCATGGTGAGCGCCACGATCCGGCCGCCGGCCTTGCGGGCGCGCTCGCTGGCGACGAGCTGGCGGGGCACCCGTTCGGGGACGGCGGCGTCGATGGTCAGCACGTTCCAGTTGAGCGGGCGGCCGGCCGCCGCGGACATCTCCACCAGCAGGTCGATCTCGTCGTCGGCGAACTGGTCCAGGCAGCCGGCGACGATCGCCTCGATCTGGGTGCCCTCGTGGTCGGCGACCGCCCGGGAGAGCGCGAGCAGTTCGTCGGGGCGGGCGTGCCGGGAGGCGACCGGTGCGCCGTCGCCGTCGGAGTGGCTGGACGACTGGGTGGTGGACAGCCCCCACGCCCCGGCGTCCATCGCGTCGTGGAACAGCCGCAACATGGCGTCGAGTTGGGCCGGCGAGGGCTGTCCGCCGATCGCGTCCGGGCCCATGACGTGCCGGCGCAGCGCGCAGTGGCCGACCATGAAGCCGGCGTTGACCGCGATCCGCCCCTCCAGCGCGTCCAGGTACTCCCCGAACGTGTGCCAGTTCCAGGGCGCGCCCTGTTCCAGCGCGACCAGCGACATCCCCTCGACCCGGCTCATCATCCGCCGGGTGTAGTCGGCGTCCGCCGGCCGGTCGGGGTGGAGCGGGGCGAGGGTGAAGCCGCAGTTGCCGCCGGCGACGGTGGTCACGCCGTGGTTGAGGGACGGGGTGGCGTAGGGGTCCCAGAACAGTTGGGCGTCGTAGTGGGTGTGTGGGTCGATGAACCCGGGGGCGAGGACCAGTCCCCGCGCGTCCTCGCTCGTCCGGGCCTCCTCGGTGACGGTGCCGGGCCGGCCGACCGCCGCGATCCGCCCGTCCCGGATGCCGACATCGGCGGCGAAGGCCGGCGCGCCCGTGCCGTCCACGACGGTCGCGGCCTGGATGAGGTGGTCGAGCATGGCGTGCGTCCCTTCTGGGGTGCGGGGCGGGTGGGACGGGCGGGTGGCGCGCGGGGCGGGTTCAGCCGGCCGCCGCCACCGCCGCCCGCCGGAAGCGGGTCGTCCGGTGCACCGGATCGGTGTCGATCTTCGGGATGACGTGCTCGCCGATCAGCTTGATGGTGTTCATGGTGTCCTCGTAGGAGATCCCGATCGGCAGCCCGAAGGAGAGCTGGTCGGCGCCGGCCTGCTCCCAGCGCTTGCACTGCCGCAGCACCTCGTCGGGGTCTCCGCAGATCATCAACTCCTCGGCGATCAGGAGCTCGACGAGCTCCTCGGTGTACTCGGGGAGCAGCTCGGGCCACTGCGGTATACCGTCCGGCCGCGGGAAGGTGTCGTGGTAGCGGAAGAGCAGCGACTGGAGGTAGTTGAGCCCGCCGCCGACCGCGATCCGGACCGCCTCCTGATGGGTCGGCGCGCAGATGGCGGTGGACGTCACCATGACGTTGTCGTTGACGAAGTCCCCGACCGGCTCGGCGTCCTTGACCGCGTTCTTGTAGGAGTCGACGACCCACTCCATGTCGGCGACCTTCTGCACGCTGAAGCCGAGGACGCCCAGCCCCTTCTTCCCGGCCATCGCGTACGAGGACGGCGACCCGGCGGCGTACCACATCGCCGGGTGGGAGCCCCCGTACGGCTTGGGCAGCACCTTGCGCGGCGGGAGCTGCCAGTGCTTGCCGGTGAACCCCTGGTACTCGTCCTGGAGCCACATCCGGGGGAACTCCGCGATGGTCTCCTCCCAGATCTCCTTGGTGTGGTTCATGTCGGTGATGCCCGGCAGGAACCCCAGGATCTCGTGGCTGCCGGCGCCCCGCCCGGAGCCGAACTCGAAGCGGCCGGAGGAGAGATGGTCGAGCATGGCGACCTTCTCGGCGACCTTCACCGGGTGGTTGACGGGGGCGAGCGGGTTGAAGATGCCCGAGCCCAGGTGGATCCGCTCGGTCGCGTGGGCGAGGTAGCCGAGGTAGACGTCGTTGGCGGAGAGGTGGGAGTACTCCTCCAGGAAGTGGTGCTCGGACGCCCAGGCGTACTTGAAGCCGGACCTGTCCGCCTGGATGACGTACTCGGTCTCCTCCATCAGTGCGTGGTGCTCGGCCTCCGGATCGGCCTGCGCCCGCGCGGCGGGCACATAGCCCTGCACAAAGAGCCCGAATTCCAAGGGGGTTCACCGTCCCTTACCCGCTGCCGCGGCAGCCCGTTTCCGACGTTGGCATTTCCGGCGCTGATCGACTCCGGCGCTGATTAACTCCGACGCTGGCGGCACTCGTTCCCGCCGCCATTTCTGACGTACCGTCAGATTCACGCGACGGGACCGACTGTTCCAGCGGCACCGGGACCCGTCAATACCCCCAACGGGCAAACCTGACGCACCATCAGCACGGCGCGCCGGGGCGGCGTCAGAACGGGCTCACCCCGGCCATCCACCCCCCGTCGATCACGAACGGCTGCCCCGTGATGTACGACGAGTCCTCCGAGGACAGGAAGAGCGCCAGCCGGGCCACCTCCTCCAGCACGTCACCCAGCACCACCCGCGCGCCCTCCGCCACGAACAGCCGTGCCTCCTGCTCCCCCTGCCCCCGCGCCGCCCCGGTGATAACGATCACCCTGCCGTCCAACTTCCCCATCCCGGACCTCCTGTGGTGTACGTACGGACAGCGGCCCCCGCGCCCCCACCGCCGCCTCAACCGTTCAGCAGCGGCCCCACCTCGGCCCCGAAGACCCCGACCTGCTCGACCAGTTCGGCCCGTCCCCGACTCCGGAACCGCACCTGGACCTGCCGCACCCCCATCGCCCCGTACTCCCGCAGCGACTGGGCGATCCGCTCCGGCGGCCCGACCAGCGTCCGCCGCCCCACGTCCCACCCGGGCTTCCCCACGTACACCGGCTCCGCGATCGCCCCGACCTCGACCGGCTCGACCACCCCCGCCGCCTCCCGCAACCGCCGCAACGTCGCGATCTGCCGGGGAAGTTGCTCCCGACGGTCCCCCTGCGGCAGCCAGCCGTCCCCCCGCACCGCGGCCCGCCGCACCGCCGCCGGGGACGAGCCCCCCACCCACACCGGCGGCCGCGGCCGCTGCACCGGCCGCGGCGCCTGGCCCAACCCCCCGAACGCGAACCGGTCCCCCGCGAACTCCGGGAACTCCTCCTCCCCCAGCGCCACCTTCAACGCGTCGACCGCCTCGTCCAGCAGCGCCCCCCGCCGCGCGAAGTCCACCCCGACCGCCGCGAACTCCTCCGCCACGTGCCCGGCCCCCACCCCGAGGATCAACCGCCCCCCGGACAACCGGTCCACCGTCGCGTACTGCTTCGCGCTGATCAGCGGATGCCTCAGCCCGACCACCGCCACATGGCTGAGCAACCGCACCCGCTCCGTCACCGCCGCCAGATACGACAGCGTCGCCACCGGGTCGTACCAGACCGTCCCCATCGTCCCGGCCAGCCGCCGCGGGATCGCCACGTGCTCACAGCACGCCACGTACGCGAACCCGGCCCGATCCGCCGCCCGCGCCACCGCCACCAGGTCCTCCGGCCCGGCCCCCGCCTCCCACCCCTCCGCGAACACCACGCTCTGCGCCTGCACCGGCAGTTGCATCCCGTACGACAGCCTGTCTGGCGGCAGCACTTGCACCATGACCCGAACCCCTCCCGCTGACGAGTCGCCGTCCCGCGACCGAGTCCGGTCATGGTGATAGCTGACACCCCGTCAGGCAAGAGGTCCGGAGCACCCACCACGGGCATTGCCCTTCTCGGTCCACGGTCAGCCCGAAGCGCCCGACGCCGGGCCGCCCTTGCCCAACCCACCATCCGTACGCCGCCTCGACCGCGGTGACCACCTCGCGTCGAGCAACACAGGGGCCGATGAAGGGGCCTGCCTTCCCCGACACTTCGAGGAAGACAGGCCCCGTTGCTCCCACACCGCGCCTCCGCGGTGCGGCTTCCTTCAGGGGAGGCGCCCGGGACGCTCCCCGCAGGACGGACCGGGCCCCTGCTGGGCCCCGTCGGGGGAGTTCCTAGCCGGGGACGTCACCCGGCTCGCCCAGCCGGGCACCGCGACTGACCGCCACCCGGCGGACATCTCGCAGCGCGCGCGTCAAATGGCCTGCCAGAGAGCGGAGTTCACGCTCCGAGAGCTTCGGCTCGCCGAGCATCCCGTCCGCGTGGGCGGCCAGCTTGTCAGCCATGTCGAGCTGAACGGCCTCAATGCGGTTCGCGACCCGGGAGACATAGCCCGTCCCGTCCCCCAGAAGGAAACAGGTCTTCCCCTCGGGCGTCCCCCACGGAAGCAACCGGGGCTCCGGCGACTCGCTCATCGTGCGACCGCCTCCCGTCGGCGCCGCCCGGACGCGGGCAGTGACAACCGCAGCAGCGGCTCGAAGAGCCAAGCGCTATGTTGGCGCATGTCGTCAACCTCCTGGTGGTTGATGGCCACGCCCCCGGGCCGGTTGCGTCGGCCGCGGGGGTCTTGGGTGGCCGCCTTGTACTGACCGACCGTATGGCTCGTGACAACCGCCAAGGGACACAGTTCGTAGCCCTCGGCGCGTGCCATAACCATCCTTGCCTGCCGGTTAGTTCGCGCCGCCTGGGCCGCCCCTCAATCAACCGATTGGGCGGCGAAAGGCTGATCGCTGCATGCTGGGCTGCCTAGGCGTACCGTTCTGAGTGACGACGTCAGAACGGAGCCCGCCATGGCCCACTTCCCTGACATGCAAGAGGCCGACGGCAACGGCCAGCGGCTCGCGCGCATCCGCATGCGCCGCCGATGGACTCAACAGCGTCTTGCCACCGAGTCCGGTTACAGCCTCTCGGCGGTGAAGGCATTCGAGCAGGGACGCAGAGCGCTGGACCGACCCGCGGTGATCCTCTCCCTGTGCCGCGTCCTGGACTGCCATCCCACCGAGATCACCGGAGGCCCCGTCACCCCGCCGCAGTCCGACCTCGCCGGGCAGGCAGCGGTCGCCGGGGTGGCCGCTGTCCGTCGCGCTGTCCTCCGGCATGGGCGGCCTACGCGCCCGTCCGAGGAAGAGGTCGCGAACGTGGACCTTGTCGAGCTACGAGCGCGGGTCCGGGCGGCCAACGCCGACCGGCAAGCAGCCAAGTTGGCGAGCGCCGGCGAGATCCTGCCCGCCCTGCTGCGCGATCTCCAGGTCGCGGCCGAGGTCTCCACAGGCAGCCCGCGCCGCATGGTGTTCTCGATGCTGACCACCGCCTACGAGTGCGCGATGCAGTACCTCTACAAGCTGGGTCACGTCTCGGACGCCACCCTCGCGACGGAGCGCGTCCTGTGGTCCGCCGAGGCCACCGGCGATCCGCTGCGCGTGCTGGCCTCCCAGTGGTACGACGCCGGCGAGTTCCTGAACATCGGTGAGCACGACGAGGCGGGGGCCGTCATCGATGACGCCTTGACGACGCTCACCCGCATGTCTTCACCGCCGCCCGAGGCAGTCTCGCTCCGTGGCGCGTTCGAGCTGAAGGCCGCGCTGAACCACGCACGTGCGGCCGAAAAGAACGCCGCCGACCACCATTGGCACCGCGCGGAAGCGGTAGCGGGCGAACTCGGTAGGGACCGCGACGATTGGCATCTCCAGTTCGGCCCCACGAACGTGGCGATCTGGGGCGTGAGCCTCCCTGTCGAGCTGGGGCAGGGGCGCCTGGCCGTCGATCGGGCGAGGAAAGTCAAGCTGCCGGAGACCTACAGTCGCGAGCGACGCTCGCACCACTACATCGACATAGGGCGCGCGCACTTCTACAACGGGCAGCGCGAGCAGGCACTGGACGCTTTCCTCCACGCCGAACGCCTCGCCCCGCAGGCGACCCGGATGCATGCCGGGGTCCGCGAGACCGTGGGCACGATGCTTCGCGCTCAGAAGCGCGGGCGGCTGGTCGAGCTGGGCATTCGACTGGGAGTGGTGTGAACGACGAGAGCAAGGGCCCCGGGCCCTCTCAAGTAGCCTTTACGGTACTGACGTTGGACGGCCCGAGCGCCGCACACGCCGAGCCCGCGTTCCAGCTCGTCTACGCCGAAGCATTCGCCGAGCCGCCCTACAACGAGACCCCCGACTCCGTCGAGGCGACCTTCCGCCGCTTCCGCTCCCAGGTGCGCAAGGCCACGTTCCGCGCCGCCCTCGCCCGCACCGCCGACGGCGAGCCCGTCGGCATCGCGTACGGCTACCCCCTCGGTCCCACCACCGGCTGGTGGGCCCACCTCGCCACCCCTGTGTCCGACGACCTCCAACGCGAGGACGGCAACCGGTCGTTCGGGCTGTTGGAGCTCGCCGTGCGGGCACCGTGACGCAGGCTCGGCGCGGCCCGGCGCATGCACGAGGCGCTCCTCGCCGGGGCACGGGAGGAACAGGTCCTGCTCAAAGCCCGGCCAGTGAACGTGAAACGTACGTGATGTCCCCGCAGTTACCCGCACGCGACCTTTCCCGTTGTGGAAAGGGACACTCCTTGACCAGCCCATACCGGCGTCGGAACATCAACCGTGACGGAGGTCCACCGGCGACTCTGAGGGGAATGCATGGCCACCGAGCCGCTGCGGAAGCTGTCCGGTTCACCAGACTGCAAGAACGGCACCTGCCCGACCTTGTGGGCCAAGACCACCACCAACGACTACGTGGTTCAGGGCTACGCAATCAGCGATCCGGAAGAACTGGCCCAACTTGACCTACCCGAAGGGGAAACCGCCGTACGGATTCCCGCTGCGGTCCTGGAGGGATACTTCCGTGCTCAGCGGTGAACAGTTCGGTCGGCTCTTCGATGCCTTCGAGCGGACGGGGTTCCGGCTGGAAACGCTGTCCGAGTACGACGTGGAGGAGGAGCGCGAAGAGATCACTCGGTTCCTCGCCGGACAGGACATGGGCCCGGATTGGGCCGACAACCCTTGGGTGCGGTCGATGACCGACAAGGGCAAGCGGGTGTCCCGGGTCCACGTCCTCACCTCGCCGTTGACCGACTACCTGCGGTACGAGCTGGCCGCGTACCCCGGCAACATCCAGGCCGGGGAGTCCATCGGGATCATCGACCTCGCCGAGCAGGCCGTGACGGGTCTGCCTGACCATGACTTCTGGCTGTTCGACGACCGGCAGGTGTACCGCATGCACTACACCGAGAAGGGCGCGTTCATCGGCGCCGAGTTGCTGCCTCCGAACAAGCTCAGCACATACCGGAGCTATCGGGACGTGGCATTGCGCCATGCCGTGCCGTTCGCGGAGTACTGGGAGCGGCAGCACTGAGCACGGAGTCCATCGGCAGAGCCCTGCGGACGCTGCGAATCGCCTCCGGACTGACCGGAAGCACCGTGGCCCGCAGGGCTTCCATGTCAGCGGGAAAGCTGTCCAAGGTCGAGAACGGGCGGACGCTACCCACGCTCCAGGACGTGGACCTGATCCTGAGCGCCATCGGCGTCTCCGAAACCGTGAAGGGCGAATTCCTGGCCACGGCCCGGGCGGAAGTCACCGAAGCGACTGCGTGGCGCCTGCTGCGCCGCATGGGGCCGTGGAAGCACCAACACACGATCAAGGCCATTGAGGCCACAACCATGCATCTCAGGCTCTTTCAGGGGCAGTTGATTCCCGGGTTGCTCCAGACCCCCGAATACGCATCCGCGGTGTTCGGCCTGCCCCCGGAACTACCCGAGCCGACCCGGGCTCGAACGGTGGCGGCACGGCTTGAACGCCAGGCGACGCTCTACGAGGCTGAACGGAGCTTCCACTTCCTGATCTGCGAGCACGTCCTTCGCTGGCTGATCTGTGAACGCGCCGTGATGGCCCTCCAGCTCGATCGGCTGGTTTCCTTTGCCCGGCTCCCCAACGTCCGCATCGGAATCGTGCCCCAGAACGGCCGCCTGCCGGACTTCCCGATGAACTGCTTCAGCCTTCACGACGATCGACTAGTGATCACCGAGACATTCCATGCCGAGTACACCACTCGCGACCCCAAAGACGTGGAGACCTATAGCGAGACGTTTGCTCGGTTCTCCCAAATCGCGCTGTACGGCGATGCCATGAAGGGTCTGGCGCAAGAAATCCGGGACGAATTCTTGAGGTAACGGGAAACGAACTAGGGGGCTGGCTCCTCTCCAAGGAAAATGGCTGCTACGGCAATTGAGAAAGACCCCACCCCGGCCGCGGAATCCTGGACGGTCGAGCGCCCGGGGCGGGTGACCCAGCCGCAGGAACCCTGCGGATCCACGGGCCGTGCCTCGACGGTATGGCGGCACGGCCCCTCAGGAAAGAGGAGGTGGGTGGATGAGCGTCGCAGCCGTTGAGACGTACGCATCGCGCACGCCCGACGCCGAAGGCTGGCGCGGCATTCCGTTCCGGCACCCCCGGGAATTGGAGGCCGTCGCACAGGACGACGGCGGGAAGCACGACGGGGGCCCGATGCCCCCGGAGGCACCGCGCGACCCACAGCCGCAACCGCAAGGTGGAGATGGCAAGTAGCGCCGCCCCGGCTCTGGCTGGCGAACGCTGACGGCCGGCCGCACCGGCCCCGTCCGTGCATCCATCCATGACCGGCGGACGGGGCCCCCGTCCCGGGCGCGCGACCCGCGGGGCGACGCCATCGAGGCCGGCCCCACGCCGGCTCAGCTCCCGCCCACCCCCGGCCCCCACAGCCCCTCCCCCGTCAGTCCCAGCAGTTCGATGGCGTTGCCGCGGACGATGCGGTCGATGGTGTCGGGGGGCAGGTGGGACATCTGGGTCTCGGCTACCTGGCGGGAGTTGGGCCAGGTGGAGTCGGAGTGCGGGTAGTCGGTCTCGTAGAGGACGTTGCCGACGCCGATGGCGTCGAGGTTCCGCAGGCCGAAGGCGTCGTCGAAGAAGCAGCCGTAGACGTGGTCGGCGAAGAGCTCGGAGGGCGGGCGGAGGACTTTGTCGGCGACGCCGCCCCAGGCGCGGTTCTCCTCCCAGACGACGTCCGCGCGCTCCAGGATGTACGGGATCCACCCGATCTGCCCCTCGGCGTACATGATCCTCAGGTTCGGGAAGCGGTCGAACGTGCCGCTCAGCAGCCAGTCGACCATCGAGAAGCAGCAGTTGGCGAAGGTGATCGTGGAGCCGACGGCCGGCGGGGCGTCGGCGGAGGTGGAGGGCATCTTCGACGAGGAGCCGATGTGCATGGCGATGACCGTGCCGGTCTCGTCGCAGGCGCGCAGGAACGGGTCCCAGTAGTCGGTGTGGATGCTGGGCAGCCCCAGGTGGGGCGGGATCTCGCTGAAGCAGACGGCGCGGACGCCGCGGGCGGCGTTGCGGCGCACCTCCTCGGCGGCCAGTTCCGCGTCCCAGAGGGGGATGAGGGTGAGCGGTATCAGCCGACCGCCGGCCTGCGGGCCGCACCACTCCTGGACCATCCAGTCGTTGTACGCGCGCACCCCCAGCAGCGCCAGCTCGCGGTCCTTGGCCTCGGTGAAGGTCTGGCCGCAGAAGCGGGGGAAGGTGGGGAAGCACAGGGCGGACTGGACGTGGTTGACGTCCATGTCGGCGAGCCGTTCGGGGACGCTGAAGGAGCCGGGGCGCATCTGCTCGTAGGTGATGCCCTCCAGTTTGATCTCGTCGCGGGAGTAGCCGACGGCGGTGTCCAGGCGGGTCAGCGGGCGGTGCAGGTCCTCGTAGATCCACCAGTCGGTCATCGGGCCGTCGTCGCCCGGCGCGCCCATCTTGGGGGCGAACTTGCCGCCGACGAAGGTCACTTCGGTCAGCGGTGCGCGGACGATGCGGGGGCCGGTGTCGTGGTACTTCGACGGGAGCCGGTCCCGCCAGACGTCGGGGGGCTCCACGGTGTGGTCGTCGACCGAAATGATCCTGGGGATGGGGGTGTTGGTCTCCACCGGGTTGGTCTCCATGGGCGTTACGGTAGCGCCGATCTGACGGCCCGTCAGTAAGCTGGGGAGGGGGATGCGGAGGGCGCGGCAGGGGTTCGGGGCCGGTGGGGGCGAGCCGGCGGAGGGCGACCCGGGGCCCGCGCGCGAGAACCAACCGGCCCGCTCGTGCGTGTACGCACCCGGGCGGCTCGTCGGCGGGGCGCGGCCCACCCGCGGGGGAAGGGGAGCCCCCGGGAGAAACAAACCAGCCAGTCGGGGATGGGGCTCGGGGCCCGGGGTAGAGGGGCCACGGGCCGTGGGGCGTTGCGCGGGGCACGGGCCGGGCGGCCGAGCGGTGAGGGGACGGACGGGTGGCAGCCACTGCGAACACCGGCGCCGAGCTGGGACATTGCCGCGGGAGGGGCGCGACGGGAGAAACCGGAGGGTTTCCTTCCAAGGCTTCGCCGGGCGGCCGCGCCCCGTCGGCGGAACCGCACGAGGAGGCTTTGTGCACGCTCCGGACCCCTACTGACGTAACGGGTCGCGACAAGGCAGACTGACCGTTGCGCACGAGGTAAAGGCGCGAGGGGCCATGACAACGCGGACGGACGGGACACGGCAGGGGGACACCATGGACGACGGTCCGGGACAGGTGCGGGAGCGGCTCCGCTTCACCGTGCTCGGTCCCGTGCGGGCCTGGCGCGGCGGGTCGTCGCTCGCGGTGGGTTCGCCGCAGCAGCGCGCCCTGCTCGCCGCGCTGCTGCTGCGCGGCGGGCGGACCGCCACCGCGCCCGAGCTCGTCGACGCCCTGTGGGGCGACGAACCGCCGCACGCCGCGCTCGCCGCGCTGCGCACCTACGCCTCCCGGCTCCGCAAGGCGCTCGGCGACGACGCGGAGGCGCTGGCCAGCGAGTCCGGCGGCTACGCCCTGCGGCCGGTGAACGGCACGCCCCTGGACCTCGACCACGACACCGCCGAGCAGTACGCCGCCGACGCCGAGAAGGCCAAGGCCGCCGGGGACCGCGACCGGGCCCGCGAACTGCTCGACGCCGCCCTGGACTTGTGGGACGGCGAACCGCTCGCCGGCGTCCCCGGCCCGTACGCCGAGAACCAGCGCACCCGCCTCCAGGAGTGGCGGCTCTCGCTCACCGAGCACCGCCTCGACCTCGACCTGGAGGCCGGCTACCACGCCGAGGCGGTCTCCGAACTCACCGCGCTGACCGCCGCGCACCCGCTGCGCGAGCGGCTGCGGGAGCTGCTGATGCTGGCGCTGTACCGCAGTGGCCGGCAGGCCGAGGCGCTCGCGGTCTACGCCGACACCCGCAAACTGCTCGCCGACGAGCTGGGCGTGGACCCCCGCGCCTCGCTCTCCGAGCTCCACCAACGCATCCTGCAGGCCGACACCGAGCTCGACGCCCCGGCGCCCACCGGCGGCCCGGACGCGCTGGAGGCCACCCTGGTCCGCCCGCGCCAGCTCCCGGCCACCGTCGCCGACTTCACCGGCCGCACCGCGTTCGTCAGGGAGCTCAGCGACCAGTTGGCGACGGCGGACGGCAGCGTGATGGCGGTCTCGGCGGTCGCCGGCATCGGCGGCGTCGGCAAGACCACGCTCGCGGTGCACGTCGCGCACGCCGCGCGGGAGCACTTCCCGGACGGGCAGTTGTACGTGGACCTCCAGGGCGCCGGGCACACGCCGGCCGAACCGGAGGCGGTGCTCGGCGCGTTCCTGCGCGCCCTGGGGACGGCCGACTCGGCCATCCCCGACGGCCTGGAGGAGCGCTCCGCCCTCTTCCGCTCCACGCTTGCCGGCCGGCGGGTCCTGGCCCTGCTGGACAACGCCCGGGACGCGGCGCAGGTCCGGCCACTGCTGCCGGGCACCGCGGGCTGCGCGGCGCTGATCACCAGCCGCTCGCGGATGATCGACCTGGCCTCGGCCCATCTGGTCGACCTCGACGTGATGAGCCCGGAGGAGGCGCTGACCCTCTTCACCCGCATCGTCGGCGAGGAGCGGGTCACCTCCGAACGACAGGCCGCCATGGCCGTCGTCGGCGCCTGCGGCTTCCTCCCGCTGGCCATCCGCATCGCCGCCTCCCGGCTGGCCGCCCGCCGCACCTGGACGGTCTCGACGCTCGCCACCAAGCTGGCCGACGAGCGCCGCCGGCTCGACGAACTCCGCGCCGGCGACCTGGCGGTGAAGGCCACCTTCGAACTGGGCTACAAACAACTGGAGCCCGCCCAGGCCCGCGCCTTCCGCCTGCTGGGCCTGGCCGACGGCCCGGACATCTCCCTGATGGCGGCGGCCGCCGTGCTCGACCTGGACGCGGACGCCACCGAGGAACTCCTCGAATCGCTCGTCGACACCTCCCTCCTGGAGTCCGCCGCACCGGGCCGCTACCGCTTCCACGACCTGGTCCGCCTCTACGCCCGCGCCTGCGCCGAACGCGACGAACACCCGCCGTCCGAACGGGACGCGGCGCTGACGCGGTTGCTGGACTTCTACTTGGCGACGGCCGCCCGGATGTACGCGCTGGAGCGCCCCGGCGACCGGTTGATCGCGCACATGGAGCGCACCAACTACCCCGGACTCGACTTCCAGGACCGGGCCCTGGCCCTGGAGTGGCTGTTCATCGAGGCGGGGTGCCTGCTCTCCTGCGCCCGCCAGTCCAGCGGCCCCGCCGCGATCCGGGGCGCGGCCGACCTGCTGTTGCTCGTCAAGGACCTCGCCGAGTCCGGCGCCGAAGCCCTCCAGTACGAGCAGACCAGCATCGCCCTGCTGAAGGCCGCCCGGGAGCTCGGGAACCAGCACGCCGAGGCCCGTCTCCACCTCGCCCTGACCTATGTGCGCACCCTGACCGGCCGGCTGGACGAGGCGGACGAGAACGCCAAGTCCGCCATGCTGTTGGGCCTCGCCACCGAGGACGCGTTCACCTGCTCGTACGCGCCGAACGACCGCGGCATCATCGCCAACGCCCAGGGCCGGCACAGCGACGCCGAGGGGTACCTGCGGCAGGCCCTGGCCGCCTTCCACGACGACGACAACCGGCAGTCCGAAGCCAGCGCCCTGTGCAACCTCTCCCGGGTGCACCTGGCCACCGGGCGGGTCGACAGCGCCATCCAACTGGCACAACAGGGCATCGCCATCTACCGCGAGTTGGGCGCCAGGCGCCGGCTCGCCAACGGCATGTACGCGCTCGCCCTGGCGTACACCGAGGCGATGCGGTTGGAGGAGGCCAACCAGCAACTGACCGACGCGCTGGCCATCTTCAAGGACAGCCGCCAGCGGTTCTGGGAGGCGATGACCAACTTCCGGCTCGCCGAGGTCGATCTGGCCGGCGGCCGGCCGGCCAGTGCCGCCAACCGCGCCGAGCAGGCCCTGACGGCGCTGCGCGGCATCGGCGGCGACTCCTGGCGGGCGACCTTCCTGACCGCCCTGGGCCGGGCCCTGCACGCGCTCGGGCACGTCGGTCGGGCGCGGGTGTGCTGGCAGGAATCCCTGGCCATCTTCGAGCGCCTGGGATCCCCCGAAGGGGGCGCTGTGCAGGCGCTTCTCACCCCTGCCGCGGTCGCGTAAACCGCCGCCGCATCTCCCCAACGTCGTCGTTTATCGATCGTTCATCGCGGCGGGCCACTCTTAACAGCATCGAACCGCCGCCTCGGGGGGCAAGCGGCTCGGTGCCCAGGCCGCACAGTTATCGTGAGCGGCCGCGCCACGCCCGTCCGGCGGCCAACGGGGGAGTCGCCGGGCGGGCTGGCACAAGCTCAAGCGCCCATTCAGGAGTTGATCTCTGTGAGCACCGACAACAAGGCCCAGGTGACCGCCGAACGGGATGCCATCCGGCCGATGGACAACCACCAGCCCATCATCGCGCCGGGTGTGACCCCGAGAGCGAAAAAGAAGAAGCCCGGTGAGCGGGACATCGTCAAGCCGATGGACAACCACCAGCCCATCGCCGCGACGGGTATCACCACCGAGGACAACCACCAGCCGCTCGGTGAGCCCAAGTAAGACCCACTGAACCGACGGGGGAATACGGGGGAGCACAACCGGGGGGATCCGGGGGATCGCAGGGGTCGTCTTCCGTGGCTTGGAGGGGAAGCCATGGAAGTTCGGCCCCTGCGGCGTTTCCCGACCGGATAGTAAAAACCCACGACATTCGACCGCTTTCCCTCACAAGCGTCGAACGTCTGCGCAGACTAGCCGCTAGTTTGTTTCCGGGAACAGCAACGCCCCTATTATTCCGAGGAGTTGGAATGAACCGTACGAGAGAATTCCTGGCCGTCGCCGCCCTCACCGCGGCCGCGCTCGGCACCGCCGCGGTGCCCGCCATGGCCGACAACCACATACCCAGTGCGCCGGCCGTCGTCACCGCCCAGGACGCGCACGCGCCCATGGCGCCGCAGGACAATCACATGCCGGTGCCCTCTCAGCGGATCCACGCGCAGGTGACGCCGATGGACAACCACATGCCCTGATCGAAGGTCGCCACGACAGATCTCGCGTCGCGACATCACGGACGGGGCCGGGCAATTGCCCGGCCCCGTCCTCGTTGCCGAAGGCGGCGGGGTTTCCATTCCGAAACGGCCGGCGCGGACCAGGCGAGGCACAACGCGCGGGCGCACACCGCGCGCACAGCGCCGCCCCCAACCCACCGCCACCATCTGACACTTCGTCAGTTACGGTGCTAGAGTCGCGCGGCGCACCCCGCCCACCACTCCAGGAGGCGCGCCGTGTTCGAGGTCGCCCGTATAGGCACGTTGTGGGAGCTGGTCGAGTACCGGGCCCGGGCCTCCGGGGAGGTGCCGATGTTCTTCGACGGGGGCGGCGGCGCCGTGACGTTCGGGGCGGTGCGGGACGCGGCGCTGCGGGCGGCGGCCGGGTTCCTGGCGCTGGGGGTCGGGCCCGGGACGCGGGTGATGTGGCAGTTGCCCACCCGCGTCGACACCGTGATCGCCTCGCTCGCGCTGGCCCGGCTCGGGGCCGTGCAGACGCCGGTGATCCCACAACTCCGCGCCCGCGAGGTCGGGTTCATCCTGCGCGACGCGGCGGCGGAGTACGCGCTCGTACCGGGGGTGTGGCGCGGGTTCGACCACACGGCGATGGTGCGCGGGGCGGTCGGTGAGCGCGGTGGGGCGCGGGTGGTCTCCGTGGCGGACGGGCTTCCCGTGGGGGACCCGGACACGCTGCCGGAGCCGCCAGCCGCCGCCGACGACCGCACCCGGTGGATCTACTACACCTCCGGAACCACCGCCGCACCCAAGGGAGTCGAGCACACCGACGCCTCGCTGATCGCCGGCGGGGTGGGGCTGGCCACCGCGCTGGGGATGGCCCCCGACGACATCGGCTCGATCGCGTTCCCGTACGCGCACATCGCCGGCCCGGACTACGTCGTGGCGATGCTGGTCAGTGGGTTCCCTGCGGTGGTGCTGGAGACCTTCGACGCGGACCGGGCGGCCGAGGTCTACCGGCGCCACGGGGTGACCATGGCGGGCGGCAGCACCGCGTTCTACCGGGCGTTCCACGACGCGTCGCGGCGCCGCCGGGCGGCCGAACCGGGCGCCGCCGGGCCGCTGATCCCGTCGCTGCGGCTGCTGTCCGGCGGCGGGGCGCCGCTACCGCCCGAGCTGTACCGGGCGGCCGGGCGGGAGTTGGGGTGCGCGATCGTGCACGGGTACGGGATGACCGAGTGCCCGATGATCGCGATGGGCACGCCGTACGACGGCGACGAGCAACTGGCGCACACCGTCGGCCGACCGGTGACGGGCGCCCGGATACGGATCGTCCGGCCCGACGGGAGCGGGGCCGCGACCGGGGAGACCGGCGAGGTGACGGTGGCCGGACCGATGCTCTTCCGCCGGTACACCGATCCCGGGCTGACGGCCGGGGCGTTCGGCCCGGACGGCGCGTTCCGCACCGGCGACCTGGGCCACCTGCGCGCCGACGGGCATCTGGTGCTCACCGGGCGGCTGAAGGACATCATCATCCGCAAGGGCGAGAACATCTCCGCGCAGGAGGTCGAGGACCTGGTGCACACCCACCCGGCGGTGGCGGAGGCGGCGGTGATCGGGCTGCCGGACCGGGAGCGGGGGGAGCGGGTGTGCGCGGTGGTGACGCTCAAGGGGGCGGCGAACGTCCCCAAGGCGACCGGCGGCACCGGTACGGGCGGGGCACCGGCGCTCACCCTGGCGGGGCTCACCGCGCACCTGCGGGCGGCCGGACTGATGGCGCAGAAGCTGCCGGAGCAACTGGAGATCGCCACGGAACTGCCGCGCGGCGGGCCGCTGAACAAGGTGTTGAAGACGGCGCTGCGGGAGCGGTACGGCAGGAGCGGCGGGTAGCCGGGCTTCCCCTTCGGCTCTGCGGCCCCCTTGTCCGTCGGCGGCGCGGCGACGAGTCTCCCGGGGCGCCGCGGTCTTCACTGGTGTGGGGCGAACGCTATGGCCCGCCCCACACCAGTGAAGACCGTGACTGCGGTGAAACCAGCGAAGCCGGTGAAGTCGGCCAACGGTCGGCGAAGCCGGGCGAGAAGGGAGCCGGACGATGACGGACGCGGAGCGGAACGCGGCCCAGCACCCGGAGCAACGGCCCGCGGCGGGCGCCCCGTTGGTCGACCTCGCGGCGCAGGCCCGGGAGGTCGCCCGGCTCGCCGCGGGCACGGCCGAGGAGCAACTGGCCGCGCCCACCCCGTGCAGCGCCTATGCCGTGCGCCATCTGCTCGGCCATCTGGTCGGGCTGACCGCCGCGTTCCGGGACGCCGCGCGCAAGGAGCTGGGGCCGACCACCGACACGCCTCCGGGCACGGCGCTGCCGGAGCTCGCCCCCGGGTGGCGCGCGGAGCTGGCGGGCAACCTGGACGCGTTGGCGGCGGCCTGGCGCGCCCCGGCCGCCTGGAAGCGCGAGACGCAGGTGGGGGACGTCACCCTGCCCGGGGCCGCCGCCGGCAGGTTCGCGCTGAACGAACTGGTCGTGCACGGCTGGGACTTGGCGCGCGCCACCGGCCAGGACTACGCGCCCGACGGCCCGAGCCTGGACGTCTCGTACGCGCTGCTCGCGGCCACCGCCGCCGGCCCGGAGTCCGGGTCGCCCTTCGGCGCGGCGGTCCCGGTCTCGGCGGACGCGCCGCTGCTGGACCGGGTGGTGGCGCTCAGCGGCCGGCACCCGGACTGGACGCCGCCGCGGAACCCGCGCGCCGCTTGCCCCTGACGTCCGGGTAAGGGCGCAGGAGGGGAGACATCCGGTCCGGCCCGGCCGCCGGCCCCTCACGCCACCCGACACCGCGGCGCCACGGCACCAGCACGCCAGGGCGTCATCGCGTCACGGCGCCATCGCGTCACGGCGCCACGTCCCACCGCCTCCGTCCCCCCTCCCCCGCAGCTTCCCCTTCACCACCTTGCCGCTGGCGTTGCGCGGGAGGTCGGGGACGAACTCCACCTCCCTGGGGACCTTGTAGTTGGCCATCTCCCGGCGGGACCAGGCGATCAGGTCGTCGGCGGTGAGGCGGGAGCCGGTGCGGCGGACCGCGTACGCCTTGCCGACTTCGCCGAGGCGGCGGTCGGGGATGCCGACGACGGCGGCCTCGGTGATGTCCGGGTGGCGGGCGAGGAGTTGCTCTATCTCGGCGGGGTAGGCGTTGAAGCCGCCGACGATGAACATGTCCTTGAGCCGGTCGGTGATCCGGAGGTTGCCGTCCGCGTCGAGGACGCCGACGTCGCCGGTGCGCAGCCAGCCGTCGGGGGTCAGGGCGCGGGCGGTGGCGGCCGGGTCCTCGAAGTAGCCGGACATCACGTGGTAGCCGCGGACCAGGACCTCGCCGGGCTCGCCGGGCGGCCGCGGGCGGTCGGCGGCGTCGACGATACGGACCTCGGTGTCCGGTATCGCGCGGCCCGAGGTCGCCGCGATCACCCCGGGCGGGTCGCCGCGGCGGCACATGGTGACCACTCCGGTGCTCTCCGAGAGCCCGTAGGCGGTCAGGACGGTGGCCACCTTCAGCTCGCCGCGCAGCCGTTCCACCAGCTCCAGGGGGACGACGGCGGCGCCGGTGACGACCAGGCGCAGCGCTGAGAGGTCGTGCAGGGCGCGGTCGGGGTGGTCCAGGAGTTGCTGGTGGAGGGTGGGTGGGCCGGGGAGGACGGAGATCCGCTCGGCGGCGATGTTGGCGAGCGCGGTCTCCACGCTGAAGACCGGCTGCGGGACCATCGTCGCGCCGCGCAGCAGACAGGCGAGGGCGCCGGCCTTGTAGCCGAAGGTGTGGAAGAAGGGGTTGACGATGAGGTAGCGGTCGCCCTCCTCCAGGCCGGCCAGTTCGCTCCATACGTCGTAGGCGCGCAGGGTCTGGCCGTGGGTGATCACGGCGCCCTTGGGGTGGCCGGTGGTGCCGGAGGTGAAGATGATGTCGGACGGGTCGTCGGGGCCGAGGGCGTCGGCCCGGGCCCGCACCGTACCGGGCGGCACCGCCGCGCCCTCGGCGAGGAAGGCGCGCCAGGTGGTGAAGTCGGCGGGGGCGTCGTCGGCGAGCACCACCACCCGCTCCAGGTGCGGCAGTCCGGGCAGCGGGCCGCGCCCCTCGCCCCGCTCGGCGGCCCGGCGCAGCGAGGCGACGTAGGAGGTGCCGAGGAAGGTGCCGGTGACGAAGAGCAGCCTGGCGCGGGTGCGGCGCAGGATGTCGGCGGCCTCGGCGCCCTTGAAGCGGGTGTTGACCGGGACCAGGACGGCGCCGGAGGTCACCGCGCCGAGCGCGGCGACGATCCAGTCGAGGGTGTTGGGCGCCCAGACCGCGACCCGGTCGCCGCGGGTGACGCCGGCCGCGAGGCAGGCCGCGGCGGCCCGCTCCGCCCGCGCGCCCAACTCGGCGTAGGAGAGCCGGGTGCGGCCCTCGACCACGGCCTCCCGGGGGCCGTACCGGTCGGCGGCGGCGCGCACCAGATGGGCCAGCGAGCCGTACGCCAAGTCCGCCCGCGCATCGAGCCGTTCGTCCATCGCACTGCCTCCCGTGTGCCGCAAGGACCCGTACCGTCGCACTAGCTGACTACCCGTCAGATTAGCGGTAGCCTCCTCCGCTGTCAGCAGTGACCGCCGACCACGGAGGTGGCGATGGGGGCGACCCTCAAGGACGCTACGGCGATCGTCGGTATCGGACAGACTCCCTTTGCCAAACGGCTCCCGGAATCCGAGAAGAGCTTGGCGTGCCGGGCGATCGTCGCCGCCCTGGACGACGCCGGCATCGCGCCCTCCGAGGTGGACGCCTTCGCCTCGTACACCATGGAGGAGACCGACGAGGTCGAGATCGCCAAGTCCATCGGCGCCGGCGACGTCACCCACTTCTCCAAGGTCGGCTACGGCGGCGGCGGTTCCTGTGCGACGGTGGCGCACCTGGCCGCCGCCATCGCCACCGGGCAGGCCAGCGTCGGCGTCGCCTGGCGGTCCCGCAAGCGCGGCTCGGGGCCGCGCCCGTGGACCAACACCCGCGCCCAACTGCCCACTCCGGGGCAGTGGACCCGCCCCTTCGGACTGCTCCGCCCGGCCGACGAGATCGGCCTGCTGGCCCGGCGCTATATGCACGAATACGGCGCCACCCGCGACCACTTCTTCAACGTCGCGCTCGCCTGCCGCAACCGCGCCAACCAGAACCCGGCCGCGATGATGTACGACCGCCCGCTGACCCGCGAGATGTACATGACCGCGCGCTGGATCAGCGAACCGCTCTGCCTCTTCGACAACTGCCTGGAGACCGACGGTGCGTTGGCCTGCGTCGTGGTCGCCGCCGAGCGCGCCCGCGACTGCCGCCAGCGACCCGTCTACGTCCACGCCGCCGCCCAGGGGCTGCCCGCCCAGCACCACGGCATGGTCAACTACTGGAACGACGACCCGCTCACCGGCCCGGCCTGGACCGCCGCCCGCCACCTGTGGAAGGGCGCCGACCTGGGACCGCAGGACGTCGACGTGGCGCAGATCTATGACGCGTTCACCCCCCTGATACCCCTCTCCCTGGAGGGCTACGGCTTCTGCGGACGCGGCGAGGGCGCGGCCTTCACCGAGGGCGGCGCCCTGGAGAGCGGCGGCCGCCTGCCCCTCAACACCGCCGGCGGCGGCCTCTCCGAGGCATACGTCCACGGCTTCAACCTCATCACCGAGGGCGTCCGGCAACTGCGCGGCACCAGCACCGCGCAGGTCCCGGACGCCGCCACCTGCCTCGTCACCGCGGGCGAGGGCGTGCCCACCTCCGCGCTGCTGCTGAGGAGTTGAGACCTGATGCGCGCAGACCGCTCCCCGCGCGGCGCCACCGCCGCCGGGACCGACCCCACGACCACCCGCGATTCCGCGCCCAACGACGACCCCGCAACCGACCGCGATTCCATGACCGACCCCGCTTCCCTCACCGTCCGTGATCCCATGAACACAAGCGTGCCAGCCGCCACTGACAATCGACCCGCCGATCTCGCCGACCCCACCGCCGACCTGCTGCATCCCGTCCCCGACGACGACGGCGCCCCGTTCTGGGAGTACGCGGCCCGCGGCGAACTCCGCGTCCAGACCTGCTCCGACTGCGACGAACCGCGCTTCCCGCCCCGCCCCTGCTGCCCGCACTGCCAGTCGTTCGCCGCCCACTGGCAGCGGATGTCCGGCCGCGGCCGGATCTGGTCCTACGTCGTGCCGCACCCGCCGCTGCTGCCCGCCTACGCCGCGCAGGCCCCCTACAACGCGATCGTCGTCGAGCTCGCCGAGGCCCCCCGGATCCGCCTGGTGGGCAACCTCGTCACCGCCCCGGACGCCGCCCTGAACTCCGTCGACCCGGCCCGGCTGCGGATCGGCGCCCCGGTCCGGGCGGTCTTCCACACCCCGCCCAGTGGCCCCACCCTCCCCCGCTGGGTCCTGGAGCGCCCATGACGTCCACCGGGCTCCGCACGGAGATCACCGGCGGGGTCGCCCTGGTCACCCTGGACCGACCCGCCCGCCACAACGCCCTCGACCTCGCCACCGCCGCCGAACTGGTCGCCACCTGGCGGGAGTTCCGCTTCGACGACACCGTCCGGGCGGCCGTGCTCACCGGCGCCGGCGGCCGCGCCTTCTGCACCGGCATCGACCGCTCCGCCGAAGTGCCCCAGCCCGCCTCCCCGTTCTCCCTCGACGACCCGCTGCGCACCATCGGCCCGAAATCCAACGACCTGTGGAAACCTGTGCTCGCCGCGGTCGAGGGCATGGCCTGCGGCGGCGCGTTCTACCTGCTCGGCGAGGCGGAGTTCATCGTCGCCGCCGAGGACGCCACCTTCTTCGACCCGCACACCACCTACGGGATGGTCAGCGCCTACGAGTCCGTCCTCATGGCGCAGCGGATGCCCTACGGGGAGATCGCCCGACTCGCCCTGATGGGCACCGCCGAACGGCTCGGCGCCCGGCGCGCCCACGCCGTCGGGCTGGTCTCCGAACTGACCGCGCCGGGCTCGGCGGTCGAGACCGCGCTGCGCCGCGCCGCGGTGCTGGCCGCCCAGCCCACCGAGGCCGTCCAGGGCACCGTCCGGGCCCTGTGGGCGGCCCAAGAGGCCACCCGCTCCCGGGCGTTGGCGCACGCCCCGCACCTGATCGCGCTCGGCAACCTGCCGCCGGAGCGCCAACGCGCCCTGTTCACCGCCCGCCCCCGCACCACCGGGGACGACCCGCCGCCCGTCAGATGAGCCGCCGGCCGCGCCCGGCCGCCACCGGCCTCACATCTTGGTCTTGTGCGCCCGGGTGATCTGGCAGGTGTACCAGAACGCCTGCCAAGAGGACTGGTTCAGCGTGTACTTGGCGGTGTACGTCTCGGTCGCACCGGGCGCCACCACGACGCTGCGCTGGTGCACCCCGTAGGACGAGCCGTCCGCCGGCCGGTCCTTCATCCAGTCGACCCGCATGTCGTAGGAGAACGTGCTGGTCTTCGACGGGTTGGTGATCGAGACCGTGTAGCTGAACTGGCGCGTCGAGGCGGAGAAGTCGCAGCCGCTGCCGCGGATGTCGGACCGCCCGTCCGGGTCGAAGGTCTCCTGGGTCGGCGACGGCGAGTAGCTGTCGTAGCCGGGCGGGGTGTACGAGGGCGTCGGGTTCGCCGGGTCGTAACTGGCGGACGGCGACGCCGTCGCCCAGTCCGGCAGCGGCGCCGGCTTGGGCCGGCTGAACGCACAGCCGCTGGCGCCGGCGAGCGTGACCGCCACCACCGCGGCGACGACACCCGCCCTGACCCCCTTGCCGACCCGGCCCCCGATGGTCCCGCCCGTACGCATACGCGTGCCCTGCGCCATGTCCTTCGCCCATCCCCCGTTGTCACGTTCCCACCGCGCCACCCCAAGGGGTTGACGCGTGCACGGCACCCTAGCAAGTGCCGGTGACGGCCCGTGCGGGCCCCTGAGCGGAGCCGGCCCGGAGGCGGGCCCGCTTGTCTAGCGGGGGTCGACGGGCAGGCGTAGCGTCGGTCACGAGGGCGAGACGACGGGACGAGTCGAAGCGAGGCGACGCCGGTGGTGCGCAACGTTCTCGGCTCCCTGATCGCCCTCATCGGAGCGACGGCCGCCGTCTGGAGCCCCTTCCGTCCCTGGTACGACGGCCGTCACGGCAGCGACGTCCGCATCGAGGACCTCTTCAACGGCCTCACGGACAACGGCGCCACGCTCTTCGGCTCCCTGGTGCTCCCGATGGTCTTCGCCGGGCTGCTGACCCTGATCGGCGTGGCGCTGCGCTCCCGGTTGCTCCTCGCCCTCGCCGGGCTGGTGGTCCTGGGTTTCACCATCTTGTGGATGGTCCGCCAGGGCCAGCGCGCGGGCGAACTCACCGCCGGCACGCACGGACTGGGCGTCGGCGTCGCCAACGCCCTGGGCGGCGGCGCACTGCTGATCCTGGGCGCCCTGATCATGCGCGGGCGCGCCCGACGGGTGCCCCGCTACGAGGACGAGCCCCTGCGCCCGCCACCGCCCGAGCCCTGGGACCCGGGCCGCCCGGCCGCCCAGGAGTGGCACCCGGCACCGCACGATCCGCGGTCCACCACCCAGCCCCTCAGGCCGCAGCCACCGACCCCGCCCGTGGAGTGGGGCCGCCAACTCCCGCCGGACCACGCGGAACACGGCCCCACCGGGGCACCGCAGGGCCCACCACCGCACGGGCCGCCGCAACCGCCGCCGGACGAGCCCCGGTGAACGCGCCCTGGGCGCCCGCCCCGTCCTACGGGCGCCGCGCCTGCCCCGTCCCCTTCGCGGCGTCCAGCGCGTACACGCAACGGTCCTTGCTGCACGCGTAGACCACCCCGCCGACCGCCACCGGCGAACCGGTGATCTCGCCGCCGGTGGCCAGCTTCCAGCGCAACTGCCCGCCCATCGCGTCGAGGGTGTAGAGGCAGTGGTCGGCCGACCCGAAGTGCACCCGGCCCTCGGCGACGACCGGGGAGCCCACGATGTCGGCGCCCGCCTGGAAGCGCCAGCGCGGGGTGCCGGTCACCGCGTCGAGGGTGTAGAGGGCCTTGCCGCTGCCCAGGTGGACGGCGCCCTGCGCAACCAGGACGGGGGCCGCGGACTGGCGGGCCTCGGTGGCGATCCGCCAGCGGTCCCGGCCGTCCGCCGCGTCGAGGGCGTAGACCGTGCCGAGGTAGTCGGCCAGATAGATCCCGCCGCCGGCGACGGCCGGTCCGGGCGCGAAGGCCGGCGGGCTCAGGAAGACCGCGGGCGCCTCGAAGTGCCAACGGACGTCGCCGCGGGCGGCGTCGAAGGCGAGCACCCGGGTGCCGGCGACGACGTACACCGAGCCGTCCGGCGCGGGCAGCACCCGCATCGGGACGCCGCTGCAGGACGCCACGTCCCCCACCGGATACGACCAGAGTTCGGCGCCGGTGCGCACCTGGAGCGCCTTCAGCCGGGCGTCGGCCCAGACGTAGACCGTGCCGTCGTGCACCACCGGCGCGGTCTCGGGATTCTCGAAGTCGGTCTGGACGCCGGTCAGTTCCCACAGCAGCTCGCCGCTGGCGGCCTCCCGCGCCTGGACGCCGCCGCCGCGGGTGCTGGTGACGACGGTGCCGCGGTCGGCGGCGAGGGCGTAGATCCACGCCTCGCTGCTCAGCCGCCAGCGTTCGCCGCCGTCCGCGGCGTCCAGGGCGTAGAGGGTGGGGCCGTCGGAGGCGTGGATCCGGCCGTCGGCGACCGTCATCGCCCAGGCGACGTCGCGGGTCTTGAACTTCCGCCGCCCGCTGGCCACATCGAGGGCGTGCACCTCGAACGAGGTGACGTAGAGCAGCTCGTCGGCGACGACCGGGGTGCCCCAGACGTCGTTGGACATCCGGAACCGCCAGGGGCGCCAGCGGCCCGGCTCGGCGGGCGGGGCCTCCGGCGGGGCGGAGTGCGTGGCGTCGCCCTGGCCGGCGCCGCTGGCCGGGGCCGCGCCCTGCTGCGGTACGCCGGGGGCACCGGACGGGGGCCGGACCCAGTTCGTCCCGGCGGCGGCCTGCCCGCGCGGCTGCGGGGCCTCGGCGGCGCGGGGCCCGGGCCCTATCGGGGCGTGCGAGCCACCGAGTCGTACGGGGCCGCCGCGCCGTCGGGGGCGGGCGGGGCGGCCATCGGGGCCGGCGCGACCCCGTGCGCGGGCTGCGGGACCGGGGCGGCGCCGCGGGGGTCGGCGGCGCGGTGCGCACCCGGGGCCGGCACCGATCCGGCCGGGCCAGCCGTCGGCGGGCCGGCCGGCCTCGGCGTGCTGCGGCGGGGTCCTGGGCAGGGGCGGGAACGCGGGCTCCTGGGGGCCGGAGCCGCGGGGCACGGCGACGGCCCGCGGGGTGCTCGGCGCGACCGCGCCCCGGCCGCCGCCGCGGCGCCGCTCGATGAGCGCCACGGCACCGGGCGGCAACCAGGCCGACGCGGTGCCGCTGTCGTCCCCGCCGGAGCTGAACAGGTGCGGCGCCAACTCGGACTGGAGATCGGCCGGGGACGGCCGGTGGGCCGCCTCCATCTGCATGCAGGACTCCATCAACGGCCGCAGCTCGTCCGGCAACCCGACCAGATCGGGGCCCTCGCGGAGCAGCATGAAGACCGTCTCGACCGGGTTGGCGCCGTGGAAGGGCGCGTGCCCGGTGGCGGCGAAGACCAGGGTGGAGCCGAGCGAGAAGACGTCGCTGGCGCCGGTGACGCTGCGGGAGTCGCGGGCCTGCTCCGGCGACATGTAGGCCGGAGTGCCGACGGCCACATTGGTCATCGTCAGCCGGGTGTTGGACACCCCGGAGGCGATGCCGAAGTCGATGACCCGGGGGCCGTCCTCGACCACCAGGACGTTCGACGGCTTCAGGTCGCGGTGGACCAGGCCGGCGCCGTGGATGGACTGGAGCGCCTCCGCGATGCCGGCCGCCAACCAGCGCACCGCCTGGACGGGCAGCGGTCCGCACTCATTGACTATCTCCTCCAGGGAGGGCGCGGGGACGTACGCCGTCGCCAACCAGGGCACCGCCGCCCGGGGATCGGCGTCGACCACGGCCGCGGTGTAGAAGCCGCTGACCGCGCGGGCCGCCTCTACCTCGCGGGTGAACCGGACCCGGAAGAGCTGGTCCTCGGCGAGCTCGGAACGGACCGTCTTGATGGCCACCCGCCGGCCGGACGCCGACCGCGCCAGATAGACCAGGCCCATGCCGCCGGCCCCGAGACGGCCGAGGACCTCGAACGGGCCGATCCGCCGGGGATCGTGCTGCGTCAGCTGCTCCACCACTTGCCTGCCACCTCCCCGTGGGGCATAAAACGAGACTCTCCACACCGACGAGTCGCCGAGAGCCACTGCCCCGCGCAGCGTCTCACCGCCTGGCCGAAACGGCCGTACGCACCCTGATTCTTCCTGGCCGGGCCGGCGGTTGCGAACCCGGGGCCTGTCGGCCGTGTCACGACTCACCCCCTGCGATACGCAACAAGGCCATTACCCGGCGTATTCCACCCCGCCCTGACGTGCTCCGATACGTCCGAGTCGGGCGATTACCGCGCGGTTACCGAGCGGTTGTGCCGCGAGTGAAGGATCGCGGCCGCCGAATATCCACCGCTCATCGCCCCATCCGGACGGCCGGATTCCGTGCCGGAGGCCGTGCGACCACCCCCACCGATCCCCTTGCCCCCGGCGGATATCCGGACCGACGGCCGGTCCGCCGTGGCCGAAACCCTCCCTTTTCCCCGCCCGCTCGCCCGCATCTCTGCGCATGCCTTCCCCCGTGCCGCCCCTGAGCCAATGGCTCAATTCTGCTTCGCCCGGGGCGATTTCGGGGCCAGGACACCGCGCGTGGCGCACGGATTGCCGCGCCCCGACCGTCGCGCACCCGCCGCTCCCACGACGCCCCGTCGATCACGCCGTCATCCACCGCGGTTGTCCACAGGGTGTTGATAACAACATTCACTGGATCGGACCAATGGGCGCCCGTCCGGCACCACCGGCGATCGGGCCCACAACCAGGGCGGCAGCGGGCTTTGCACACCCCGAACTCCCGCGTCCCCATTTGCAGGCAGCCAAATCGCGCTCCGATCACCCCTCGGTAAGCTGACGGCATGACAGGACAAGTTCGAACCGTCGACGGCAGAGTTGCCGGCCGCCGCGGACAGGCGACGCGGCAAAAGCTCCTCGACTGCCTCAGCGAAATGCTCAGTTCGTCCCCCTACCGGGACGTCAAAGTCATCGATGTGGCCCGAAAAGCGGGCACTTCCCCCGCGACGTTCTACCAGTACTTCCCGGACGTTGAAGGTGCGGTCCTCGAAATCGCCGAAGAGATGGCGAAAGAGGGCGCGAGCCTGACCGATCTGGTCGCCGGACGCTCGTGGGTGGGCAAGTCCGGTTGGCAGGCGGCCGAGGAACTGGTCGACGGCTTCCTCTCCTTCTGGCGCAAGCACGACGCGATCCTGCGCGTCGTCGACCTGGGCGCCGCCGAGGGCGACAAGCGGTTCTACAAGATCCGCATGAAGATCCTCAACGCGGTCACCAACTCCCTTACGGAGTCGATCCAGGAGCTCCAGAGCAAGAACAAGGTCGACAAGGACGTGAGCGCCGCGGCGATCGCCGGTTCCCTCGTCGCCATGCTCGCGGCGGTCGCCGGCCACCAGAAGGGCTTCCAGAGCTGGGGCGTCAAGCAGGCCGAGCTGAAGCCCAACCTGGCGCTGCTGGTGCACTTCGGCATCACCGGCAAGAAGCCCACCAAGTAGCCGGCCTCCCCGGGTATCCGGACCCCAGGGGTCCGCGCCGGGACCGTCCGCCACCGGGCTCGCCGCACCGCCGGCACCATCGCGCCGGGCGCGCGCAACGACGCCGCGCCGCTGCCGCCGGGGAGGTCTCACCTTCCCCCATGTCCCGGGATTTCCGGGGCAGTTCGCCCTCCGTCCCGTGTCCGTCCTGCCATAGCCGTGAACGCCCGCGCGGTGGGCGCCGAGCCCCTCTTCAGGGGCGGTACGGCGCCCGTTGAGCGGGCGTTTCGGTGCCTCCCCGGTGCCTGTTCAGGTCAGCGCCGGTCCAACCGGAACAGTCGGATCTCCCGTTCCACCCGCGCCTGATAGGCCGCGTACGGCGGCCAGAACGCCAGCGCCGCCCGCCAGGCCCGCTCCCGCTCCGCCCCGGCCAGCAGCCGGGCCCGCACCGGAATGTCCCGGCCGCGCCAACTCACCTCCGCCTCCGGGTTCTTGAGCAGGTTAGCGGTCCAGGACGGGTGCCCCGGCCGGCCGAAGTTGCTGCCGACCACCAGCCAACCGCCGTCGTCCTGCGGCACGCAGGACAGTGGGGTACGCCGCGGCAGCCCGCTCCGGGCGCCGGTGGTGGTGAGCACGACGCCGGGCAGCATCCGGGTGCTGAGCAGCGCCTTCCCGCCCGACATCCGGTGGACGGCGCGGTCCAGCGCCGGGATGAGGTGCGGTGCCAGCCGCGCGAACGCCCGGGTCGTGGAGAGCTTCTGCACCAGGTGCACGCCGCGGCCCATCAGGCACCGACCGCCGCTCGCGCGCCCGGAACGGCGGGGGCGTCCGCGCCCGTCCCGTTTTCCCCGGCTCCGAACAGGCCCGCCTGCTCCGCCGCCCGGGCCCGCAGCCGGTGCACCGGACCCCACAACAGCTCGTCGCAGGCGGCCCGTTTGAAGTAGAGGTGCGCGGCGTGCTCCCAGGTGAAGCCGATGCCGCCGTGCAGTTGCACGGCCTCGGCGGCCACCGCGCGCAGCGCCGACAGCCCCTGGGCCAGCGCCAGCGCCCCCGCCCCGGGCTCGGGCCGCCCGCCGCCCGCCGCCCAGGCCGCGTAGTACGCCGCCGAACGGGCCGCCTGCACCTCGACGTAGAGGTCGGCGAGCCGGTGCTGCACGGCCTGGAACGCGCCGATCGGCCGGCCGAACTGGGTCCGCTCCTTGACGTAGTCGACCGTGCGGGACAGCGCCGCATCGGCCGCGCCGACCGCCTCGGCCGCCAGGCACGCGGCCGCCGTCGCCCCCGTGGCGGCCAGCGCCGCGACCACCGCGCCCGCGGCGCCGTCCTCCCCGAACGACTCCTCGCCCAACAACTCGGCCGCGACGTCCCGGAGTTCGACGCGGGCCTGCGGCCGGGTCTCGTCCATGGCGGTCTGCCGGGTCCGCAGCAGCCCCGGCGCCTCCGCGCCGTCCGGCCCCTTCGCCCGTACGGCGAAGAGCAGGGTCCGGCTGCGGGCGAAGCCGCCGGTGTGCGCGGCGACCACCAGCACGTCCGCGGTGTGCCCGTCGAGGACCTGCGCGGCCTCCCCGTAGAGCCGCCATCCGGAGCCCGCCCGTCGCGCCTGGATGCCGCCGGCCCGGCCGCCACCGGCCCAGTCGCCGTCGTTGGGCCCGGTCAGCGCCAGCGCGGTGGCCAACTGCCCGCCCGGTACGACGAGGGCGGCGGTCAACTCCCCGGCGGCCAGGGCCGGTAGCAGCTCGGCGCGACGGCGCTCCCCGCCCAGCGCCAGGATCAGTGGCGCGGCCAGTACGGCGGTGCCGACCAGCGGCGCGGGGAGCACGGCGCGGCCGGTCTCCTCGCAGGCCAGGGCGAGTTCGGTGGGTCCGCAGCCGGCGCCGCCGTACGCGGCGGGCAGGGCGAGGCCGGGCAGTCCGAGCTGTCGGGCGAGCCGGTGCCACAGCTCCTCGTCGTAGCCCGCCGGGGTGCGGACGGCCGCCTTGACCTCGTCCGGGCCGCAGCGCTTGCGCAGCAGTGCGCGCAGGGTGCGGCGGATCTCGTCCTGTTCCTCGGTGAACGCGGCATCCATCGGCGGGCTCCTCCCGACCGTGCGGCGACGCCCGTCCGGCCGGACGGGCTCCGGTCACGCCGGCTTCACTGGCCGAACTCGTTGAACTCATTGAACTGGTCGCACTGGATTCACCGGCGTCGCTGGCTTCACAGCCTGCATGATCTGACGGAGCGTCATATTAGGGCTGGGGAACGGAGTTTCCTAGAGAGGGGTGGACGGCGAGCCCCCCTCGCCGCCTGGTGCCGACCGTCCGACCCTCGGGCCGTCCGCTCACCCCTGCCCGCCCAACCGTATCTGATGTACCGTCAGATTCATGTCGCTGACGCCAGAGGCCCCCGCACGGAACCGCAAAGTCGCCGTCGCCGGAGTCGCGTTGGCGGACTGCGGGCGGGTGGACGAGGCCACCCCGTATGCCCTGCATGCGCAGGCCGCCCGGCGGGCGCTCGCCGACTCCGGGCTCGACCGGTCGGTGATCGACGGCTTCGCCTCGGCCGGGCTCGGCACCCTCGCCCCCGTCGAGGTCGCGGAATATCTGGGGCTGCGCCCCACCTGGGTGGACTCCACCTCGGTGGGCGGCGCCACCTGGGAGGTGATGGCCGCGCACGCCGCCGACGCGATCGCGGCCGGGCACGCCAACGCCGTTCTCCTGGTCTACGGCTCCACCGCCCGCGCCGACATCAAGGCCCGGCGGCGCACCGCCAACCTCTCCTTCGGCGCCCGCGGCCCGCTCCAGTTCGAGGTCCCCTACGGGCACACCCTGATCGCCAAGTACGCCATGGCCGCCCGCCGCCACCAGCACCAGTACGGGACCACCCTGGAGCAACTGGCCCAGGTGGCCGTCCAGGCGCGGGCGAACGCGGCCACCAACCCGGACGCCATGTACCGCGAGCCGATCACCGTGGACGAGGTGCTGGCCGGGCCGATGATCGCCGACCCGTTCACCAAGCTGCACTGCTGCATCCGCTCCGACGGCGGCTGCGCGGTGCTGCTCGTCGCCGAGGACTACGTGCCCGACCTCGCCAAACGCCCGGTCTGGGTGCTCGGTTCGGGCACCGCCGTCTCGCACACCACCATGTCGGAGTGGGACGACTTCACCGTCTCCCCGGCCGCCGTATCCGGCCGGCTCGCCTTCGCGCGCGCCGGCGTCCGGCCCGCGGAGATCGACCTCGCGGAGATCTACGACGCCTTCACCTATATGACCCTGGTGACACTGGAGGACCTGGGCTTCTGCGCCAAGGGGGAGGGCGGGGCGTTCGTCGAGAAGGGGCGGCTGCTGCGGGACGGCGCGTTGCCGGTCAACACCGACGGCGGCGGGCTGGCCGCCTGCCATCCCGGGATGCGGGGGCTGTTCCTGCTGGTCGAGGCGGTGCGGCAGCTCCGCGGCGAGGCCGGCCCGGGCCGCCAGGTCCACAAGGCGGGCGGCGCGCTGCCCCGGCTCGCGGTCGCGTCCGGGACCGGCGGGTGGTTCTGCTCGTCGGGGACGGTGGTGCTGGGACGGGGGTAGGGCGGCGGCGCCTGCACGGGCGGCGGCCGCGGTTCGGGGCGCGACGGCCGCGCGTAGGCTGCCCGGCATGGCCGCACATATGGATCACCGCGCCGATGGGGGCGCTCCGGAACCCGACGACCACCGAGGCGCCGACGACGAGGCCCGGGCCTTTCGGGAGCTGTTGCGCGGGCTGCGGGTCTGGGAGGGCGAGTTGCCGGCGTTCGCGGCGGAGCGGGCGCCCGCCGAGCCGCTGCCGCTGTTCCGGCGGTGGCTGCGCGAGGCCGCCGAGGCCGGCGTCCCCGAGCCGCACACCATGTCCCTGGCCACGGCGGACGCGGCCGGCGACCCGTCCGTGCGCATCGTGATGCTGCACGACGCCGACGCGCGCGGCTGGCACTTCGGCACCCACCGCGACAGCCGCAAGGGCCGCGAGCTGGCCGCCCGTCCTCGGGCCGCGCTCGCCTTCTACTGGGCGGCGGTCGGCCGCCAGGTGCGGGTCCGGGGCACGGTGACCGCGGCCGGCCCGGAGGAGAGCGCGGCCGATCTGCACCACCGCTCCACCGGCGCGCTGGCCGCCGCCCTGGTGGGCCGGCAGAGCCAGGTGCTCGGCTCCGCCGCGGAGATGGCGCGCGCCGCGGACGCCGCCTGGGAGCGCGCCCGCCGCGAACCGGACGCGCCGGTCCCGAGCTGGACGCTGTACGTACTCGACGCCGACGAGGTCGAGTTCTTCCAGGGCGATCAGCATCGGCGCCAGCATGTCCGGCTCACCTACCGCCGGACCGGCGGTGGTTGGGAGCGGGAGTTGCTCTGGCCGTGAGCCGGGGGCGGCGGCGCTGTGCCGGTCGGCGCTCCAGCCGCCGGTACATGAGGTGCGGTCCCACGTCCCCCTTCGAGGGGTGACGGGAGCCTTCGGGGACGGTGGCCAGGATCGCGAAACCGAGGGCTGTCACACCGGGCGGAACACCGGTATCGCGTGGTCGGCGCCCGCCGGGTCCGGGGTGTCGCCGGTCGCGTCGGGGTGTCGCTCGGTGCGGAAGTGCACCCTGAGCGGCATCCCGATGCGCAGCTCGGACTCCGCGCAGTCGGTCACCTCGGTCATCATCCGGGGCCCTTCGGCGAGTTCGACGACGGCCGCGACGTAGGGGACGCGGGCGCCGAAGGGTGGCAGGTCATTGCGGTGCACGACGGACCAGGTGTAGAGGACGGCACGGCCGGAGGCCGGCTCCCAGGCGACGTCCTCGCTCCAGCAGTACGGGCAGAACTCGCGCGGGTAGTGGTGCGCCACCCCGCACCCCTCGGCCCGGCACCGGCGCAGCAGCAACCGCCCCTCGGCCGCCGCCTCCCAGTACGGCCGGGTGAAGGCGTCCACCTCCGGAAGATCGAACCGTGCCGCGGCCCGCCCCGCGGTGCCCTTGTCGTGCGCCGTGTCCCGCGTCGTCATCCGCACCCACCTCCACCACCGGGCCGGTTGGCCCGCGTTGCCATGTCCCGTGCGCCGCGCCAGGCCGGGCCGGGCCGGTTCCACCCGGCGCGCCCGCTGGCCCGTTTCCGCCTTGCCGTCGCGCCGGGCCCCGGGTTGCCTGGAAGCGACCCATGCTCCGCTGCGCACCCGCGTTTCGGCACCCCTGCGGTCCTGTGCTTCCGGGCTTCCGTACGCCTGCGCTTCCGCGCTCCCGTCCTACGGCGCCACAGCACTACGGCACTACGGCACTATCAAGTTCTGACGTTGCGTCAGTTTCTGGCGTTCAGTCCAGCCGATGGCGGGCCGTGACCGCAAGGGGGCGGAGGGGGAGCGCACCACTTGTCCGCCAACCTTTACCGCGCACAACCATTCCTGACGCGCCGTCAGTTCAGTAATCTGACTGAGCGTCAGCCAGCGATTGGCCGCTGCCGAGCGCGGTGCGGCGCGCAGTCCACGAGAGCCGTCACACAGGAGCGGGCGTCTGCGATGCTTGGATCGACTCACGGCACCCTCACCACGCACTCCCGGCCGGCCCGCGTCGTGGCCTGCGGGGAGCATCCACCCCACACCGTCCACGGCATCAGCGAGCCCGACGGCGCCGATGGCCCGCGGCACCTCAACGGCGGCGGTGGCGCGGCTGGTTCGGCCGGCACCGACCTCGACGTCAGCGGGCGCCCGCTGCACGCGCCCGTGCCCGACCTGGACCGCTTCTTCCGACCCGAGTCGGTGGCGGTGGTCGGCGCCTCGGACCGTGAGGGCCGGCCCAACACCGGCATCACCCGTCAGTTGATCGCCTGGGCGGAGCGGGTCGGCGCCCGGCTGCACCCCGTCAATCCGGGGCGGGAGCGGGTCTTCGGGCTGGCCTGCCACCCGAGCGTCGCCGCGCTGCCGGAGACCGTCGATCTCGCCGTGCTGCTGGTCGGTGACCCGCTGCCGGTCATCGACGAACTGGACCGGGCCAAGGTGAAGTTCGCGGTCGCGTTCGCCTCCGGCTTCGCCGAGACCGGGCAGGACGGGGCCGCCGCCCAGGCCCGGCTGGCCGAGGCGGTCGCACGCTCCGGGCTGCGGCTGCTCGGGCCGAACACCAACCTCAACGCCTTCGAGCGGTTCCGCGACGACCTCGAAGGGCCGGCCATCGCCCTGATCACGCAGTCGGGCCACCAGGGCCGGCCGGTCTTCACCCTCCAGGAGCTGGGCGTCCGCCTCTCGCACTGGGCACCGACCGGCAACGAGGCCGATCTGGAGACCGCCGACTTCCTCTCCTACTTCGCCTCCCGTCCGGAGGTCGGCGCGATCGCCGCGTATGTGGAGGGGCTCAAGGACGGCCGCAGCTTCCTGCTCGCCGCCGACCGCGCGGCCCGCAACAGGGTGCCGGTGGTCGTCGTCAAGGTCGGCCGCACCGAGACCGGCGCCAGGACCGCCGCCTCGCACACCGGCAAGCTCACCGGCGCGGACGAGGTGGTGGACGCCGCGCTGCGGCAGTTCGGCGTGATCCGGGTGGACGGCCTGGACGAGCTCCAGGACACCGCGGCGCTGCTGGCCCGGGCCCGCAAGCCCCTCGCCGAGGGCGTCGCGGTCTATTCGATCTCCGGCGGCACCGGTGCGCACTTCGCCGACCTGGCGACCGCGGCGGGCCTGACGCTGCCCACCCTCTCCGACGCCAAGCAGGCCGAACTCCACCAGTGGATACCCGACTACCTCCGCGTCGCCAACCCGATCGACAACGGCGGGCACCCGGTGGGCGACTGGCGCGGCCGCAAGATCATCGACGCGCTTCTCGCCGACCCGGCCGTCGGCGTGCTGATCTGCCCGATCACCGGCCCCTTCCCGCCCATGAGCGACAAGCTGGCGCAGGACCTCGTGGACGCGGCCGAGCGGACCGACAAGCTGGTCTGCGTCGTCTGGGGCTCGCCGGTCGGCACCGAGGACGCCTATCGCCGCACCCTCCTCGGCTCCTCCCGGGTCGCGACCTTCCGCACCTTCGCCAACTGCATCACCGCCGTCCGCGCCTACCTGGACCACCACCGCTTCACCGCCGACTACCGCTCCCCCTTCGCCGACGCCCCGCGCGCGGCCTCCCCGGCCGTCCGCAAGGCCCGGCTGCTGCTCCAACCGGGCCAGCAGCTCAGCGAGCACGGGGCCAAGCAACTGCTGCGCGCCTACGGCATCCGCGTGCCGCGCGAGCAGTTGGTGACCAGTGCGGCCGCGGCCGTCCGGGCGGCGAGTCAGGTCGGCTATCCGGTGGTGATGAAGGGCTCCGGGCCGCAGCTCGCCCACAAGACCGAACTCGGCCTCGTCAAGGTCGGCTTGACCTCCGCCAGTCAGGTCCGCGACGCCTACCGCGAGCTGACCGACATCGCCCGCTACGAGGACCAGCCGCTGGACGGCGTCCTGGTCTGCCAGATGGTCGAGCGGGGCGTCGAGATGGTCGTTGGGGTCACCCCCGACCCGCTCTTCGGGCCGACCGTCTCCGTCGGCCTGGGCGGGGTGCTCGTGGAGGTCCTGCACGACATCGTGGTGGGCGTGCCGCCCTTCGGGGAGGACCGCGCCCGCGCCATGCTCCGCGAGCTGCGCGGCCACGCTCTCCTGGAGGGCGTCCGGGGGATGCCGCCCGCCGACACCGACGCGCTGGTCGAGACCGTGCTGCGGGTGCAGCGGATGGCCCTCGAACTCGACGGTGAACTGGCCGAGTTGGACCTCAATCCGCTGGTCGTCCTCCCCCGCGGCCAGGGCGCGGTGGCGCTGGACGCCCTTGCGATCTGCCACTGACCGCCGCGCCGGCACCCCCGGCCGCCCCTTCTCCTGGAGCCGCTCCCCCATGTCGCCCGCACCGTCCCCCCGTGCCGAAACCGCCACCGACCCGGCCCCGGCGGCCCTCGCCGCCGAACCCGTCGATTCCTTGATACTCCACGCCACTGACAACGGCGTCGTCACGCTCACCCTCGACCGTCCCGACGCCCTCAACGCGCTCACCCCCGACATGCGCGAACGCCTCATCGACCGCCTCGCCGCCGCCTCCGCCGACCCCGACGTCCGGGTCGTGCTGCTCACCGGCACCGGCAGGGGCTTCTGCTCCGGTGCGGACCTGCGCGGCGCGCCGGCCACCGGCGACCGGGTCGCCGGCGACGTCGCGCGGATGCTCCGCGGCGGCGCCCAACGGCTCGTCGCCGCCGTGTGGGACTGCGAGAAGCCGGTGCTCGCCGCGGTCAACGGCACCGCGGCGGGGCTCGGCGCGCACTTGGCGTTCGCCTGCGATCTGGTGCTGGCCGCCGAATCGGCCCGGTTCATCGAGGTGTTCGTGCGCCGCGGCCTGGTCCCGGACGGGGGCGGGGCCTATCTGCTGCCGCGGCTCATCGGCCCGCAGCGCGCCAAGGAGCTGATGTTCTTCGGCGACGCGGTGCCGGCCGCCGAGGCCGCGCGCCTGGGGCTGGTCAACCGGGTCGTCCCGGACGGCGAGTTGGCGGACGCCGCACGGGAGTGGGCCGAGCGGCTCGCCGCGGGCCCCACCCGGGCCCTGGCCCTCACCAAGCAGTTGGTGAACGCCTCGCTCGACGGCGACCGGGCGACGGCGCTGGCCGCCGAGGCCGCGGCGCAGGAGATCAACATGACGACGGCGGACGCGCAGGAGGGCGTCGCCTCGTTCGTGGCGCGCCGCCGGCCCGCGTTCCGGGGGAGGTGAGCGGGCGGGCACGGAGCCGGCCCGCGCCCGTTCACCGCGGCCGGTTCACCCTCCGGCGGCCGTAGGGACGTTCGACACCTCGCGGGTATGACGGGTGCGCCCCCGGCAGCCACCCGTCCGCCCCTCAGGCGTGCGCGGCAGCCAATCGGGAACCAGCCGCCGCTCTCCCTCTCCCCCCAACCCCCTTACTGAGGCGCTGTTTTGCAGACCGAACCACCCGCGCGAGTGGCGCCCCACCCCTTCCGATCTGACGCTCCATCAGATTCAATGAGGGGCATGATGGGACACGCCGGAATGGCGGCCACGGCCGTCCGCTATCTGCGCTCCGTAGGCGCCCCCACCACCGCGCCGGCGGCCACCGCCGCCCCCGCCGCGCCCCGCCCCGCGCTGCGCGCCGTCCGCGACGACGAGCGCGCCCCCTTGGACCCGGCCGCATTCCGGTCCGTGCTGGGCCACTTCGCGAGCGGCCTCACGATCATCACGGCCCCCGGCGAGCCGGGCCCGGCCGGCTTCGCCTGCCAGTCCTTCGCCGCGCTCTCCCTGGACCCGCCCCTGGTGGCGTTCATGGTGGGCCGCACCTCGACGACCTGGCCGCGACTGGCACGGGCCGGCGTGTTCTGCGTCAACGTCCTCGGCGCCGAACAGGGCGCGCTGTGCCGCGCGTTCGCGGTCAGCGGCGCCGACAAGTTCGCCGGCGTCCGGCACGCCCCGGCCCCCGCGACCGGCTCCCCCCGCCTCGCCGGCGTCCCCGCCTGGATCGACTGCACGATCCACGCCGTCCACACCGGCGGCGACCACCTCATCGTCGTCGGCCGCGTCGAGGCCCTCGGCACCGACCCGACCTCCGCCGAGCGAGGCCCGCTCCTCTTCCACCGGGGCGCCTTCGGCCGGCTCGCCCCGTAGGGCCGCGAGGTCGCGGGACCGGCGTCCCCAACTCGCCGCCCACAGCGTCGAGTCAGCTCTCAGGACCGGGACTCGGCGGCGGGCGCCCGCCGCCGGCACCCCTCAGGTACGCGCCCCCACCCGCCCCCGGAGCACCAGCGCCATCAGCGCCGCGACCGCGCACAGGGCGCCCGAGACGTACCAGACCGGGTCGTAGGTGCCGAAGGCGTCGCGGGCCAGGCCGCCCAGGTAGGCGATGAGGGCCGCGCCCACCTGGTGGGCGGCGAGGACCCAGCCGAAGACGATGGCGCTGTCCTCCCCGTAGTAGAGGCGGCACAGGGCGAGGGTCGGCGGCACGGTCGCGACCCAGTCGAGGCCGTAGAAGACGATGAAGAAGACCATCGGGGGATGGACGGTGTTGGAGAGCAGGACGGGGAGGAAGAGGAGGGAGAGGCCGCGGAGGCCGTAGTAGACGGCGAGCAGGCGGCGGGTGTCGAAGCGGTCGGTGAGCCAACCGGAGCCGACGGTGCCGGCGATGTCGAAGATGCCGATCACGGCCAGCAGCGAGGCGGCCGCCGTCATCGGCATGCCGTGGTCGTGGGCGGCCGGCACGAAGTGGGTCTTGACCAGGCCGTTCGTGGTGGCGCCACAGATCGCGAAGGTGCCCGACAGCAGCCAGAACGGCCCCGTCTTGGCCGACGAGACCAGGATGCGCAGGGCCCGGCGGGCGGCACCGTGCCGCGGCGGCGGCTTGGGCACGAACTCCTCGGCCCCGTACGGGCGCGCGCCGACGTCCGCCGGGTGGTCGCGCAGCAGCAGCCAGACCAGCGGGACCACGGCGAGGGCGGCCAGCGCGACGGTCACCGCGGCCGGACGCCAGGAGTGCCGCTCGACGATCATCGACAGCAGCGGCAGGAAGACCAGTTGGCCGGAGGCGCCGGCGGCGGTCAGCACGCCGGTGACCAGGCCGCGGCGGGCGACGAACCAGCGGTTGGTGACGGTCGCGGCCAGCGCCAGGGCCATGGAACCGCTGCCCAGGCCGACCAACACGCCCCAGAGCAGGATCAGCTGCCAGCTCGCGGTCATGTAGACGGTGAGGCCGGCGCCGACCGCGATCACGGTCAGCGCGGCGGCCACCACCCGACGGATGCCGAAGCGGTCCATCAGGGCGGCGGCGAACGGCGCGGTCAGCCCGTAGAGGGCGAGGTTGACCGAGACCGCGAAGCCGATGGTGCCGCGCGACCAGTGGAACTCGTCGTGCAGCGGGTCGATCAACAGGCCGGGCAGCGAGGCGAAGCCGGCCGCGCCGATCAGCGTCAGGAAGGTGACGGCGGCGACCGACCAGGCCCGGTGCGGCCGCCGGCGGCGGGCGGGGGAAGGGCCGGGCGGCGGCCCCGCGCTCGCGGGGGCGTCGGCGTCGGCGCGTACGGGCAGATCGGGCGAGGTGTGAGTCACCACAGCAGCTTCGGCGAGGCGTGGGTGACCGGACGAGTGGCCGGAGGGACAGGGCTCAACAGGATCGGGCCAATCCTCCCTCCCGCCCCTCCCCCTACTCCCCGAACACCAGCACCGCCCGTGCCACCCGCCCGTGGTGCGCGTCGTCCGCCGCCTTGGCGAAGTCCTCGACCCCGTACGTCGCGGTCACCAACTCGTCCAGCAGCAGCCGGCGTTCCCCGTACAGCCGGGCGTAGAGGGCGATGTCCCGTTGGGGGCGGGAGGAGCCGTAGCGGCAACCGAGGATGGACTTGTCCAGGTACAAGGAGGAGACCAGGAAGGACGCCTCAGCGGCGGCCGGCGGGACGCCCAGCAGCACCGCCTGCCCGTGCCGGTCCAGCACGTCGATCGCCTGCCGGATCAGCCGGGTGCTGCCCACGCACTCGAAGGCGTGGTCGGCGCCGGTCGGCAGGATCTCCTTCACCGCCCGCACGCCGTCCCGCACCGCCGAGGCGTCCACGAAGTGCGTCGCGCCGAACTGCCGCGCCACCGCCTCCTTCGCGGGGTTGGCGTCCACCGCGACGATCACCGAGGCGCCCGCCAGCCGCGCGCCCTGGAGGACGTTGAGACCGATCCCGCCGGCCCCGATCACCACCACCGACTCCCCGCGGTCCACCCGGGCCCGGTTCAGCACCGCCCCCACGCCGGTCAGCACCCCGCACCCGATCAGCGCCGCCGAGGTCAGCGGCACCGCCTTCGGGATCTTCACGGCCTGCACCGCCTTGACGACCGTGCGCTCCGCGAACGCCGAGTTGGAGGCGAAGTTGAACAGCTCCGCACCGCCCCGCCGAAAGGGCTTCCCCGGCATCCCGATCGCCTTGCGGCACATCGTCGGCCGGCCCCGGTCGCACTCCGCGCAGGTCCCGCAGTTCGCCAGCGTCGACAGCGCCACATGATCCCCGGGCACCACATGCACCACACCCGGCCCGACGGCCTCGACGACCCCCGCGCCCTCGTGTCCCAGCACCACCGGCACCGGAAACGGAATCGTGCCGTCGATCACCGACAGGTCGCTGTGGCACAACCCGGCCGCCCGGACGCCCACCAGCACCTCGCCCGGCCCCGGATCGCGCACCTGAAGATCGCCCACGACCCGGACCTGCTCGCCGTCGAATATGACGCCCCTCATTCCCGCTCCGCTCTGGGCATTTCCCGCTCCGCTCCGGGCATTTCCCGCTCCGCTCTGGGCAGGCCGAGCACCCGCTCGGCGATGATGTTGCGCTGGATCTCGTCCGAGCCGCCGTAGATCGTGTCGGCCCGGGTGAACAGGAACAGCCGTTGCAGCGCATCGAGTCGATACGGCTCCTCGGCGGACCAGTCGCCGGGCCCCACCGCCGCGACGGCACCCCGCACCGCCATCGCCAGCTCCCCGAGCCGCCGGTGCCACCCGCCCCACAACAGCTTCGCCACGCTCGGCGCCCCCGCATCACCCCCCGCCAACGTCCGCAACGCGTTCCACCGCATCACCTTCAACGCGGCCCACTGCGCCACCAGTTGTTCCCGCAGTACCGGATCCCGCACCGCCCCGCACCGCGCCGCCTCCCCCACCACCTCCGCCAACTCCCCCGCGAACCCGATCTGCTGCACGAGCGTCGACACCCCCCGCTCCCGCGCCAACAGCCCCATCGCCACCCGCCACCCCCGGCCCGCACCGCCCACCACATGGTCGGCGCGCGCCACCGCCCCGTCGAAGAACACCTCGTTGAACTCCGCGGTCCCGGTCAGCTGCCGGATCGGCCGCACCTCGATCCGCCCCGGCTGGTCCATCGGCACCAACAGGAACGACAGTCCCCGGTGCCGCCGCTCCGCGGGTTCCGTCCGCGCCAGCACGAAGCACCAATCGGCTTCCCCGGCCAACGAGGTCCACACCTTCTGCCCGCTGATCCGGTACCGGTCACCGTCCCGGACCGCCACCGTCCGCAGCCCCGCCAGGTCCGACCCGGCCCCCGGCTCGCTGTATCCCTGACACCACAGCTCCTCGCCCCGCGCCACGGCCGGCAGGAACCGCCTCCGCTGCGTCTCGTCCCCGTAGGCGAGCAACGTAGGCGCCAGCAGGTTCTCCCCGATGTGCCCCACCCGCCCCGGCGCCCCGGCCCGCGCGTACTCCTCGGCCCACACCACCTGCTGCGCCAACGACCCGGCCGGTTCCCGTACCCCCCGTGCCCCCGCTCCCACCCCAACCCGATCCAGCCCCCACCCCCCCAACTCCCGCTCCAGTCCCGCGGACCCCCACCCCCACATGCGCACTCCCCGCCCACCCGCCGCCCCCAACGCGGCGAACGCCCCCACCACATGCCCCGCCAACCACTCCCGTGCTTCCCGCCGAAACGCCTCGTCCTCGACCTCAAACACCGACGCCCTCCCTCCCACAGCAACCACAACGCACCCCTCCCCCACCCACCAACGGGAGGGGACGGGCCGGAGGGGCCGGGGCGGGAAAGCCAGCAACGTGGGCCACGGCCACCCGCCGGCCACCGCTAGACATTCGGCCGCTCCGCGGCCTTCGCCGCCCGCTCCATCTCCACCAACTGCGCCAGCATCGGCATGGGATCGACCCCGACCACCCCCGCCACCGCCTCGGCGACCCGCTCCGGCGTCCACCCGCCCTCGTCGGCGTGAACGGAGCGCAGCTCCCTGGGCTGGGCCCACACCGCGATCTTCGGCCCGGCCACCGTGTAGACCTGCCCGGTGACCCCGTCCTCCCGCGCCCGGTCGCTCAACAGGTAGACCACGAACGCCGCGACGTCCTCCGGTTCCCCGATCTCCTTGAGCTCCATCGGCACGTTGGCCGACATCCGGGTCCGGGCGACGGGCGCCACCGCGTTGGCGGTGACCCCGTACTTGTGCAGGCCCAGCGCCGCGCTGCGCACCAGCGAGATGATCCCGCCCTTGGCGGAGGCGTAGTTGGCCTGGGCGACGCTGCCCTGGTGGTTGCCGCTGGTGAAGCCGATCAGCGTGCCGGACCGCTGCTTGCGCAGCACGGCCGCGGCGGCGCGGAAGACCGTGAAGGTGCCCTTGAGGTGGGTGGCGACCACCGGGTCCCACTCCTCCTCGGACATGTTGAAGAGCATCCGCTCGCGCAGGATGCCGGCCACGCACACCACGCCGTCGATCCGCCCGTACTCGGCGAGCGCGGTGTCCACGATCCGCTGCCCGCCGGCCATCGTGGAGACGTCGTCGGCGACCGCAACGGCGCTGCCGCCGGCCGCGGTTATCTCCTTGACCACCGCCGCCGCGACCTCGCTGCTGGGCTCGCCGCCCCCGATGGCGACGCCGTAGTCGTTGACCACCACCTTCGCGCCCTCGGCGGCCGCCGCGAGGGCGACCGCCCGTCCGATGCCACGGCCGGCCCCCGTGACGGCGACCACCTTGCCGGCCAAGAAGTTCCCCATGCCGCGCCCCTTCCCACAGTTTCTGACGGGTCGTTAGATTTTTGAGCACGCACCGGCCGAGCACAAGACCCCGCACACGAGCCGTACGAGACCCCCGGCACGAGCCGCGCGGGACCCCGGACGCCGCCCACGCCGCCTCCCCCAAGGAGCCCCATGCCCCTCCCTCAGGAGTTCCACGACATCGCCCGGCGCGTGAACAACTGGGGCCGCTGGGGCCCGGACGACGAGCTCGGCACCCTGAACCTGATCACCCCGGACGTGGTGCGCGCCGCCGCCGCGACCGTCCGCAGCGGCCGCCGGGTCCCCCTCGCGCTGCCGCTCCGGCACGACGGCGTGCAGACCGGCCTGATCCCGGGGCGGGTCAACCCGCTGCACACCATGGTCGCCATCAACCACGAGCCCTTCGGTCCGGGCACCGTCGCCACCTCCGACGACACCGTCACCATGGGCCTCCAGGCCGCCACCCACTGGGACGGCCTGGCCCATGTCTCGCACTCCGGCCGGCTCTACAACGGCCGGCCCGCCGACACCGTCACCGCGCACCGCGGCGCCACCGCGGTCGGCATCGAGAAGGCCGCCCCGATCGTCTCCCGGGGGGTGCTGCTGGACGTGGCCCGGGCCCGCGGCGCCGACCGGCTGCCGCCCGGGCACGCGGTCACGCCGGAAGACCTGTCCGCCGCCGAGGAGTTGGCCGGGGCGCGGGTCCGGTCCGGCGATGTCGTCCTGGTCCGCACCGGGCACCTGAGGCACTACCTGGCCGGCGACCGGGAGGCGTACGCGTTCCCGTCGCCCGGGCTCTCGCTGCACGCCCCGGAGTGGTTCCACGCCCGCGGGGTGGCCGCGGTCGCCAACGACACCCTGACCTTCGAGGTCTTCCCGCCGGAGGTCGAGGGGTTGTGGCTGCCGGTGCACGCCTTGCACCTGGTCGAGATGGGCATGCTCCAGGGCCAGAACTGGAACCTGGAGGAACTGTCGCGGGCCTGCGCGCAGGAGTGCCGCTACGCCTTCCTGCTGTCCGCGCCGGCGGAGCCGTTCGTCGGCGCCACCGGCGCCCCGGTCGCGCCGGTGGCGGTGCTGTGAACCCCAACCCGGCGCCCCGGCCGGCCAGGTGGCGGCGCGCGCTGCGCGCCCCGAGCACGGCACCGCGGGCCGCCACCCAGCTCCGGCCGCGATCCGCACTCGTCAAGGCCGCGGGTCCCTCGCCCCTCGCGACGGACGGCCGGTCCGACGCGACGGCACCCGGGCCCGGCACACCGGGCCCCCACCCGGCACACCACACGCGCGGCGTGCCGACCCACTGTGGCCTTGACGTCCCCTCACGGCGGCATCGCTCCCCCAAGAGTGATCACCGGACCACGCCACGTCAACACCTGGTCTGGACTAATTCCGCGCCTGGCGAACCGATTCAGCGGCTTACGCCCGATTTGTCGCGGCGCAATGCGGGTCATACGCTCCAAGGTCCGCGCCGGTCGCCATCAGCAGCGCCTGCCCGCGGTCCACCTCGCACCAGATCCGCTTGCCGGCACCCTCGTGCTGCCAACCCCAGCGGTCCGCAAGGCCGTCGACCAACTCCAGCCCGCGGCCGTTGGTGTCCTCGCCGTCGGCGTGCCGCGGCCGCGGCGGACGCGCGCTGGTGTCCACCACCTCGACCCGCACGGTGCCCACCACGGCACCACTGCCCGAGAAGCACAGCCGCACCCGGGCCGACGCACCGGTATGCACCACGGCGTTGGTGACCAGCTCGGAGATCAGCAGGATCAGCGTCTCGGCGAGCGGTTCGTCCGCCCCTATGCCCGATCCCGCGAGCCTCGACCTGGCCCACCGCCGGGCCCGCCCCACTTCCGAGGGGTCGGGCCGCACTTCCAACTGCACCTGAAGCACCTGCACCGCTCACACCATCCGAACCGGCGGAAACATCGCCTCGCGCCTCCACGGAGTCACGGTGCGTGACTCCGGCGAAGCACAGCATGGTTGACGTTCAGTCACCGCAACAACCGCTTCGGGCATATTCCAGCGCAAGGGAGTATGCGTGCGGCATACTGTGCGACGCACAGCGCGGGGAGTCGAACATGGGGGGTCGTCGGGGCCTGGCCCACGGCGAGCGGCGCGCACTCGGGAGCCCGGAGCCATCCGCCGGACAGCACCGCAACTACTGCGCCACAGAACCACTCGCACCCCACGGAGCGTACCCGAGCGTGCCGCTGACTCCCCCCTGCGACGAGTCACGCCAAGGACACAACCCGATATCGACCCCGCATGACAACTTATGCGTGCGGGTTCCGACATTTCGCACCGCGGGTGCCAGAGTCTGACATTGCCGTTCTTGCGACGCTCCGTGAGCAACGACGGGCGCCGGCACGCTCCGTCACTCCCTCACCAAGGCGTCCGCCAGCCGCTCCTCCGCCTCCCGCGCGCCGCCCCAGCTCTCGGCCCTCAACCAGGCCCGTTTGAGGTGCAGATGGGCATCGGCCTCCCAGGTGAAGCCGATCCCGCCGTGCACCTGGAGGCAGTCCCGGGCGTTGCGCACCGCGGCCTCGTCCGCCAACAGCTTGGCGCCCACGGCGTCGAGGGCGTCACCGGTGACCGCCGCCGCATAGACCGCGACCCGGGCCAACTCGGCGCGGACCAGCATCTCCGCGCACAGGTGCTTCACCGCCTGGAACGAGCCGATGGCCGCGCCGAACTGGGTGCGCCGGCGGGCGTGCTCCACGGCCAGCTCCACCGTGCGGGCCGCGCTGCCCAGTTGCTGGGCGGCGGTCAGCAGCGCCGCCTCCCGGCGCAGCCGCGCCGCGTCCAGGCCGGCGAGCGGGGCGGTGCGCGGCGGGTCGAGGACGCGGGCCAGCGGGGTCAGCGGGTCGACGGAGGCGAGCGGGGCACGGCCGACCTCGGCGGGCGCGCAGCGGTAGGCCCGACCGGCACGGCCCGGTTCCCCCGCCTCCAGGAGGACCAACGCGTCGCAGTCGGCCGGGTGTTCCCAGTACACCGGGTCGGCCGCGGCGTCGCACAGGCCGACGACCCGCTCGCCGGTGGCCGCCCCGTCCACCGCCCCCGCCAGCAGCAGCCCGGCCACCAGCGGCCCCGGCAGCAGCGCCCGGCCGGCCTCCTCGAAGACCACGACGGCCTCCGGGAGCCCCAGTCCGACACCGCCGTCGGCCTCCGGCAACCGCAGCGCGAAGAGGCCGGCGGCGGCCAGCTCCCGCCACAGACGACGGTCCAGCGCCGGGGCGTCGACGGCCGCGCGCAGGCGGTCCCGGTCGAAGCGGCCGGCCAGCAGCTCCCGGGTACCGTCCCGCAACGCCCGCTGGTCCGCGTCGAGTTGGAAGCGCACCCACCCCTCACCGCCCCTTCGGCAGGCCGAGTATCCGCTCGGCGACGATGTTCCGCTGGATCTGCGAGGTGCCCGCGGCGATGGTGTACGCCAGGGCGGAGAGCCGGTCGGTGACCCAGGGGTGGTCGGCGTCCAGCGCCCGCCCGCCGAGCACCTCGGCCGCCGCGTCGTAGAGCTCCTGGCGGGCGTGCGAGTAGCGCAGCTTGAAGACCGAGCCGCCGGTGCCCGGGACGCCGCCGGTGTTCCCCCGAGGTCCCGCGTCCGCTCGACCAGGGGGGAGTCCCATGCTCTCGCTGACGTTCCACTGGGTCAGCCGCCACAGCGCGGCGAACTCGGCGTTCAGCCGGCCCAGTCGGCGGCGCAGCACCGCGTCGTCCCAGCGGCCGTTGGCGCGGGCGGCGCGGGCCAGTTCGGCGAGCACCCGGCGGCAGGCCACCACCTCGCCGACGAAGGCGGTGCCGCGCTCGAAGGAGAGCGTCACCATCGTCACCCGCCAGCCGTCGTGCTCGGCACCGATGCGGTGGGCGACCGGAATCCGGACCTCGTCGAGGAAGACCTCGGCGAACTCCGTGGAGCCGGCCAGCGTCCGCAGCGGCCGCACCGTCACTCCGGGCGCGTCCATCGGCATCGCCAACCAACTGATGCCGCGGTGCCGGGGAGCGTCGGGGTCGGTGCGGACGAGCAGTTCGCACCAGTCGGCGACCTCGGCGTGCGAGGTCCAGACCTTGGCGCCGGTCACCACGTAGTCGTCGCCGTCCCGCACCGCCCGGGTGCGCAGCGCGGCCAGGTCGGAGCCGGCGTCCGGCTCGCTGAAGCCCTGGCACCAGATCTCCTCGCCGCGCAGGATCGGCGGCAGCCAGCGGGCCCGCTGGGCGGCGGTGCCCTCGGCGGCGATGGTGGGGCCGGCGTGCAGCAGCCCGACGAAGTTGGCGCCGACGTACGGGGCGCCGGCCCGCTCGGTCTCCTCCAGGAAGATCAGGTGCTGGGTGGGGGTGGCGCCCCGCCCGCCGGCGTCGACCGGCCAGTGCAGCCCGGCGTACCCGGCGTCGTACAACATCCGTTGCCAGGCCGCGTCGTACGCCCGCCGGCCGGGCCAGTCGGTGGCCGCGGGCCCCGGCGGCAGCTTCGGCAGCACCTCGGCGAGCCAGGCCCGCAACCGGGCCCTGAAGGCTTCCTCCTCCTCGGTGTAACTGAGGTCCACTAGCGGTCCCGGTCCCGGTGCCGTGCCGGGGGCCGGGCCGCGCCGCGGTGCGCCGGCCCGCCCGCCCGGTCGTCGACGCCGGTGGCGCCCGGCGGCTCCGTCGACTGCGCCATGGTCTCCCCTCACCCGTGTCGATCGGCCGCACCATCGATCTGATGCAGCGTCAGATCTCTCTGCCGGCCCCAGGCTAGACCCACCCCCCTGGACCGACAAGACATCGGGCCGTACGCTCGGGAGCCGATCTGACGTAGCGTCAGAAACCTGTTGGAGGGCGCCATGACCGGCAGCACCCTGTGGGACCTGGTCGCCTGGCGCGCCGCCCGCACGCCCGACGCCCTCGCCCTCGTCCAGGGCGCTCGGGCCGCCCGGGACGAGCACCGGATCACCTTCGGCGCGCTGCGCGAGCGCGCCGAACGGGTCGCCGCCGGGCTGACCGCGCGCGGCGTCGGGCCCGGCAGCCGGGTCGTCTGGCAACTGCCCACCCGCATCGAGACGGTGCTGATCAGCCTCGCCCTGGCCCGGCTCGGCGCGGTGCAGAGCCCGGTCCTGCCGCTCTACCGCGACCACGAACTGGGCCAGGTGCTGCGCCGCACCCGCGCCGCCTTCGTCCTCGTCCCCGGCGCCCGGCGCGGCGTCGACCCCACCGCGACGGCGCACCGCCTGGCCCGCCAACTGCCCGTACCGCCGGCCGTCATCGAGGCGTACGACCCCCTGCCGGACGGCGACCCGGCCACCCTGCCCCCGCCGCCCACCGACCCCGACGCGCCCCGCTGGATCTACTGGACCTCCGGGACCACCGCCGCCCCGCGCGGCGTGCTGCACACCGACCGCAGCCTGCGCACCGCCGGTGAGTGGCTGGCCGACGCGCTCCGCCTGGGCCCCGCCGACGTCGGCTCGATGGCCTTCCCGTACGCCCATGTCGCCGGCCCCGACTACACCGTGATGCTGCTCCGGCACGGCATCCCGGCCGTCCTGCTGGAGCGCTTCGCGCTGCCCGCCGCCCTCGCCCCCTACCGCCGCCACCGGGTCACCGTCGCCGGCGGCTCCACCGCCTTCTACTCCCTCTTCCTCGCCGAGCAGCGCAAACTCCCCGCCGGCCGGCGGCTGTTGCCGGACCTGCGGCTGCTGGCCGGGGGCGGCGCCCCCATGCCGCCCGCGCTGTACCACGAGGTGGTGGCCGAACTGGGCTGCCAACTCACCCACGGCTACGCCCTCACCGAGGCCCCGATGGTCACCATGGGCGACCCGCGCGACGACGCCGAGCTGCTGGCCACCACCGACGGGCGCCCGCCCGCCGGCATGGAGATCAAGATCGCGCCGGGGACCGGGGAGATACTGCTGCGCGGCCCGGCGGTCTGCCGCGGTTACCTCGACGAGCCCGGGGCGTTCGACGCCGACGGCTTCCTCCGCACCGGCGACACCGGCCGCCTCGCGCCCACCGGCCACCTGGTGCTCACCGGCCGCCTGAAGGACATCATCATCCGCAAGGGCGAGAACGTCTCCGCCCGGGAGGTCGAGGACCTCCTCTACCGGCATCCGGACATCGCCGACGCGGCCGTCATCGGCCTGCCGGACCCGGAACGCGGGGAGCTGGTCTGCGCCGTGGTCGAACAGCCGCCGGGAGCCGAGGCGTTGACCCTCGGCACCGTCGCCTCCCATCTGCTCGCCCAGGGGCTCGCCCGGCACAAGCTGCCGGAGCGGCTGGAGGTGCTGCCGGAACTGCCGCGCGGCGCGACCCTGCGCAAGGTGCTCAAGCAGGAGCTGCGGGAGCGGTTCGGCGGGGCCTAGGGCGTACCCGTGGCGACCCGACCATGCGCTGCGTACCGCTATGTGGGCCGGTAGGAGCTGCTCGCCTCCGAGTACAGCCGGTCCACCTCGGCCCGGCCGGACTCCGGGCCCATGGCCAGGACGACGTGGTAGCGGCCGTCGCGGATCATCGCGAGGTTGCGGGCGTAGACCGGGCGGCCGTCGCCGTCCTTCCAGGTGAAGGTGGCCTCGGCCATCGCCGTCTGCCCCACGTCGATCCGCCGCTGCCCGGATATCTCCGACCAGCTGGCGGCGCGGTAGGCCGCCAACTCGGGCTCGGTGTCCTGCTGGTAGGCCGACGGGTCGGTGCCGAACTGCGCGGTGGCGTCGCGGCCGGGGACCACCAGCAGCTCGTAGCCCCCGCCGGCGTAGCGCACCCGGCCGTGGTCCGTGCCGGGGCGGCGCTGCCAACCCTTGCGCACCGCGATCCGGAACCCGGCGGGGTCCGCGCGGAGTTCGAACCCCGGGGCGACCGTCCCGGGGGCGGTGGTCTGCGGCTCGCCGGAGCCCGGCGTGCGGCCGGCGCCCTTGCCGTCGGTGCCGTCGCCCTGGCCGGGTGAGGGGGCGGGGCTGCTGCCGGGGGCGCCGCCCGAGGTGCCGGAGAGGTCCGCACCCGACGGCCCACCCGCCGCGTCCGCCCCGGACTTGGGCAGGAACACCACGGCGTAGGCGATCCCGGCCACCACCATCAGCAGGATCGCGGCGAGCAGTACCCGCCCCAGACTGCGCGGCGCCCGCGCCCCCCGCTCGCGCGCCCGCTGCGGCACCGGCCCGACCGCGACCTGCCCCAGCAGCTCCGCGGACTCCCGCGTCGGAGCGGCCGAACGCCCACCGGAGAGAGGGGACTTGAGAGAACGGGACGGTGCGGACCGCGGCCGGGGGGCGGTCGCCGCCCGGCCCGCAAAGGCACCCCCCGGCCGTTCCTGACCGCCCCGGAAACGCTTCGTGCGCCCCTGGCGGACCAGTTCGCCCCGGCGGCGGAGGATCGGCAGCCGGCGCGGGTCCGCGGGCCCCTCCAGCGCCGGCAGGGTCACCAGCCGGCGGCCCAGATCGGGCTCCGGCGCCGTCCGCACCAGCGCCCGTAGCCGGCCGCGCAGTTCCTCGGGCGCCGGCCGCCCGGCCGGATCCCGGCACAGCAGCTCCTCGATGACCGGGCGCAGCGCCCCGGCCTCCCCGGCCTCGGCGGGCGGCCGCGCGCCCACCAGCCGGACCAGCTCGGCGGCGCTCTCCTCCGGGAACGGCGGCCGGCCCTGCACCGCGCGGAACAACAGGGCGCCCATCGCCCACAGATCGGCGGCCGGCCCCGCCGGCCCGTCGTCGCCGCCCACCGGCCCGGCCCGCTCCGGCGCCCAGCGCTCGGTGACCGGGCCGACCATCGCCAGCCGCGCCTGGCGGGCCCGCTCGGCGGCGAGCCCGGTCAGCCCCGCGCCCGCCGCGCCGTCGACGGCCGCCTCCCCGCCGCCCACCTTGACCAGCGAAACCACCGCCGCCGCCGGCTCCTTGGGCATCGGGTCGTACCCGCACAGCGCCTCCTGGGCCGCGCCGGCCGCCAGCCCCGTCAGCACCGCCCGGCCGTCGTCACAGACCAGGACCGTGTCGGCGGTGACATTGCGGTGGCTCCAGCCGTGCGCCTGCAGGGCGCGCAGCGCGGTCAGCAGATCGGCGGCGATCTCCGCGGCGCGGTGCGGGCCGAGCGTCCGCCCGTCGAGCAGCGCGGACAGCGGGCGGGCGGGCAGGAGTTCGCCGACGATCCACAGGCCGCCGTCCTGCGCGAAGACGTCGAAGACCTGCTCCAGCAGCGGGTGGTCGGGGAGTTGGGCGGCGGCCGTGGCGGCCCAGAGGGCGCGGCGGACGGCCGGGTCCCGGGGGGTGCGGTCGGCGCCCGCCGGACCGCCCGGGCCGCCGAACGCCCCGCGGCCACCGCCGCCGAAGCCGTCCTGCGCCCGCCCGTCCGTGAACGCGCCATCCGGGAACCGGCCGTCCGTGAACTCCCCGTCCGCGGCCGGCACCTCGGCCTCCACCACCTCCGGCAGCGGCACCTGCCGGACGGCCACGGCCTGCCCGCTGTAGGTGTCGAACGCCCGGAGCGGGCCGGTGTGCCCGGCGAACGCCTCGCCGTGGGAGGCCTCGTCACCGGGCGGCGCCGACAGGCGGTAGCGCTCGGCGAGCAGGCGCCCCTGAACCCCGGACGGCGAGGGGTACGCCCCCCTCGGATGCTGCTCCACGACGCGCCTCCCCTCAGCGTGCGCCGCCCCGGCCGCTGTGCGATGCGGACCGGCGCTGGACTTCTCACGATACGGCGCGGCACTGACAGTTGAGCCCGCCGGGCCGCGCCGCGCGCAGGCGTCCGCCCCGCGGCGGGGAGGCGGGCCCGCGGACGAGCGCGCCGGCACTGCGGTCGGCCCGACAAGGAGTCAGGCGTGCGGAGGATCAGTCCGACAGGGGCTCAGCCCGGCACGGTGTCGGCCCGGCGCAGGGACTGCCCGGCACGAGCTCAGTCCTGCACCGCGAAGGTACGGAACGCGGTGTCGCGCAACTGCCGGCACTCCGCGCCGTCCCAGGCGTCCGCCTTGCAGGTGACCATGATGGCGAAGCCGTGCTGGTCGTCGGCGCGGAAGCCGCGGTTGAGGACCCGCACGTCCTCGCCGCCCTGGTGGCGGGTGAACGACCAGTCCGCGACGGTCGGATAGCCGCGCCAGTCCACCGACTTGATGCCGAGCAGGTGGTAGGAGTCGCTGGAGCTGGCCACGTTGGGCTCCAGGGCGCGCCAGGACGCCGCGGCGTCCTTGCCCGGTGAGTCGTTGAAGTCGACCTGGACGCGCGGGAAGCCGCCGGAGGCGCTGTAGATGGCGCCGGAGTTCGTCCCGGCGGTGGCGGTCTGCTTGAAGCCCTTGGGCATCGCCATCTTGAAGTGGAAGCCGCCGTTGGCGACCTGCGCGTAGCCGTCCGGGAGCGCCGCCCCGTCCTTCTTCCCGGCGCCGGGCTTGCCGTCCTGGCCGCCCGGCGTCCGGCCGCCGGGCGTGCCCGGGCCGTCGGTGCCCGCGTCCTTGCTGGCCGCGGCGGACTCCGTCGCGGGCGTGCTCGCGGCCGCCGACGCGCCGCTCTTCTTGGCGGTGCCGCCGTCGTCGCCGCTGAACGCCAGGGCCAGCAGCGTCCCGAGGACGACGACGACCACGACCACCCCGACGATCAGCGTGCGGCGTGGGACGACATCGGTCACCGACGCGCGCGGCGGAGCGGGACGACCGTCCCCGTCACCGGGTCTGGACTCCGAACGCACCGCGGCCGCGGCGTTCCGCACCGACGTCAGCGCGGCGCGCACCCGCTCCTTGGCGGCGTCGGCGTCGAACCCGGTACGGGCCGGAGCGCCGTTCGCCGGCGCCTTCCCGGCGGTCCCTCGCGTCGCGGCCGGCCCCTCGGCGGACTCTCGCACCGCCGCCGCACGGGCCGAACCGCCGTCCGTCCGCGCCCCGTTCGGCGCGTGCGCCTCCTGTGCGGCCTCCGCCGCCGCGCCGGCCGCCGCGGCAGCCCCGGCCGCCGGCCTCGCCTTCGGCTTCTTCGGCGCCCGGGACTTGGCCGCGCCCTTGACGGGCTTGGTGGCCTTGGCGGCCGACCGCTCCGCGGGATCGGCCGGCACCGTGGGCAGCGCCATCGCCCGGGTCGCGTCCGCCGGCGGCTCCGGCTTGGGCTCCGGGGCGTGGATGACCTCCAGCAGCAGCGCCCGCGCCGCCGCCTCGTCCAGCCGGCCCGCCGGGTCCTTCACCAACAGGCCGTAGATCACGTCCTCCAGCGGCCCGGCGCTCTTGGGCGGCTCGACCGGCTCGGTCATCACCGCGGTGAGGGTGGCGATCGCCGACCCCTTGTCGTACGGCGGGGAGCCCTCGACGCAGGCGTACAGCAGGCCGCCCAGGGACCACAGGTCGGCCGGCGGGCCGGGCTTCTGCCCGCGGGCCCGCTCCGGCGAGATGTACGAGGGCGCGCCGACCAGCATGCCGGTCGACGTCACCGACGGGTCGCCCTCGACCTGGGCGATGCCGAAGTCGGTGAGCACGACCCGGCCGTCGTCGGAGATCAGCACGTTGGACGGCTTCACGTCGCGGTGCAGGATGCCCTGGCCGTGGGCGGCACGCAGCACGTCGAGCACCGCCAGACCCACCTCGGCGGCGCGGCGCGGCGTGAGCGCACCGTCGTCGCGGATGACCTCGGCCAGCGAGCGGCCCTCGACCAGCTCCATCACGATCCACGGCCGGTCGTCCTCGTCGACCACGTCGTAGACCGTCACCGCGCCGTTGTTGCGGATCCGGGCGATCGCCTTGGCCTCGCGCAGGGTGCGGGTGATCAGGCGGCGCTTCTCGTCCTCCTCGACCCCGCCGGGGAAGCGCAGTTCCTTGACCGCGACCGTGCGGCCCAGCACCTCGTCACCGGCCCGCCAGACGGTGCCCATGCCGCCCCGGCCGAGAACATCGGCGAGCCGGTACCGGCCGGCGAGCAGCCTGCCCTCCTTGCCGTCCATCTCGACCTCGTCGCCCACTGAATCCCCTCTGCAATCCAGCCGAGTTGGCACTCTCGATTCTCCATCGATCGCCAAACTGGCCCAACTCGGACAACCCACCCTGGCAGAGCCTTCATTCTCCCTCATCCACAGCCGTGCGGAAGGCCCGGGTGGATTCGGGAGGCCGTCACACACCCGTCATGATGGCCCCGACGACGGGAGTTCTTTTTGCCCCTCAGCCCCGCCCCGCGCACCGCCGCGCGGGCCGCCCTGTCTGCCCTGGCCGCCCTGGGCCTGACGGCGTGTTCGAGCATTCCCTTCACCTCCGTTCCGTCCCCGGGGGCCGCGCCGTCGCCGGCCGCGGCGACGGCCGCGCTGCACCGCCTGGTCGCCGACGGCGCCCCCGGCGCGGCCTCGTTGGTCACCCGGGGCGGCCGCCTGTCCGCGTCCCGGTTCGCCGCGGCCGGCGTCGCCGATCTGCGCAACGGCCGGAAGATGCGCCGGCCGGACCACTTCCGGGCGGGCAGCCTCACCAAGACCCTCATCGCCACGGTGGTCCTGCAACTCGTCGGCGAGGGCCAACTGTCGCTGGACGGCCGGGCCGCCGACCACCTGCCGCCCGGCGTGCCGCGCTCGGGACCGCACGACGGGAGCGATCTGCGCCGGGTGACGGTCCGCCAACTGCTCGACCACACGAGCGGCCTGTTCAACTACACCGACGACCCCCGCCTCGCCACCCAGCTGTCCGGCACCGGCTTCCCCGCCCACCGCTACGACCACTACACCGCGACCGAGCTGCTGCGGATCGCGCTCGCCCACCCCCCGACCGCCGCCCCCGGCACCGCCTACGCCTACTCCAACACCAACTACCTGGTCCTCGGCCTGGTCATCCGGGCCGTCACCGGGCACCCGTACGCCGAGGAGGTACGCCGCCGCATCCTGGTCCCGTACGGCCTGCGCGACACCTCGTTCCCCGGCAACAGCCCCGCGCTGCCCACCCCGCACGGGCGCGGCTACTCCCGGATCGACGGCCGCCGGGTGGACAGCACCGCCTTCGACCCCAGCCGGGCCGGCGCCGCCGGCGAGATGATCACCACCCTCGGCGACCTCAACCGGTTCTTCGCCGCGCTGCTCGGCGGCAGGCTCCTGGCGCCCCGCCAGATGTCCGAACTGCGCAGCGAGAAGGCCACCGACGGCGCCTACGGCATGGGCCTCTACGCCACCCACCTGCCCTGCGGCGTGACGGTCTGGGGCCACAACGGCGACATCAGCGGCTCCTACGCGCAGACCGCCGGCACCGCCGACGGCCGGCACCTGGTCAGCTACCGGGTCAACACCGACGCCCCGGCCAGCCACACCGACGGCACCGCCGTCCTGACCGCCGAGTTCTGCCCGCCCCGCACCGCCCGGACCCGCCACTCCTGAGAAACCGCCCGCTACGACAGCGGCACGATGTCCGGCGCGCCCAACCGGGCCGCATCCGCCGTCAGATCGTCCGGCTGACGCTGCGACTCGCGCTCCGCCTCCACCCGCTTCTGGTAGTGCGCGACCTCCTTCTCGATCTGCGCGCTGTCCCACCCCAGGGCCGGCGCCATCAGCTCGGCGGCCTCCCGGGCGCTGCGGGTGCCGCGGTCGAAGGTCTCGATGGAGATCCGGGTGCGCCGGGTCAGCACGTCGTCGAGGTGCCGGGCGCCCTCGTGCGTGCAGGCGTAGACGACCTCGGCGCGCAGGTAGTCGTCGGCGGCGGCCAGCGGCCGGCCCAACGTGGGGTCGGCCACCACCAGTTGCAACAGCTCCTCGGCCAGCGAGCCGTAGCGGTTCAGCAGATGCTCTATGCGGGCCACGTGCAACCCGGTGCGGGCCGCGATCCGGGCCCGCGCGTTCCACAGCGCCCGGTAGCCCTCCGCGCCGGCCAGCGGCACGTCCTCGGTGACGCACTCCGCGACCCGGGCGTCCAGCCCGTGCACCGCCTCGTCCACCGCGTCCTTGGCCATCACCCGGTACGTGGTGTACTTGCCGCCCGCGATGACCACCAGACCGGGCACCGGGTGCGCGACGGTGTGTTCCCGCGACAGCTTGCTGGTGGCGTCCGACTCACCGGCCAACAACGGCCGCAGCCCGGCGTAGACGCCCTGCACGTCGTCCCGGGTCAACGGCGTGGCCAGCACCGTGTTCACGTGCTCCAGCAGGTAGTCGATGTCGGCGCTGGAGGCCGCCGGGTGCGCCTTGTCCAGGTCCCAGTCGGTGTCCGTGGTGCCGATGATCCAGTGCCGCCCCCAGGGGATGACGAACAGCACGCTCTTCTCCGTGCGCAGGATCAGCCCGGTCGTCGAGTGGATCCGGTCCTTGGGGACGACCAGGTGGATGCCCTTGGAGGCGCGGACGTGGAACTGACCGCGCTCCCCGATGAGCGCCTGGGTGTCATCGGTCCACACGCCGGTCGCGTTGACGATCTGTCGGGCCCGGATCTCGTGCTCCGCCCCGCTCTCGACGTCCTGCACCCGCGCGCCGACCACCCGCTCGCCCTCACGCAGGAACCCCACCACCCGTGCCCGGTTGGCGACTTGGGCCCCGTAGGCGGCCGCGGTCCGCACCAGGGTGGTGACGTAGCGCGCGTCGTCCATCTGCGCGTCGTAGTACTGCAACGCGCCCACCAGCGCGTCCTTCTTCAGGCAGGGCGCCACCCGCAGCGCCCGGCGGTGCGAGAGGTGCCGGTGGACGGGCAGCCCCCGGCCGTGCCCGGAGGAGACCGACATCCCGTCGTACAACGCCACCCCGGAGCCCGCGTAGAGGCGCTCCCAGCCCCGGTGCTGCAGCGGATACAGGAACGGCACCGGCTTGACCAGATGCGGCGCCAGCCGCTGGAGCAGCAGCCCGCGCTCCTTCAACGCCTCCCGCACCAGCGCGAAGTCCAACATCTCCAAGTACCGCAGGCCGCCGTGGATGAGCTTGCTCGACCGGCTGGAGGTGCCCGACGCCCAGTCCCGGGCCTCGACGAGCCCGGTGTCCAGCCCGCGGGTCGCGGCGTCCAGCGCCGTACCGGCACCGACGACCCCGCCGCCGACCACCAGGACGTCCAGTTCTCGCTCCGCCATCTGGGTGAGTGCCTTGGCGCGCTGCGCCGGTCCGAGTGTCGCTGTCTTCACCACTGCCTCCCGCTGTGATTCGGAGCCGGACCCCCGTCCGTCGATTCTGTCCGCGCCTGGTTCCGGCAACCACCGTCCGCTCGTGGTGGCAACACCCGGCCACCTTGGTCCACCAATACCCATTCTGGGTCAAATATCCGCTTAGTCTACTTATGACCTTTTGGTATCCGGCCCGCCCTCCCGCCGGACCGGACGCCGGGAGGCCACCGCGCAGGGACCTGAAACCATCGCTCGGGAAGGACGGCCGCAGCATGCCCGCAGACCTCGCCGTCATCGGACTCGGACACCTGGGTCTCCCCCTCGCCCAGGCCGCCACCGCCGCCGGCCTGGCCACCCTCGGCTACGACCCCGACCCCCGCGCGGCCGCCCTGGCCGGCGCCGGCGGCCCGCTCTCCGCCGCCGAGATCCGCCGCCTGCTCGCCGCCGGCTTCCGCACCACCACCGACCCCGCCACCCTCGGCCGGGTCCGCACCGCCGTCCTGTGCGCCCCCACCCCGCCCGACGAGGACCGCACCCCGGACCTGACCGCCCTCGCCGAGGCCGCCCGCACCCTGGCCGCCCGACTGCGCCCGCACACCACCGTCATCCTGGAATCGGCCGGACACCCGGGCACCACCGAGGAGTTCCTGCGCCCGCTGCTGGAGGCCGGCTCCGGCCTCACCGCCGGCCGCGACTTCCACCTCGCCTGCTCCCCCGCCCGCCACGACCCCGGCAACCGCACCCACCTCTACCGCAACACCCCCAAGGTCATCGGCGGCCTCACCCCCGCCTGCACCGAGGCCGCCGCCGCCTTCTACGGCCGCCTCACCGACAAGGTCGTCCGCGCCCGCGGCCCCCGCGAGGCCGAGACCGCCCACCTGCTGGAGACCAACTACCGGCACATCAACATCGCCCTGATGAACGAGATGGCGGTCTACTGCCACGAGATCGGCGTCGACCTGTGGGACGTCATCCGCTGCGCCGAGACCAAGCCGTTCGGCTTCCAGTCCTTCCGCCCCGGCCCCGGCGTCGGCGGCCACGCCGCCCCCCTCCACCCCAACCACCCCGCCACCCAAGGCAGTTCGCCCCGCTCACCGCTCCGCATGGTGGAACTCGCCCAGGAGATCAACGGCCGGATGCCCGCCTACGTCATCCAGCGCTGCACCACCCTCCTCAACGAACACGGCAAGTCCGCCCGCGGCGCCCGCATCCTGCTCCTCGGCGTCACCTACAAGCCCGACCTCGCCGACCTCACCGGCACCCCCGCCCACGAGGTCGCCGCCCGCCTCCGCCGCCTCGGCGCCCACCTCAGCTACCACGACCCCCACGTCCCCCACTGGGACGTCGCCGGCCGCCCCGTCCCCCGCGCCGACTCCCTCTACGAGGCCGCCTCCGCCGCCGACCTGACGGTGCTCCTCCAGCCCCACCGCACCTACGACCTCCAGGGCCTGGCCGTCAAAGCCCAACTCCTCCTGGACACCCGAGGCGCCACCCCCACCGGCGCCGCCCACCGCCTCTGACACCCACACCGGGGCGCCAACGACGAAGCCCGGCCGCGCAACGCGCAGCCGGGCTTTCACCTCTCCCCCACCCCAACACCCCTTCGCCGAAGGCGAGAAGAGCAACCCCGGCGGCGGGAGAGCCGAAATCGTGGGGCGACTACCGCCGCGGAGCGACGGTCACCTCAACCCGCTGGAACTCCTTGAGCTCCGAGTACCCCGTCGTCGCCATCGCCCGCCGCAACGCCCCGAAGAAGTTCATCGTCCCGTCCGGCGTCGTCGACGGCCCGCACAGGATCTCCTCCGTCGTGCCGACCGCACCGAGGTCGACCCGCTTGCCGCGCGGCACGTCCTCGTGGACCGCCTCCATGCCCCAGTGGTGGCCGCGGCCCGGCGCGTCCGTCGCCCGCGCCAGCGGCGAGCCCATCATCACCGCGTCCGCGCCACAGGCGATCGCCTTCGGCAGGTCGCCGGAGTAGCCCACGCCACCGTCGGCGATCACGTGCACGTACCGGCCGCCGGACTCGTCCATGTAGTCCCGGCGGGCCGCCGCGACGTCGGCCACCGCGGTCGCCATCGGCACCTGGATGCCCAGCACGTTCCGCGTCGTGTGCGCGGCCCCGCCGCCGAAGCCGACCAGCACGCCCGCCGCGCCGGTCCGCATCAGGTGCAGCGCCGCGGTGTACGTCGCGCAACCGCCGACGATCACCGGCACGTCCAGCTCGTAGATGAACTGCTTGAGGTTCAGCGGCTCGGCGGCGCTGGAGACGTGCTCGGCGGAGACCGTCGTCCCGCGGATCACGAAGATGTCCACGCCCGCGTCCACGACCGCCTTGGAGAACTGCGCGGTGCGCTGCGGGGAGAGCGCCGCGGCGGTGACCACACCGGCCTCGCGCACCTCCTTGATCCGCTGCCCGATCAGCTCCTCCTTGATCGGCGCGGCGTAGATCTCCTGGAGCCGCTTGGTGGCGGTGGCGCCGTCCAGCTCCGCGATCTCCGCCAGCAGCGGCTCGGGGTCCTCGTAACGGGTCCACAGCCCTTCGAGGTTGAGCACGCCGAGGCCGCCCAGCTCACCGATGCGGATCGCGGTCTGCGGCGAGACCACCGAGTCCATTGGAGCCGCCAGGAACGGCAGCTCGAAGCGGTAGGCATCGATCTGCCAGGCGATCGAGACCTCCTTCGGGTCGCGGGTGCGCCGACTGGGTACCACGGCGATGTCGTCGAACGCGTATGCCCGGCGGCCGCGCTTGCCGCGCCCGATCTCGATCTCAGTCACTGGTTCTGCCTTCCTACGGATACGCCCCCAGTATCCCCGACGGGGAAGACTGGGGGCGCATCCGGCCGCTACTCCCTTACGGAGAGCCGTTCAGCTCCGCGCGTAGTTCGGGGCCTCGGTGACCATCTGGACGTCGTGCGGGTGGCTCTCCTTCAGGCCCGCCGCGGTGATCCGCACGAACTGGCCCTTCTCCTTGAGCTCGGGGATGTCCGCGGAGCCCACGTAGCCCATGGAGGCCCGCAGACCGCCGACGAGCTGGTGCGCGACCGACGACAGCGGACCGCGGTAGGGCACCTGGCCCTCGATGCCCTCCGGCACCAACTTGTCCTCGGACAGCACGTTGTCCTGGAAGTAGCGGTCCTTCGAGAACGACCGCGCCTGACCGCGGGACTGCATCGCGCCCAGCGAGCCCATGCCCCGGTACGACTTGAACTGCTTGCCGTTGACGAAGACCATCTCGCCCGGCGACTCCTCGCAGCCGGCCAGCAGCGAGCCCAGCATCACGGTGTCCGCGCCCGCCGCGATCGCCTTCGCGATGTCGCCGGAGAACTGCAGACCGCCGTCGCCGATCAGCGGCACGTCCGCCGAGTGGCACGCCTTCGCGGCCTCGTAGATCGCGGTGACCTGCGGGACGCCGATGCCGGCGACCACCCGCGTGGTGCAGATCGAACCGGGGCCGACGCCGACCTTCACGCCGTCCACACCCGCGTCGATCAGCGCCTGGGCGCCGTCGCGGGTGGCGACGTTGCCGCCGACGACATCGACGTTGATGTTGGACTTGACCTTGGCGATCATGTCGAGGATGCCCCGGCTGTGACCGTGCGCACTGTCGATGACCAGGAAGTCCGCGCCCGCCTCGACCAGCGCCTGCGCCCGGTCGTACGCCGCGTCGCCGACGCCCACCGCGGCGCCGACGATCAGCCGGCCCTCGGCGTCCTTGGCCGCGTTCGGGTACTTCTCCGCCTTCACGAAGTCCTTGACCGTGATCAGGCCCTTGAGCACGCCCGCGTCGTCGACCAGCGGCAGCTTCTCGATCTTGTGGCGGCGCAGCAGCTCGATGGCGTCCTCGCCGGAGATGCCGACCTTGCCGGTGACCAGCGGCATCGGCGTCATGACCTCGCGGACCTGACGGCTGCGGTCCATCTCGAAGGCCATGTCGCGGTTGGTCACGATGCCCAGCAGCTTGCCCGCGGCGTCGGTGACCGGCACCCCGCTGATCCGGAACTTCGCGCAGAGCGCGTCCGCCTCCGTCAGCGGCGCGTCCGGCCGGACCGTGATCGGGTCGGTGACCATGCCGGACTCGGAGCGCTTGACCAGGTCGACCTGGTTGGCCTGGTCCTCGATCGACAGGTTGCGGTGCAGCACGCCCGCGCCACCCTGCCGCGCCATGGCGATCGCCATCCGCGCCTCGGTGACCTTGTCCATGGCGGCCGAGAGCAGCGGGATGTTCACCCGGACGTTCCGCGAGACGCGGGACGCGGTGTCCACGGCGTTCGGCAGCACCTCCGAGGCACCGGGCAGCAGCAGCACATCGTCGTACGTCAGCCCGAGCATGGCGAATTTGGCGGGCATACCCTCGACGTTGTCACTCATGACACCTTCCCCAATGCTCTTGCCTCAGCGCGGACTCCCATGCTAACGGCCTTGTGGAGTGTCCTAACCCACGAGCAATGAGGGGCTCATCACCCGTACGTTCCTACGGCGACTTCCCGCCGCGCGACGGCAACGCCCACCAGGAAATACGGCCCCGCGCCCACCGCGGCCTACTGCTCGGCCAGCGCCCGCAGCCTGCTCAGCGCCCGGTGTTGGGCGACCCGCACCGCGCCCGGCGACATCCCCAGCATCTGCCCGGTCTCCTCCGCCGTCAGCCCCACCGCCACCCGCAACAGCACCAGCTCCCGCTGGTGCTCGGGCAGATTGGCCAACAGCTTCTTGGCCCACTCGGCGTCGCTGCTCAGCAGCGCCCGCTCCTCGGGGCCCAGCGAATCGTCCGGCTGCTCGGGCATCTCGTCCGACGGCACCGCCGTGCTGCCCGGGTGCCGCATCGCGGCCCGCTGCAGATCGGCGACCTTGTGACCGGCGATGGCGAAGACGAACGCCTCGAAGGGCTTCCCGGTGTCGCGGTAGCGGGGCAGTGCGCACAGCACCGCGACACAGACCTCCTGCGCCAGGTCCTCGACGAAGTGCCGGGCGTCGCCGGGCAGCCGGGAGAGCCGGGTGCGGCAGTAGCGCAGGGCGAGTGGATGCACGTGGGCCAGCAGGTCATGGGTGGCCTGCCGGTCTCCTTCGACGGCGCGTGCGACGAGAGCGCCGATCTCCTGCTTCCCGTCATCGCGCATCGGACCATGGTGCCTTGACGCCACGCGATCCGCGGCATCAGGTCCACGCTTGTGCACTGAAGCGTTATGCGCGGCAGGTGCGCCGGCAGTCATCTCGTGCGCCCTCCCCTCGTGCCCGACCGACCCGTCCCCGAGGAACTCCATGCCTCAAGGATGCGGCACCGCGCGGGTAATCGGGCCGCCGTGGCACCGGGCGGAGTGCGGGAAGCCATGCCGCCCCGCCCGCCACAGGGCGGGCGGGGATCTTCATTCCCCCGCATCTCTGCACGTCACGACGGTTCAGCGGACCAGACCCCAGCGGAAGCCGAGCGCCACCGCGTGCGCCCGGTCGGACGCACCCAGTTTCTTGAACAGGCGCCGCGCGTGCGTCTTGACGGTGTCCTCGGACAGGAACAGCTCACGGCCGATCTCGGCGTTGGAGCGGCCGTGACTCATGCCCTCCAACACCTGGATCTCCCGGGCCGTGAGGGTCGGCGCGGCCCCCATCTCGGCGGACCGCAGCCGGCGCGGGGCGAGCCGCCACGTCGGATCGGCCAGCGCCTGGGTCACCGTCGCGCGCAGCTCCGCGCGCGAGGCGTCCTTGTGGAGATAACCGCGGGCACCGGCGGCGACCGCCAGCGCCACCCCGTCCAGATCCTCGGCCACGGTCAGCATGATGATCCGGGCGCCGGGATCGGCGGACAGCAGTCGGCGCACGGTCTCGACACCGCCGAGGCCGGGCATCCGCACGTCCATCAGGATCAGGTCCGAGCGATCGGCCCCCCAGCGGCGGAGAACCTCCTCGCCATTGGCCGCAGTGGTCACGCGCTCGACGCCGGGTACGGTCGCAACCGCCCGTCGGAGCGCCTCTCGGGCAAGCGGGGAGTCGTCACAGACGAGGACGGATGTCATGACCGCCCTCCGCAGCTGATGCGCGTCACCTTGAGCCTCCAGGCTTGGTACGTATCGTCACCTGGGCGATCGACGAACCCCTCGGACACCTGCCCGAGGGCTACCTCTGCCAACCGCCTCCGCACACTCAACGACGGTCACTCGAAAGAGTTACGGCTTCGGCGACCGAGTTCAGCACGCTCCGTGAGGAGCCGGATACGCAGACGACTCACTGAGCTGCCGGCATCCGCGCGTGCACCCTATGCCCTATTTGGCTCTGTTTCTTCCATTTTCACGCTGACTGCGACTAGATTCGCAATGAGTCATATTTACATCTACTTAGACAGTAGATGTACCGTCGTGAGCACCGAGCCCGATACGCATCGCTTTCGAGGGGACAAGCAATGGCAGATTTCTCCCGCCTCCCGGGCCCGAACGCAGACCTCTGGGACTGGCAGTTGCTGGCCGCCTGCCGTGGCGTGGACAGCTCGCTCTTCTTCCACCCCGAGGGCGAGCGAGGAGCGGCCCGCAGCGCGCGGGAGGCGTCGGCGAAGGAGGTCTGCATGCGCTGCCCCGTGCGGGCCCAGTGCGCGGCGCATGCACTGGCCGTCCGCGAGCCCTACGGAGTCTGGGGCGGCCTCACCGAGGACGAGCGCGAGGAGCTCATGGGCCGGGCCCGCCACCGGATGGTCCCGGCGAGCTCACTGCCCGGCCACGCGAGCATGCCGGGCGCCTGACCGTCGCCCCGTAGCAGTCAGCGAAGAAACGTTCCTGCGTAACTCACGACCGCGCACCGCGGGACCCCGCCCCTCCGGAGCCCGCGGCCGTCAGCGCCCCGGCGCCTGGGCGAGCTGGTCCAGCATCGCCCCGACCGCGGGCACATGCGCCAGATCCGGCAGCGTCAGCGCGACGATCTCGCGGTGCACGGCCGGCTCCATCCGCACCGCCGTCGCCCCCTTGGGGCGCACCGACTCCAGCGTCAGCTCGGGCAGCGCCGCGACCCCGAGACCCGCCCCGACCAGCCCGATCACCGCCGGATAGTCATCGGTGGCGAAGTCGATCCGCGGCGTGAACCCGGCCCCCTCACAGACCTCGACCAGATGCGTCCGGCAGCGCGGACAGCCCGCGATCCACGGCTCGTCGGCCAGGTCCGCGAAGCGGGCGGCGCCGGCCCGCGCCAGTCGGTGGCCGTCCGGCACCAGCCCGACCAACCGGTCCGACAGGACCGGCCGGACCACCAGGTCCTCCCACTCCGCACAGGCGGACGGGTCCGCGCCGCGCACCTCCGGATACCGGAAGGCCAGCGCGATCTCGCAGTCCCCGTTGCGCAACAGCTCGATCGAGCGCGGCGGTTCGGCCTCGTCCAACGACACCCGGACCCCCGGGTGCGCGGCCCGCATCCTGGCCAACGCCGTCGGCACCAGCGTCGAACTGCCCGACGGGAACGACACCAGCCGCACCCGCCCCGCCCGCAGCCCCGCGATGGCCGCGACCTCCTCCTCGGCCGCGGTCAGCCCCGCCAGGATGCCGGCCGCGTGCCGCACCAACGCCCGGCCGGCCTGCGTCAGCCGCATTTCCCGCCCGGTCCGCACCAGTAGCGGCGTCCCGGCGGACTGCTCCAGGGCCTTCATCTGCTGACTGACCGCGGGCTGGGTGCAGCCCAGCTCCCGCGCGGCGGCGGAGAAGGAACCGGTCTGGGCGACGGCGCGCAGCACCCGCAGATGACGAGCTTCGATCACCCCTCAAGCATAAGTCCGCCTTGGATACTCCGCGAAAAACGGAATGCCGGCTTTAGCTTGATGTCCTACCGTGCGGCCATGAACGCGAAGCTGCTGACCGTGAACATCGGGCGGGCCACCCCGTCCGCGCACACCAAAGCCGAGGGTGGAACGGGCATCGACAAGCGCCCCCTGGACGGGCCCGTCGCGGTGGCCGCCCCCGGCCCCAAGGGCGTCGGCGGCAGCGGCCTCGCGGGCGACGCGGTGGTCGACCGCCGCCACCACGGCGGCGACGACCAGGCCGTCTACGCCTACGCCCGCGAGGACCTCGACGACTGGCAGCGCGAACTGGACCGCGAACTGGCCAACGGGGCGTTCGGCGAGAACCTCACCACCACCGGCGTCGACATCACCGGCGCCCGCATCGGCGAACGCTGGCGGATCGGCCCCGAGGTGCTCCTGGAGATCACCTCACCGCGCATCCCCTGCCGGACGTTCCAGGGCTGGCTGGACGAACGCGGCTGGATCAAGCGGTTCACCCAGGCCGCCGTGCCCGGCGCGTACCTGCGCGTCCTGGAAGCCGGCGAGATCCGCGCCGGCGACCCCGTACGCGTCGAGCACCGACCCGACCACGACATCACCGTCGCGCTGATGTTCCGCGCCCTCACCACGCAACGCGACCTCCTCCCCCGCCTCCTGGAAGCGGGCGCGCCCCTCCACCAGGAGGCACGGGCCTCGGCGACCAAGTACGCGGCGCTGGCGACGAACTGACGCTGCGACACCTCAGGGGCGACCCGCCGCCTGACGGGTCGCCCCTGAGGAGCACCCTCCGAGTCCCCTCCCGGGAGGCCCAACTCCCCTACTTCGGGCCGTACTTCCGCCCCGTACGGGAGGTGAGGCCGCCGAGGACGCCGCGCGGGGCCAGCTTCACCGCGCCCATCAGGGCCTTGTAGCGCGGGTCCGGGATGGAGAGCGACTTGCCGCGCGCCAGGTCCTTCATGGCCGCGTCCACGAGCCGGTCCGCGTCGAGCCACAGCCAGCCCGGAATGTTGTCCGTCCCCATGCCGGCCCGTTGGTGGAACTCGGTCCGCACGAAGCCCGGGCACAGCGCCATCAGGCGCACCCCGCTGCCGGCCAGGTCGCGCGCCGCGCCCTGGGTGAACTGCACGACCCACGCCTTGCTCGCGCCGTACGTGCCGCGCGGGACGAACGCCGCGACCGACGCCACGTTGACCACGGCGCCGCGGCGCCGCTCGCGCATCCCGCGCGCGGCCGCGGTGGTCAGCCGCAGCACCGCTTCACAGTGCACCTTCAACATCGTCAACTCGTCGGCCATCGGGACTTCGAGGTACTCGCCCTTGTTGCCGAACCCCGCGTTGTTGACCAGCAGGTCCACCGGGTGCTTCGGGTCCGCCAAACGGGCCTCGACGGCGGCGATGCCGTCCTCGGTCGCGAGGTCGGCGCTCAGCACCTCCGCCTCGATCCCATGCCGGTCGTGCAGTTCGGTGGCCTGTTCCCGCAGCCGCTTCTCGTCGCGCGCCACCAGCACCACGCTGTGCCCGTCACTCGCGAGACGGCGGGCGAATGCGGCGCCGATGCCGGCTGTTGCTCCTGTGATCAGTGCAGTCGTCATACCGGAACGGTAGCGGGGCTGACGGACTTCCCACGCTCGCGGCCACCGTGGCGTTCCCCTTCCGCCGGGGCCGGTGGGTTGGTGGTGGGCGGGGTGGGGGGCGGGGGGTGGGGTGGGGTGGGGTGGGGTGGTTCGTGGCGGCCGTGGCGGCGCGCTGTTAGCTGCCCCGGTTTTGTGGCTGGGGTGGCCTCGCCCAATCTTCGGCGGGCGGGGGGCTGAGGGGCTGCCACTCAGCCCCCCTGCCGTGGGCGACTTTCCCGCCGTCTCGGCCGGGGGGGGGCGGCCACGCGGTCGCGTCCCCTGGCGCAGCGCGCGCCCGACCACCCCGGCCGGCCCGACGGCTGACCCAGTGCCCGCACCGCTGACCACCCACGGCCCGCCCCGTCATCCCCAGCCCTCCCCCCACCCCTCACCCACCGATTACAATCCGTAACGGAACGTGGAACTCCCCACGGCCTCGCGTTCGTTGCCGGATAAGAGGAGGCGGCGGCGCACAAGGCAGCGGACCGCGCCCGGCACGGCGGGGCGAGAGAGGAGTCGCGAGATGCGTCCTGACGTGCTTTTGGCCATGGGGCCGGGGGTCGCGGAGAGGCTGCTCGGGGAGGCGCAGCGGACCCGACTGGAGGGGCTGGCCAGGGCGGATTGCCGGCTTGTCGCGCGCGAGTTGGCCGCGCCGGACCCCGAGGTGGCCGCCGCCCTCGCCGAGGCCGAGGTGTTGCTGACCTGCTGGGGCGCCCCGCCACTCACCGCCGAGGTGCTAGCCGCGGCGCCCCGGCTGCGGGCGGTCGTGCACGCGGCAGGTTCCGTCAAGCAGCTTGTGACGGCGGCCTGTTGGGAGCGGGGCATCGCGGTCAGCTCGGCCGCGGCCGTCAACGCGTTGCCGGTGGCCGAGTACACCCTCGCCGCCATCCTGTTCGCGAACAAGCGCGTGTTGCACACCGCCCACCGCTACCGCGCCCTGCGCGGCCGGCCCCACGACTGGCTGCGCGAGCTGGACGGCGCCGGCAACCACGGCCACACCGTCGGCATCGTCGGCGCCTCCCGCATAGGCCGCCGGGTCATCGAATTGCTACGCCCGTTCGCGCTGCGGGTGTTGTTGTTCGACCCGTACGTGGACGACGAGGAGGCGGGGTTGTTGGGCGTGCGCCGCGTTCCGTTGGCGGAGTTGTGCGCGGGGAGCGATGTGGTGAGCGTGCACGCCCCGGAGGTGCCCGCGACCCGGCACCTGATCGGCGCGCGCGAGCTGGCCCTGATGCCCAACGGGGCGACGCTGATCAACACCTCGCGCGGCTCGCTGATCGACGAGGCCGCGCTGGTGGCGGAGGTCTCCAGCGAGCGGATCGCCGCGGTGCTGGACGTCACCGAGCCCGAACTGCCGCCCGCCGACTCGCCGTTGTACGCGTTGCCGAACGTGCTGCTCACCCCGCACATCGCCGGTTCGCTGGGCACCGAGCTGCACCGGATGGCCGACCACGCCCTGGACGAGCTGGAGCGGTACGGGAAAGGACTGCCGTTCGCGACCCCGGTGCATCGGGAGGAGCTGAACCATTCGGCCTGACGAGCCGTCGCGATCCGTCACAAATTGCTGTGAACCATCACAAGTTGCTGTGAACCGTTGCGAGCCATGATGAGTCATCGCGAGATTCCGCGAGATACCGCAAGCCCGATAAGACACCCAAAGCCGACAGGACGCCCCCGGTCAGGTCCTGACGGCAAGGACCTGTTGGCCAGGCCCTGATGGCAAGGGCCTGAATCCGACGGCAACTTGGCCGGGCGAGAAGCCGGCGAAAGTCCTGGACGAGAACCTGATGCGAGACCCGGACGAGAGCCCGACGAGGACCCGACGGGAACCTGACAAGGCCCTGGCAGGGCCCGGGTGGGCCCCGGACAGGACAGGGCCCGAGAACAACAGGCCCTCGGTGTCATCGGTGAGGTGCGAGTCGGCAGACAGGCAGGCAGACAGGCAGGCCGTCAGCAGGTGAACCGTTGGCCGCGCGCGGGCAGCGCGCCAACGGGCGAGGCCCGGCCCCCCGGTGAGTGGGGGCCGGGCCTCGGGTGCCGGCGCGGGCGTGGCCGGCGGGTGTGCGCGGGGTGTTAGTGCGCGTGGCCGTGACCGTGGCCGGCGGCCGGGGCCTCTTCCTCTTCCTTCTTCTCGACGACCAGGGTCTCGGTCGTGAGCAGCAGGGAGGCGATGGAGGCGGCGTTCTCCAGGGCGGAGCGGGTGACCTTGACCGGGTCGATGACGCCGGCCTTGACCAGGTCGCCGTACTCGCCGGTGGCGGCGTTGAAGCCGTTGCCCTTGTCGAGCTCGGCCACCTTGGAGGTGATCACGTAGCCCTCAAGGCCGGCGTTCTCGGCGATCCAGCGCAGCGGCTCGACGGCGGCGCGGCGGACCACGGCGACACCGGTGGCCTCGTCGCCGTCCTTGCCGAGGTTGCCGTCCAGGACCTTGACGGCGTGGACGAGGGCGGAGCCACCACCGGAGACGATGCCCTCCTCGACCGCGGCGCGGGTCGCGGAGATGGCGTCCTCCAGGCGGTGCTTCTTCTCCTTGAGCTCGACCTCGGTGGCCGCACCGACGCGGATCACGCAGACGCCGCCGGCCAGCTTGGCGAGGCGCTCCTGGAGCTTCTCGCGGTCCCAGTCGGAGTCGGTGGCCTCGATCTCGGCCTTGATCTGGGCGACGCGGCCCTGGACGTCCGCGCTGTTGCCGCCGCCGTCGACGATGGTGGTGTCGTCCTTGGTGATGGTCACGCGGCGGGCGGTGCCGAGCACGTCCAGGCCGACCTGGTCGAGCTTGAGGCCGACCTCTTCGGCGACGACGGTGCCGCCGGTGAGGGTGGCCATGTCGCCGAGCATCGCCTTGCGGCGGTCGCCGAAGCCGGGGGCCTTGACGGCCACCGCGTTGAAGGTGCCGCGGATCTTGTTGACGACGAGGGTGGAGAGGGCCTCGCCCTCGACGTCCTCGGCGATGATCAGCAGCGGCTTGGAGGCGCCGGCCTGGATGATCTTCTCCAGCAGCGGCAGCAGGTCCTGGATGGAGGAGATCTTGCCCTGGTGGATCAGGATGTAGGGGTCGTCGAGGACGGCCTCCATGCGCTCCTGGTCGGTGACCATGTACGGCGAGAGGTAGCCCTTGTCGAAGGCCATGCCCTCGGTGAAGTCCAGCTCCAGGCCGAAGGTGTTGGACTCCTCGACGGTGATCACGCCGTCCTTGCCGACCTTGTCCATCGCCTCGGCGATGAGCTCGCCGACCTGGGCGTCCTGGGCGGACAGCGCGGCCACGGCGGCGATGTCGGACTTGTCGTCGATCGGGCGGGCGGTCGCCAGCAGGTCGTCGGAGACGGCCTTGACGGCGGCGTCGATGCCCTTCTTCAGGGCGGCGGGAGAGGCACCCGCGGCGACGTTGCGCAGACCCTCGCGGACCAGAGCCTGGGCCAGCACGGTGGCGGTGGTGGTGCCGTCACCCGCGATGTCGTTGGTCTTGGTCGCCACCTCCTTGACGAGCTGGGCGCCGAGGTTCTCGTACGCGTCCTCGACCTCGACCTCGCGGGCGATGGTGACGCCGTCGTTGGTGATGGTCGGGGCGCCGAACTTCTTGTCGATCACGACGTTGCGGCCCTTGGGGCCGATGGTGACCTTGACCGTGTCGGCCAGCTTGTTCACGCCGCGCTCAAGGGCGCGACGGGCGTCCTCGTCGAACTTCAGGATCTTCGCCATGGGTGCTTCAAGTCCTCTCGTTGCGATCGTCGGCCTCGCCGCCGTGACCGCTCTCGCGAAAACGAACTGCGCCCCTGCCCCGGTCGGTGAGAACGCGGGAACCAGGGGCGCAGATCAGGGCAATTCCGGGTGACTTACTTCTCGACGATCGCGAGCACGTCGCGCGCCGAGAGGACGAGGTACTCCTCGCCGCTGTACTTCACCTCGGTGCCGCCGTACTTGCTGTAGAGAACGACGTCGCCGACCTTGACGTCGAGCTCGACGCGCTTACCGTCCTCGAAGCGACCCGGACCGATGGCCAGGACGACGCCCTCCTGGGGCTTCTCCTTCGCGGTGTCCGGAATGACCAGGCCCGAGGCCGTGGTCTGCTCGGCGTCGAGCGGCTGGACCACAATGCGGTCCTCAAGCGGCTTGATGGCAACCTTGGAGCTGGCGGTCGTCACGATCCGACCTCCCCCTTCGGAGATCTCACGGGGTTAACTGTCTGAGGTGGCGACCAGGTGGATCCGTCGTCGCGGGTGCCGGACCTGCCCGTCGCTGTGTTGGCACTCTCCGTCGGGGAGTGCCAACACTGAGACTATGACGCCGTTAGCACTCGGTCAAGCGGAGTGCCAGCGCGGCGGAGACGCGTACCGTGTCTGCTGCCGGTCGGCCGGGCGTGGAGTCGGACACACCTTCCCGCTCGGCCGCAACCAGGCCCGTGGCTGCCCCGTCTTGTCCCCGGGACCGCTGACACCGGGCCGCGACCCGGCCGCCCTGCGGCCCTGACCCATCGATGGCGGAGGAACCGTGCGTGGACTGACCAGCGCTCCCCGGGATTCCGGGGGACCGGAGAGCGACGCCGAACGCACCATGACGTTCGCCGCGCTGGCCCAGGCCCCGAACCGTCGGCGGACTGAGGCCTGGCTGCTGGGCTTTGTGGTGCTCATCACCGTCTTCGGCTACGCCTACACCGAGTTGTCCATGAAGGGGCAGCTCCCCGGCGGGCTGGCCGGCTTCGCGGTGAGCATGTTCTTCATCGCGCTGGTGCCGCACCTGGTCGTCCGCCGGTTCGCGCCGCGCGCCGATCCGCTGATCCTGCCGTTGGCGACCATGCTGACCGGGATCGGGCTGGTGCTGCTGCACCGGCTGGACATCACCTACGCGGAGAAACCCCGGCTGAAGATCGCGCAGGCGGCGACCGGGCAACTGGTGTGGACAGTGATCGGGGTCGCGGTCTGCATCGTGATCCTGATGGTGCTGCGCGATCACCGGTTCCTGCAGCGCTACATCTATCTGACGATGGCCGTCGCGCTGGTGCTGTTGATGGCGCCGGCGTTCTTCGGCGCTGACCAGTTCGGCGCCAAGCGCTGGATCATGGTCGGGCCGCTGTCGATGCAGCCCGGCGAGTTCGTGAAGATCATGATCGTGGTGTTCTTCGCGGGCTATCTCACCGTGAACCGCGATGCGTTGGCGCTGTCCGGGCGCCGGGTGATGGGCATGCAGTTGCCGCCGGGCCGGCAGCTCGGGCCGATTTTCACGATCTGGGTGATCAGCCTGCTGGTGCTGGTCTTCGAGCGCGACCTGGGCACCTCGCTGATCTTCTTCGGCGTCTTCGTGATCATGCTCTACATGGCCACCGAGCGCACCAGTTGGGTGGTCTGCGGTCTGCTGATGGCCGTGGTCGGCGCCGCCGTCGTCGGCTCGACCGAGCCGCACGTCAAGGGCCGTGTGATGGCCTGGCTGCACCCGATGGACATCTTCCTGCCGGAGAACAAGCGACCGCCGGGCCTGATCTCCGACCAGGCCGCCCAGGCACTGTTCAGCTTCGGCAGCGGCGGCATCGGCGGCACCGGGCTGGGCCAGGGCCACCCCGAGCTGATCGGCTTCGCCGGCAACAGCGACTTCATCCTCACCACCGTCGGCGAGGAGCTGGGCCTGGCCGGGGTGATGGCCGTGCTGCTGCTCTACGGGCTGCTGGCCCAGCGCGGCCTGCGGGTGGGCCTGACCGCCCGCGACCCGTTCGGCAAGCTGCTGGCCGTCGGCCTCGCCGGTGCGCTGCTGCTCCAGGTCTTCGTCGTCACCGGCGGCGTCACCGGGCTGATCCCGCTGACCGGTAAGGCCCTGCCGTTCCTCGCCAAGGGCGGTTCGTCACTGGTCGCGAACTGGGTGATGGTGGCGTTGCTGCTACGGGTCAGCGACAGCGCCCAGCGGCGCCGGGAGCCGGTCCGTCCGGCCCCGGAGCGGCCGGACGCGGACGCCACCCAACGGGTGCCGCGGATCACCGGGAACGAATCCGGGGCCTGACGACGCCAGGACCGCCCCCGTGCCGGCCCGCGGACCATCCGCGGGCCGACGCGGGCGCGTGGCCCACAATGGTGCCGATGACCGACCTCGACACCTTCTCCGCACTGCTCGCCCCCGAGGGGCAGCAACTCCTGGCCGCGCTGCGGGACTACGACCCGGCGGACGAGCTGGCCACCGCCACCCGGCTCCGCCGCGACCACCCCGCCCCGCTGGTCTCCGCCGCGCTCGGGCAGGCCCGGCTGCGGCAGCGGGCGGCCGCGAAGTTCGGCGCGGACGCCGCGCTGATGTACTTCACGCCCAACGGGGTCGAGCAGTCCACCCGCGCCCCGGTGGCCGCCCACCGCGCCGCCCGGCTCAGCGCGCTGGGCGTGCGGACCCTGGCGGACCTGTGCTGCGGGATCGGCGGCGACGCGCTGGCGCTGGCCCGGGCCGGGGTCCGGGTGCTGGCCGTGGACCGCGACCCGCTGGCCTGCGCGGCGGCCCGGGCCAACGCCGAGGCGCTGGGGCTGGCGGACCGGATCGAGGTGCGGTGCGCGGACGTCACGGAGGTCGACACCGCCGGGTACGACGCGGTGTTCGTGGACCCGGCGCGGCGCACCAAGGCCCGCGGCGGCCGTGTCTTCGACCCGGAGGCGTACTCGCCGCCGCTGTCCTGGGCGGTCGGGGCGGCCCGCACGGCGCCGTTCGCGGCGTTGAAGATCGCGCCCGGGGTGCCGCACGAGGCGCTGCCCGAGGACGCCGAGACGGAGTGGATCTCCGACGCGGGGGACGTGAAGGAGGCCGTCCTGTGGTTCGGCACCGGCCGGGGCGGCGCCCGCCGCGCCACCCTGCTGCCCGCCGGGGACTCCCTGGTCGGCGCTGGTCTGCCTGATCCCGCGCCGGGGACGGTCGGCGGCTGGCTCTACGAGCCGGACGGCGCGGTCATCCGCGCCCACCTGGTCGCGGACGTCGCCGAGCAGGTCGGCGGCCGGCTGATCGACCCGACGATCGCCTACGTGACCGCGGACCACCTGGTGCCGACGCCGTACGCGACCGCCTACGCGGTCACCGACGTGCTGCCGTTCAACGTCAAGAAGCTCAAGGCGCTGCTGCGGGAGCGCGGGGTGGGCGTCGCGGTGATCAAGAAGCGCGGGTCCGCGGTGGAGCCCGAGGAGCTGCGCCGGAAGCTCAAGTTGGCCGGGCCGCACTCCTGCACGGTCTTCCTCACCCGCGTCGCCGGGGCGCCCACGATGCTGCTGGGGCACCCGGCGGCCGAGGGCGCCTGACCGACCGGCGGCCCGCTCAGACCAGGTCGGTCAACTCCTCGGCGTAGACCCGGGAGAGCGGCTGCGGGCCCACGTACTGCTGGCAGCTGCACTGCCGGGCCTCGTAGCGGACGGGCTTCTTCTCGGCGTCCCAGGCGACGGCGGACTCGACCGTCTCGTGGCAGCGGCCCTGCTTGTCGTGCTTGGCGAGGTGGTGCTCGCAGCCGCACACCGGGACGGGCGGCTGGTCCGCGGCCTCCAGGGCCAGGCGGTCCTCGCGCCGGGCCTCGATGAGGGCCAACTTCCGCTGGTGCCGGGTCTTCAGCGCCGTGCGGACCGTGTTGCGGGCCGCGCCCGCGGCGTAGACCGCCGGTCCGGCCAGCATGAAGAGATACCACCAGTTCACCGCGCGCCCCCGCTTCCCCGTGCGTGACCCGGGCGCTTCCCCCGCGCCCGGCCACCAGGATACGGGCCGCGCCGGGGCCCAACGGGCGCCGGACGCCTACGAGTACAGGTTGTCCTTGCTCAACTCGTGGAAGTGGTCGTGGTCATGGGCGTGCCCGTGGCTGTGACCGTGGTCGTGGCCGTCCGGGGCCGGGACGTGGGTCTCGGTGACCGGCAGCGAGGAGTCCGCGGAGAGCTCCCAGGCGGAGGCCGGGCGGTTGCGGGCCACCATCTCGGCGCCCAGGGCCGCGACCATCGCCCCGTTGTCGGTGCACAACTTGGGCCGCGGCACCCGCAGTCGGATGCCGGCGTCCTCGCAGCGGCGCTCGGCCATCGCCCGCAGGCGGGAGTTGGCCGCCACCCCGCCGCCGATCATCAGGTGGTCCACGCCGTTGTCCTTGCAGGCCCGCACGGCCTTACGGGTCAGCACGTCGACGACCGCCTCCTGGAACGACGCCGAGACGTCCGCCACCGGGACCTCCTCCCCGGCCGCCCGCTTGGCCTCGATCCAGCGGGCCACCGCGGTCTTCAGGCCGGAGAAGGAGAAGTCGTAGCGCGGGTCGCGGGGGCCGGTCAGCCCGCGCGGGAAGCGGATCGCCTCCGGGTCGCCCTCGCGCGCGTAGCGGTCGATGACCGGGCCGCCGGGGAAGCCGAGGTGGAGCACCCGCGCCACCTTGTCGAACGCCTCGCCGGCCGCGTCGTCGATGGTCGAGCCGAGCGGGCGGACGTCGGAGGTGATGTCCGGGGCCAGCAGCAGCGAGGAGTGGCCGCCGCTGACCAGCAGCGCCATCGTCGGCTCCGGCAGCGGGCCGTGCTCCAGCTGGTCGACGCAGATGTGCGAGGCGAGGTGGTTGACGCCGTAGAGCGGCTTGCCCAGCGCGTAGGCGTACGCCTTGGCGGCCGAGACGCCCACCAGCAGCGCGCCGGCCAGGCCGGGGCCCGCGGTGACCGCGATGCCGTCCAGGTCGGAGGGGGCCACCCCGGCCTCCTTCAGGGCGCGCTGGATGGTGGGAACCATCGCCTCCAGGTGCGCGCGGGAGGCCACCTCGGGCACCACCCCGCCGAAGCGGGCGTGCTCGTCGACGCTGGAGGCGACCGCGTCGGCGAGCAGGGTGTGACCGCGGACGATGCCGACGCCGGTCTCGTCGCAGGAGGTCTCGATGCCGAGGACGAGCGGTCCGCCGCGGGAGTCAGCCATGTTCACGTTCCTTGTACGGAGGGTGCTTCGGAGGAGGTCTGGGAGGGGCGGCGCATCACCAGTGCGTCGACGTTGCCGGGTTGGTAGTAGCCGCGGCGGAAGCCGATCGGCTCGAAGCCGAAGCGCTCGTAGAGGCGCTGGGCGCGGGCGTTGTCGACCCGCACCTCCAGCAGCACCTCGTGGCACTCGAAGGCGGTGGCGGCGCCCAGCAGCGCGGCCAGCAGCCGGCCGCCGAGTCCGGTGCCCCACTGGTCGCGGGCGGTGGCGATGGTCTGGACGTCGCCGGTGCCGTCGATCGCGGCCAGACCGCCGTAGCCGACGATCCGGCCCGCCCGCCCGTCGCCCGGCAACCGCCCCTCAACGATGCCGCTGCGCGGCGGCGCCTCCACTTCGGCGACGAGATAGCGGCGGGTGGCCAACGGGCCGCGGGCGTGGGCGAGTTCGGACCAGAACATCCCCGGTGACCAGGCGTCCTCGGGGAACAGGTCGCGCTCCAGCTCCAGTACGCCGGCCAGGTCCCACCACCGCATCTCCCGCAGGGTGGCGGGGGATGCGGTCACGGTCGCGTCCGCGGGACCGCTCACTTCGGGGTGACCACCTTGTAGTTGGCGGGCACCTGGGCGTCGGGGCGGCGCAGGTACAGCGGGCGCGGCGGCAGCAGCTCCTCGCCGGCGGCCAGCTTGGCGGCGGCCAGTTCGGCGAGCGCGGCGGCGGACTGGTGCGCGGGGCCGTCCCGGTGGACGCCGGTGAAGACGGTGTCGTAGAGCAGCGCGCCGGCGCCGACGGCCGGGACGCCGGCGACCTGCTCGGCGATGTCGGCGGGGCGGTCGACGGCGGGCTCGGTCAGCCGGGTCCGGGCGTCCGCGAAGCGGGCCCAGTAGACCTCCTTGCGGCGGGCGTCGGTGGCCACGACGAACGGCTCGGTCAGGCCCGAGGCGTGGGCGATGCCGTCCAGCGAGCACAGGCCGTGAACGGGCACGTCCAGCGCCGCCCCGAAGGTGGTGGCGGTCACCAGCCCCACCCGCAGCCCGGTGTACGGGCCGGGGCCCACGCCGACGACGATGTCGGTGACCTCGGCCAGCTTGTGCCCGGCCTCGGCCAGCACCCGGTCGACGGTCGGCAACAGCAGTTCGCCGTGCCGGCGTGCGTCCACTTCGCCGGCGGCGGCGAGGGTGCGGGAGCCGTCGTGGAGCGCGACGGTGACGGCGGGGGTGGCGGTGTCAAGAGCTAGCAGCAGCACGCCTTAAAGACTACGGCGCGGCGGGCGGTGCCCGTTCCGGTGCTACCGTCGGTCCCCAGTCAGCCCAAGCCCACAGCCTGCCCGTTCGCGGGCGGGAGCGTACGGAAAGGTGGCACCGCGGTGCCCGCTAAGAGCAGCACGATCGTCACCGGTCTCACCGCGGCCGCCCTGGTCGTGATCGGCCTGCTCGGCTACCAGGCGTCCGCCGCCGCGTCCGGCCCGCTCGCTCCGGTACGGGGCGACGCGAAGGCCGCCGCCCACCAGCCGGCCGCCACCGACCAGCACGACAAGAAGGACAAGCCGCCGGCCCCGGCGCCCGTTCCGGAGCAGTCCGGCACCGGCAAGCGCGTGGTCTACGCGCTGGGCGCCAAGCGGGTCTGGCTGGTCGGCGCGGACGGCACCGCGCAGCGGACGTTCGCGGTCGCGCCGAGCGCGGTGAGCCCGACGCCGGGGACGTACCCGGTCACCTCGCGGTCGGTGAGCGTGACCGGCTCGGACGGGGTGGCGATCGAGCACGTGGTGCGGTTCGCGGCCGTGAACGGCGTGGTCATCGGCTTCAGCGCGGCGGTCGACGGCTCGACGCCCGCGCCGACCGGCCCGAACGCGAAGAAGACCGGCGGCATCCGGGAGTCGCGCGAGGACGGCGCGGCGCTGTGGGACTTCGCGCTGCGCGGCGTGCGGGTCGTCGTCGTTCCCTAGCCGCTCGCTCAGGGGCCGCGTCCGCCGACGCGGCCGGCCGCCTTGCGGGCCCCGCTCGCTTCGCCCCTACGGACTACGCGGCGTCGCGCCCCGGAGTAGACGGGGCGGACGCCTGCCCAGCGCTTTCCCCCACATCGTGCCGTTCGCCCGCTTTTTCCTTTTCTGCGCGCGGCCCCTCCGCGACGTCCGGCGGCGTGGAGACGGCGGTGGCCGCGGCGCAGGCCGCGAGCAGTTCGTTCATCGTCGGCGCCGCGCGGCGCGCCTCCTGCTCGGCGCGCCCGGCCGCCGGGGTGGGGGCGGACTGGTGGGGGGACATGGACGCCTCCCGGGCTCCTGGGGCAAGCGACTGGGGTCAGGCTCTACTTAGGCACACCTAACCAGGGCTCTCACACCCATGTGACCATGCCCGGCACCCGCCGCGCAACATCTTGCCGACGGCTTGTCGGAAACTACCGGGCCGGCTGGCCCGATCAAACGCCCTTCGGGCCCGCCCGTCAGCAGGTCTCCAGCTCGGGAAGGCCGGCGTCCGCCCAGCGCGCGCCGATCCCGGTGACCGTCACCTCGCGGACGTCGTCCACGTCCTCCTCCGGGTGCCCCACCAGCCCACCGGGAGCGTCAGCGCCCACGGCCCGCCCGATGACGACGTGCAGCCGGTCCTCCGACAGCTCCTCGACCTTGCCGTCGCCCCACTCGACGACCACCACCGACTCCGGCAACGAGACGTCGAGGTCCAGGTCCTCCATCTCGTCCAGGCCACCGCCGAGCCGGTACGCGTCGACGTGCACCAGCGCCGGGCCACCGGTGAGCGACGGGTGCACCCGGGCGATGACGAAGGTCGGCGAGGTCACGGCACCCCGCACGCCCAGGGCCTCGCCCAGGCCGCGGGTGAGCGTCGTCTTCCCCGCGCCCAGCTCGCCGGTGAGCAGCACCAGATCGCCGGGGCGCAGCAGCGGCGCCAACCGGCGGCCCAACTCCTGCATCTGCTCGGGGGACTTGACGGTTACGCGGGCAGTAGCGGCAGTGGTGCTCATGCCGCAAATGGTACGGCCCGGACGGGGCGGGGGTCCCGCGTCCGGGCCGGCGGCGCCCTAGGCCCGCGCCGAGCGTGACCTGCGGGCCGCCGCGCCCGCCCGCTCCACCAGGGCCACCAGGTGGTCGTTGACCAGCTCGGGCCGCTCCAGCATCACCAGGTGCCCGGCGTCCGGCACGCACACCAGCTCGGCGTCGGGCAGCACCTCGGCGATGGTCCGGCTGTGCTCGGCCGGGGTGATCAGGTCCTCCTCACCAGCCAGCACCAGCGCGGGCACCGCGTCGTACGCCACCAGCGCCTCGGTCTTGTCGTGCACCGCGAACGCCGGGAAGAACTCGGCGACCACATCGATCGGCGTCGCCTCGATCAGCCGCTCCCCGAACCGCGCGATCGCCGGGTCCACGTCCGGACCGCCGAACGAATACCGCTTGATCAGCCCCGCGAACAGATCCGCGGTGGCCCGCCGCCCGCGCTCGACGATCTCGCTCTGCCGCCCCAGCGCCCGCAGCACCCCGGGCGCCAGCCAGTGGAACGCCTTCGAACCCATCGACGGCAGCCCGAACCCGACCTCGCTCAGCCGGCCCGCCGACGTCCCGATCAGCGCCACGCCGACCACCCGCTCCGCGACGTACTCGGGGAACTGGTCGGCCAGCGCCATCACCGTCATCCCGCCCATGGAGTGCCCGACCAGCACGATCGGCCCCTCGGGCACCGCGGCGTCCAACACCGCCTTCAGGTCCCGGCCCAGCAGGTCGATGGTGACCGGCTCGGTGCCGTCGATCTGCCCGTGGCCGCGCGCCGAGCGGCCGTGGCTGCGCTGGTCCCAGTGGACGGTGCGGACCGCGCCGCGCAGCACGGCCCGTTGGAAGTGCCAGGAGTCCTGGCTGAGGCAGTAGCCGTGACTGAAGACGACCGTGGGCGCCGGCGAACGTCGCCCCAGGGCCGCCGCGAGCCGCTTGTGCAGCCCGCTCCGGGCCTCCTGGACCGCCCGGACCTCCTTGCCCGCGCGGGCGCCCGGCGCACCGTTCACGGCCGCCCTGCCACCCCGGGACGGCCTCGGGGCCGGGCCATCCGCGACCTCGTCGACCTCGTAGTACAGCGCGGTCCCGTCCTCGGCGACCGCCGTGCCCGGGGTGCCGCGCAACGTCCCGTACGGGCCGACCGCGTCCAACGCCAGCCGGGCCCGCCGGCGCATCCCCCGACCGACCGTCAGCCGCTCCATGGCCACCCCGGCCGCCGCGCCCGCCGCGACCACGCCGATCGCCAGGCCCGCGAGGCCCGCCTGACGGCCTGCCTTGGCCCAGTTGCCCGCCGCCTCCGCGGCCGTCTCGACGGCCTGCGCCGCGGCCTCGGTCCCCTCGGTCATGCCATGCCCCCCGTCAGCGCCGTGTCACCTTCCCGCCGGTCCCCGACCTGCGTGGGGACCTCGCTGTCCACATAGACGCGCGGCACCCGCTTCCCGATCCGGGTGACGATCTCGTACCCGATCGTCCCGGCCGCCCGCGCCCAGTCCTCCGCGCTCGGCTCGCCGCGGTCCCCGGGCCCGAACAGCACCGCCTGCTCGCCGACCTCGGCCCGGTCCCCGCCCAGGTCGACCACGAACTGGTCCATCGCGACCCGCCCCGCGATCGTCCGCCACTTCCCGGCGACCAGCACCGGCCCCGTCCCCGAGGCATGCCGCGGAATGCCGTCGGCGTACCCCAGGGGCACCAGCGCCAGGGTGGTCTCCCCCGGCGTCGTGTAGTGGTGCCCGTACGACACCCCGTGCCCACCCGGCACCCGCTTCACCGACGCCAGCGACGCCTCCAGCGTCATCACCTGCCGCAGCCCGAAGTCCTCCGGAACACCGACCTCCGGGCTGGGCGAGACGCCATAGATCCCGATCCCGCTGCGGACGAGGTCGAAGTGGGCCTCGGGGAGGGTGAGCAGCGCGGGGGTGTTGGAGATGTGCCGCACCTCCGGGCGCAGCCCGGCCGCCTCGGCGACCGCCAGCGCCCGGTGGAACTCGGTCAACTGGGCGGCGATCGACGGGTGTCCGGGCTCGTCGGCGCAGGCGAAGTGCGACCAGACGCCGGTGACGGTGAGCGCCCCCTCGGCCTCGGCGGCGCGGGCGGCGGCGGTCAGCTCCGTCCAGTCCGCGGGCGGACAGCCGTTGCGGCCCAGGCCGGTGTCGATCTTCAACTGCACGCGCGCGGTGCGCCCGCAGCGCCGCGCCGCCTCCGCGACCTCGCGCAGCGCCCACATCCCGCTCACCGAGACGTCCACGTCCTGCTCGATCGCCCGGCCCCAGGGCCCGCCCGGCGTCCACAGCCAGCACATCAACCGGCCGCGGTCGCCGGCCTCCCGCAGCGCGAACGCCTCCTCGGGCAGCGCCACGCCCACCCAGCCCGCGCCGGCCTCACGGGCCGCACGGGCACAGCGGACCGCGCCGTGCCCGTAGCCGTCGGACTTCACGACGGCCATCAGCTCTGCCCCGGGGGCGCGGTCCCGCAGTGCACGGACGTTCGACCGCACGGCGGCGAGGTCGATGGCGGCACGGGCGCGCTTAGCTGTCTCGTTCATCCCCCTCAGTGTCGCAGGCGACCCGGCCCCAGGGGCCGGGTGACGCCACAGCCGTCCCACGTTTGTGGGCCTTCCCCCATCGAAGGCGCGACGCTTTGGGGGATTCCGCTGGGCCTGTCCGCCTTTCCTCGGGCCGGGCGCGGTCCGCTGCCTGGTGCGCCGCCGCCTCCTCGGGAAGTCAGGAGAGGTCAGGAACAGACGTTGGCCCAAGCCTCCCCCAACGCCCCCGCGACCTCCGACGCCGCGATCGGCTGGCCGTGCGGGCCGGCCGCGAGGCGGCCGGCGAGGCCGTGGAGGTAGGCGCCCACCGAGCCCGCATCGCGCGGGGCGAGGCCCGCGGCGAGGAGGGCCCCGGTGAGGCCGGAGAGGACGTCGCCGCTGCCGGCCGTGGCGAGCCAGCCCGTCCCGGTGGGGTTGACCCGCACCGGGACGCCCGGCGCCGGGTCCGCCACCAGCGTCGTCGAGCCCTTCAGCAGCACCGTCGCCCCGTACCGCGCCGCCACCTCCCGTACGGAGCCCAGCCGCGCCGCCTCGACCTCCTCGCGACCGCGCGCCAGCAGCGCCGCCGCCTCCCCCGCGTGCGGCGTCAGCAGCGTCCCGGCCGCCCTCCGCCGGAGCCGATCGGGCGTCAGGAAGCGCAGCCCGTCCGCGTCGACGAGCACCGGGACGTCCGCGTCCAGGACAGCCAGGACGTCGTCCAGCGCCCCCGGCTCGTCGCCGAGGCCCGGGCCGACCACCCAGGACTGGACCCGGCCGGCCTTCCCCGGCGGGCCGGCGTGCACCAGCGTCTCCGGGAACCGCGCCAACACCGCGTCCGTCGCCGGCCCGACGTACCGCACCGCCCCGGCACCGCCCCGCAGCGCGCCCGCCACCGCGAGCACCGCGGCCCCCGGATAGCGCGCCGACCCGGCGACCACCCCGACCACGCCCCGCCGGTACTTGTCGCTCTCGGCGGCCGGGCGCGGCAGCAGCTCCGCGACGTCCGCGTGCTGAAGCGCCGTCACCTCGGCGCTCTCCGGCGGGGTGAGCCCGATGTCCACCAGCCGCAGCGCGCCGGCCCGTTCGCGCGCCGGGTCGATCAGCAGGCCCGGCTTGTACGCGCCGAACGTGACGGTGACGTCGGCCCACACGGCGTCCCCGTGCACCTCACCGGTGTCGGCGTCCACCCCGCTCGGCAGGTCGACGGCCACCACGGTCGCGTGGTCCCACGCGGCGCGGGCCAGCCGGGCGGCCTCCGGGCGCAGCCCGCCGCGGCCGCCGATGCCGACGATGCCGTCGAGCACCAAGTCGGCGCGTTCGACGGCCCGGAGCGGGTCGGTGGCGATCCGGCCGCCGGCGGCGCGGAGGGCGGCCAGGCCGCCGGCGTGGGCGCGTTCGGGCGCGAGCAGCACCGCGCTCACGCCGGCGCCGCGCCGCGCCAACCGGGCGCCGGCGTACAGCGCGTCCCCGCCGTTGTCGCCGCTGCCCACCAGGAGCACCACCCGGGAGCCGTAGACCCGGCCCAGCAACTCGGCGCAGGCGACGGCCAGTCCGGCCGCCGCCCGCTGCATCAGGGCCCCGTCGGGCAAGCGGGCCATCAGCTCCTGCTCGGCGGCCCGCACGGTCTCCACGCTGTAGGCAGTCCTCATGCGGCCAGTGTCACACCGGGGTGTGGCCGGGCGGCGCAACGCGCGCCCGACCGCCCGCGCGTGCCCGGGCGCTACGCTTCGGCGATCACCACCGCGGAGGCGACGCCCGCGTCGTGACTGAGCGACACGTGCCAGGCCCGCACGCCGAGTTCGGCGGCCCGGGCGGCGACCGTGCCGCGGACCCGCAGCCGCGGCTGCCCGCTGTCCTCGACGTAGACCTCCGCGTCCGTCCAGTGCAGTCCGCCCGGTGCGCCCAGCGCCTTGGCCACCGCCTCCTTGGCGGCGAACCGGGCCGCCAGGGAGGCGATGCCGCGCCGTTCGCCGCTCGGCAGCGTCAACTCCCCCTCGATGAAGAGCCGGTGCGCCAGCTCCGGCGTCCGCCGCAGCGCCGCGTCGAACCGGTCGATCTCCGCGACGTCGATCCCAACCCCGATGATCACCAGGTCACTCCACCGTGACCGACTTGGCGAGGTTGCGCGGCTGGTCGACCTCGTTGCCTCGGGCGGTGGCCAGCTCGCACGCGAACACCTGGAGCGGTACGGAGGACACCAGCGGCTGGAGCAACACCGGCGTACGGGGCACCCGGACGAGGTGGTCGGCGTACGGGACGACCGCCTCGTCACCCTCCTCCGCGATGACGATGGTGCGGGCGCCGCGGGCCCGGATCTCCTGGATGTTGGAGACGATCTTGTCGTGCAGGACGGACCGGCCGCGCGGCGACGGGACGACCACGACGACCGGGAGGTCCTCCTCGATGAGCGCGATCGGGCCGTGCTTGAGCTCGCCGGCGGCGAAGCCCTCGGCGTGCATGTACGCCAGTTCCTTGAGCTTGAGGGCGCCCTCCAGGGCCACCGGGTAGCCGACGTGTCGGCCCAGGAAGAGCACGGTGTTCTTGTCGACCAGGGAGCGGGCCAGTTCGCGGACCGGCTCCATGGTGCCGAGCACCTGCTCCACCTGCGTGCCGATGGCGGCCAGTTCGCGGACCACGGCCCGGATCTCGTCGCCCCACTTGGTGCCGCGGACCTGCCCGAGGTAGAGCGCGACGAGGTAGACGGCGACCAGTTGGGTCAGGAACGCCTTGGTGGAAGCGACCGCGACCTCCGGGCCGGCGTGGGTGTAGAGCACCGCGTCGGACTCGCGGGGGATCGTCGACCCGTTGGTGTTGCAGATGGCGAGCACCCGCGCGCCCTGTTCGCGGGCGTGCCGCAGCGCCATCAGGGTGTCCATGGTCTCGCCGGACTGGCTGATGGCGATGACCAGGGTGCGGTCGTCGAGGATCGGGTCGCGGTAGCGGAACTCGCTGGCCAGCTCGGTCTCGCAGGGGACCCGCGTCCAGTGCTCGATGGCGTACTTGGCGATCATCCCGGCGTGGTAGGCGGTGCCGCAGGCCACGATGACGACCTTGTTGACCTCCCGCAGCACCGCCGGCGGGATCCGCACCTCGTCGAGCGAGAGCACGCCGGCGGCGTCGACCCGGCCCAGCAGGGTGTCGGCGACCGCCTTCGGCTGCTCGGCGATCTCCTTGAGCATGAAGTAGTCGTAGCCGCCCTTCTCGGCGGCGGAGGCGTCCCAGTCGACGTGGTAGGCGCGGACCTCGGCGGGCGCGCCGTCGAAGTCGGTGACCGTCACGCCGTCCCGGCGGAGCTCGACGACCTGGTCCTGGCCGAGTTCGACGGCCTCCCGGGTGTGGGCGATGAACGCCGCCACGTCGGAGGCGAGGAACGCCTCGTCCTCGCCGATGCCCACCACCAGCGGGGAGTTGCGGCGCGCCCCGACGACCAGGTCCGGCGCGTCGGCGTGTACCGCGACGAGGGTGAAGGCGCCCTCCAGCCGCCGGCACGCCTGCCGCATCGCCTCGGGCAGTTCGCCGCACGAGGAGTACGCCTCGGCGAGCAGGTGCGCGACCACCTCGGTGTCGGTCTCGGAGGTCAACGCGTGGCCGCGGTCGATGAGTTCGGTGCGCAGCGCGGCGAAGTTCTCGATGATGCCGTTGTGGACGACGGACACCCGGCCGGCGTTGTCCAGGTGCGGATGCGCGTTGACGTCCGTCGGGCCGCCGTGCGTGGCCCACCGGGTGTGGCCGATGCCGACCGTGCCCGAGGGCAGCGGACGATCGGCCAACTCCTTCTCCAGATTGGCCAGTTTCCCGGCCTTCTTGGCCGCCGCCAGTCCGCCGTCGGCCAGGACCGCGACGCCGGCCGAGTCGTAGCCGCGGTACTCCAGTCGCTTCAGCCCGGCCAGCACCACCTCTAGGGCGCTCTGCCCGCCCACGTAACCCACGATTCCGCACATGGGGGGCAGCCTACGCGCCGGCCTCGCCCCCGCGCCGTACGGGCGCGCACCGCGACCCGGCCCCGCAATCCCCCGCTCTCGCCCGGTCCCGGCACCCGTCGCGCGGACCCGCAGGTCGGACCGTGCGGGCCGGCCGCACCGCCACCCCGCCGCAGCCCGCCCGCCCGCGCGGCGGACAATGGGCCCGTGTCTTTGACGACGGATCCGCACGCGCAACCACGACGCCGCACCGACAGCTCGCCGTACGTCGATCTGACGCGCGCGGAGTGGAGCGCCCTACGGGAGAAGACCCCGCTGCCGTTGACCGCCGAGGAGGTCGAGCAGCTGCGCGGGCTCGGCGACGTCATCGACCTCGACGAGGTGCGCGACGTCTACCTCCCGCTGTCCCGGCTGCTCAATCTCTACGTCGGCGCCACCAGCAATCTGCGCGGGGCGCTCAACACCTTCCTGGACGACACCGGCAACGGCCACGGCTCGCAGCCCGGCACCCCCTTCGTGATAGGCGTGGCCGGCAGCGTGGCGGTCGGCAAGTCCACCACCGCCCGGCTGCTCCAGGCACTGTTGGCCCGCTGGCCGGAACATCCGCGGGTGGAGCTGGTCACCACCGACGGCTTCCTCTATCCCAACGCCGAACTGCACCGGCGCGGCCTGATGTCCCGCAAGGGCTTCCCGGAGTCCTACGACCGTCGGGCGCTGACCCGCTTCGTCGCGGACGTGAAGTCGGGCCGGGCGGAGGTCACCGCGCCGGTCTACTCGCACCTGATCTACGACATCGTGCCCGACGAGCGGTTGACCGTGCACCGGCCGGACATCCTGATCGTCGAGGGCCTCAACGTCCTCCAGCCGGCGCTGCCCGGCAAGGACGGCCGCACCCGGCTGGGCCTGGCCGACTTCTTCGACTTCTCGGTCTACGTGGACGCCCGGTCCGAGGACATCGAGCGCTGGTACCTCGGCCGCTTCCGCAAGCTGCGCCGGACGGCGTTCCAGAACCCGTTCTCGTACTTCCGCAAGTACACCCAGGTCTCCGAGGAGGAGGCGCTGGACTACGCGCGGATGATGTGGCGCACCATCAACCGCCCGAACCTGGAGCAGAACGTGGCGCCCACCCGCGGCCGCGCCAACCTGGTGCTCCGCAAGGGCCCGGACCACAAGGTGCAGCGGCTGTCCCTGCGGAAGCTGTAGACAACGCGGCGGGGGCGCCCGGGCGACAGCACAACTGTCGCCCGAGCGCCCCCGCCGCGCGAACTCCGTTATCCCAGAGCGGACTTGACCGCGTCGGCGAGCCGCTGCGCGACCGCCCGCGCCTGCTCGATGTCGGCGGCCTCGACCATCACCCGCACCAGCGGCTCGGTGCCGGAGGGCCGCAGCAGCACCCGCCCGGTGGCGCCCAGTTCCTGCTCGGCCTCGGCGACCGCCGCGGACACCTCGGGGGAGCTGCCCACCCGGGACTTGTCGACGTCGGGGACGTTGATGAGGATCTGCGGCAGCCGCTCCATGACGCCGGCGAGCTCGGCCAGGGTGCGGCCGGTCGCGGCGACCCGGGCCGCCAGCATCAGGCCGGTCAGCGTCCCGTCGCCGGTGGTGGCGTGGTCCAGCACGATGACGTGACCGGACTGCTCGCCGCCCAGCGCGAAGCCGTGCGCCTTCATCTCCTCCAGGACGTAGCGGTCGCCGACCGCGGTCTGGACGAGGGCGATGCCGGCGCGCTCCATGGCCAGCTTGAAGCCCAGGTTGGACATGACGGTGGCGACGACGGTGTCCTCGCGCAGCGTGCCGGCCTCGTGCATGCCGAGCGCCAGGACGGAGAGGATCTGGTCGCCGTCGACCTCGTTGCCGGCGTGGTCCACGGCCAGGCAGCGGTCGGCGTCACCGTCGTGGGCCACGCCCAGGTCGGCACCGTGCTCGACGACGGCGGCGCGCAGCTTGTCGAGGTGGGTGGAGCCGCAACCGTCGTTGATGTTCAGGCCGTTGGGCTCGGTGCCGAGGGTGATCACCTCGGCGCCGGCCCGCGCGAACGCCTCGGGCGAGACCCGGGCCGCCGCACCGTGCGCCCCGTCGATGACGATCTTCAGCCCGTCCAGGCGGTTGGGCAACACGCCGACCAGGTGCGCGACGTACTTGTCGAAGCCCTCGTCGTAGTCGGTGACCCGGCCGACGCCGGAGCCGGTCGGCCGCTCCCACGGCTCACCGGAGCTGTGCGCCCGGTAGGTCTCCTCGATCCGGTCCTCCAGCTCGTCGGCCAGCTTGTGGCCGCCGCGCGCGAAGAACTTGATGCCGTTGTCGGGCATCGGGTTGTGGCTGGCGGAGAGCATCACGCCCAGGTCGGCGCCGAGCACCCCGGTCAGGTACGCGACCGCCGGGGTCGGCAGCACGCCCACCCGCAGCACGTCCACCCCGGCGCTGGCCAGGCCCGCGACCACCGCGGCCTCCAGGAACTCCCCGGACGCCCGCGGATCGCGACCGACCACGGCCGTCGGCCGGTGCCCTGCAAACGTCCCCGCCTCGGCCAGCACGTGTGCCGCCGCGACCGACAGGCCGAGCGCCAGCTCCGCCGTCAGATCCGCATTGGCGACGCCGCGCACACCGTCCGTGCCGAAGAGTCGTCCCACTGGTGTCCTCCATTACGATCCACCAGGCGCCGCTCCGGACGCCCGCCACCTAGTGACTAAACGAACGCCCCGGCAGCACGGAAGTGCCACCGGGGCGTTCGCCTGGGCTGCCTCGTGCAGCGCGCGATTAGCGCTTGCTGTACTGCGGAGCCTTGCGGGCCTTCTTGAGACCGGCCTTCTTGCGCTCGACCGCACGGTCGTCACGCTTGAGGAACCCGGCCTTCTTCAGGGCGGGACGGTTGGCGTCCACGTCCGCCTCGTTCAGCGCACGGGCCACGCCCAGGCGCAGCGCACCGGCCTGGCCGGAGATGCCGCCGCCGGCGATGCGGGCGATGACGTCGTAGCGGTTGTCCAGTTCGAGCACCTTGAAGGGCTCGTTGACTTCCTGCTGGTGCACCTTGTTCGGGAAGTAGCCCTCAAGGGTGCGGCCGTTGATCTTCCACTGGCCGGTGCCCGGAACGATCCGGACGCGGGCGATGGCGTTCTTGCGGCGACCCAGGCCGGCGGCCGGCTGCGGCTCACCGAAGCGGGACGCGAGGGACTCGGAGGTGTACTCGCCCTCCACGACCTCGGTCTCGGTGGTGTACTGCTCGACCTCGACCTCGTCCAGCGGGGTCTCGGGGGTGGTCTCAGCCACGATGCTCCTCAGATTCTCTCTGTCGTCTTAGGGGGTGGCCGGACTTACTGCGCGACCTGGGTGATCTCGAACGGGACCGGCTGCTGAGCAGCGTGCGGGTGCTCGGCGCCCGCGTAGACCTTCAGCTTCGAGAGCATCTGACGGCCGAGGGTGTTCTTGGGGAGCATGCCCTTGATGGCCTTCTCGACGGCCTTCTCGGGGTTCTTGTCCAGCAGCTCGTCGTAACGGACGGAGCGCAGACCACCCGGGAAGCCGGAGTGGCGGTAGGCCATCTTCTGGGTGCGCTTGTTGCCGGAGAGGTGCACCTTGTCGGCGTTGACGATGATGACGAAGTCACCGGTGTCGACGTGAGGGGCGTAAACCGGCTTGTGCTTACCCCGCAGGAGGGAGGCGGCCTGGCTGGCCAGGCGACCGAGAACGACGTCCTGCGCGTCGATGATGTGCCACTGGCGCTGAACGTCGCCGGGCTTGGGGCTGTACGTACGCACGTCTTAGCCTTCGCTTCGTGAGTTGGGTATCCCCTGGTCCTTGAGGGACCGCGGGGAAGGGTCCTGTCCTGGCACCACGGCCACTCACACAGCGAGGCGGCACTACGGGCGACGCAACCCGATCGTCCACTGCTGGTCAGCGGCCCTGTAAGCCGGCGTAAGGCCCCTCACGTGAGATGGAGCAAGCCCATACGCATAACGAACTAGCAGGATACTGACCCGACCCCGTACGGGTCAAAACACGCCCCGGACGGGCGTGCGACCTGCCCTCTCTCCCCCACCGACAGCACGGCTCCGCCCCCGCCAGACCCCCTCCGTCGCCGCCCTTCACGCTCCGCGGGGCCCCGCGAACGGGATGCCCTCCGACCCCCCACACGGACGACCGTGCGCATTAAGATGCGCGGCATGAGTTTTGGGCAAGGGGGGCCGTTCGGCGGCCAGGGGGGTTCCACCCCGAACTGGGAGGCGCTGGCCGACGAGAGCGAGGCCCGCGGCCGCCGCAAGCGCTGGCTCATGATCGGCGGCGGGGCGGTCGCCGCGCTCGCGGTCGCCGGCATCGTCGCCGCCGCCGTGATCACCAGCAGCGGCTCCTCCGACGGCAACCCCTCGGCCCACCCCAGCGCGTCCGGCCAGTCCGCCCTACCGGACGACAAGCCGTCCTTCCCCGACGTCTCGGTCCCGCCCCCGCCCAACCCGCAGGACTACATCTCCGACCCCAAGAAGGACACCGCGCCGCTCACCCCGGACAGCCTCTTCCCCCAGAAGGCCATGGTCGTCGGCGAGCACAGCTACCCGAAGGCCAGCGCCGCCAGCACCGGGGACTGCACCGCCGGCGCCCAGGGCGCCCTGGTCTCCTCGCTCAGCCACAACGGCTGCAAGCAGCTCCTGCGCGCCACGTACACCCAGGGCGGGGTCGCGGTCACCATCGGCGTCGCGGTCTTCGACTCGCCCGCCAAGGCCGCCGCGGTGATGAACGAGGGCAAGCCCAACCTCATGCCGCTGCCCGGCGGCGGGGTCCCCGCTAACTTCTGCCAGGGCAGCAAGTGCCGGATGACCACCAACGCCACCGGCCGCTACGCCTACTTCACCATCGCCGGCTTCACCAACGGCAAGGACGTCGGCGGGAACGACGCGTCCCAGCAGATCAGCCGGGACGGCGGCGCCTACGCCTTCACGCAGATCGCCCAGCGCGGCAAGGACCAGGCCGCCAGGGCCGCCGCCGAGCAGCTCAAGGAGGCCGAGCGGAAGGCCGGCCGGGCCTCCTGACGCCGTAGCGCCGGCCCGCCCGCCGTGGCGGCGCGGGCCGGGCACCGCCTCAGCAGCAACCGTCCGCGGGCAGCGACCGCTTGTTGCGCGCCTCCTTGTTGCGGGCCATCAGCAGCTCGTCGGCCGGGTAGCCGACCTCCTCCAGCGTCAGCCCGTGCGGCCGCACCACGTGCACCGCGGAGTCCCGCACGCCGGCGGCCAGCACCTTGCCCGGCCAGTCCACCGGCCGGTGCCCGTCGCCCACGAACAGCAGCGCCCCCACCAGCGACCGCACCATGTTGTGGCAGAACGCGTCCGCCCGCACCGTCGCCGTGACGATCCCGTCCGCGCCCCGCTCCCAACTCAGCTCCTGGAGCGTGCGGATGGTGGTCGCGCCGTCCCGCCGCTTGCAGTACGCGGCGAAGTCGTGCTCCCCCAGCAGCGCCCGGGACGCCTCGTTCATCGCCGCCACGTCCAGGTCCCAGTCGTGCCACAGCACATGCCCGCGCAGCAGCGGATCGACGCCGCCGTGCTGGTCGCAGACCCGGTACGCATAGCGCCGCCAGATCGCCGAGAACCGGGCGTTGAAGCCGTAGGGCGCCTCGGCGACCCGCCACACCCGGACGTCCTTGGGCAACCGCCCGGCCAGCCGCCGCAACAGCTTGTCGGCGTGCTCGGCCCACAGTTCCGCCGGCAGGTCCACGTGCGCCACCTGCCCGCGCGCGTGCACCCCGGCGTCGGTCCGCCCGGCGACGGTGAGCTCGTAGGTCTCACCGGACCGCGTCACGGTCCGGATCGCGTCCTCCAACTCCCCCTGGACCGTGCGCCGTTCGCGCTGCTTGGCCCACCCGGAGAACTCCGTGCCGTCGTACGACAGGTCCAGCCGCACCCGGACGAACCCGGGCTCCACTTCGTCACTCACACCAGCAATCCTCTCAGGCCGGGCACAGACGAAAGCGGGCCCGCCCCCAGGGGGGCGGACCCGCTCACCGCTTCAGCGCCGGACTCAGGCGTCCTTCGACTCCTCGGTGGCGGCGGCCTCGTCGGCCTCCTTCACCGCGCGCTTGGTCGCGGCCTCGGCCTCGGCAACGGTCGCCTTCTTGGCGATCTCGCCCTCGACCAGCTCGATGACGGCCATCGGGGCGTTGTCACCACGGCGGTTGCCGATCTTGGTGATGCGGGTGTAGCCACCCGGACGCTCCGAGAACCGCGGCGCGATCTCGGTGAAGAGCGTGTGCACGACGCTCTTGTTCGTGATCAGCTCCATGACCTGACGGCGGTTGTGCAGGTCGCCCTTCTTCGCCTTGGTCACCAGACGCTCGGCGAACGGACGCAGACGACGGGCCTTGGCCTCGGTCGTGGTGATGCGGCCGTGCTCGAAGAGGTTGGTCGCCAGGTTCCGCAGGAGCGCCTTCTCGTGCGAAGCGCTGCCGCCCAGACGGGCACCCTTGGTGGGCTTCGGCATGGTGTTTCTCCTTCATTGCTGCACCGGCCGTATCAGGTACCGGTGTCAGTTCCCACGAGGCGGCCGCCCCGCGGAAGTCACCAGCCGGCCCGAGCGTCGCGAGGACGCCCGAGCCGGAAAGTCTCAGCCCGTCCGGCGTGCGAGGACGAGCCTCGGCCGGACACGGCGGGAGGGCCGAGCGCGCTCGACCACCCCGCCGTCGGGGCGGATCAGTACTGCTCGGTCTCGACGAAGCCCTGGTCCGCGTCGTCGTCCGCGCCGAACGCGTCGGCGGCGGCGGTCGGGTCGAACCCGGGGGGCGAGTCCTTCAGGGCCAGGCCCATGCCGGCCAGCTTCGCCTTGACCTCGTCGATCGACTTCGCGCCGAAGTTGCGGATGTCGAGCAGGTCCGCCTCGGAGCGCGCCACGAGCTCACCCACGGAGTGGATGCCCTCGCGCTTGAGGCAGTTGTAGGAGCGGACGGTGAGCTCCAGCTCCTCGATCGGCAGCGCCAGGTCGGCGGCGAGCGCGGCGTCCGTCGGGGACGGGCCCATGTCGATGCCCTCGGCGTCGATGTTCAGCTCACGGGCGAGGCCGAACAGCTCCACCAGGGTCTTGCCGGCCGAGGCCATGGCGTCGCGCGGACGCATCGCCTGCTTGGTCTCGACGTCGACGATCAGCTTGTCGAAGTCGGTGCGCTGCTCGACACGGGTCGCCTCGACCTTGTACGTGACCTTGAGCACCGGCGAGTAGATCGAGTCGACCGGGATCCGGCCGATCTCCTGGCCGACCTGCTTGTTCTGGACGGCGGAGACGTAGCCGCGACCGCGCTCGACGGTCAGCTCCATCTCCAGCTTGCCCTTGCCGTTCAGCGTGGCCAGGACCAGGTCGGGGTTGTGCACCTCGACACCGGCCGGCGGCGCGATGTCCGCGGCGGTGACGACGCCGGGGCCCTGCTTGCGCAGGTACATCACGACCGGCTCGTCGTGCTCGGAGGAGACGACGAGCTGCTTGATGTTGAGGATCAGGTCGGTGACGTCTTCCTTGACGCCGGGCACGGTGGTGAACTCGTGCAGCACGCCGTCGATGCGGATGGACGTGACCGCCGCACCCGGGATCGAGGAGAGCAGGGTCCGACGCAGGGAGTTGCCGAGGGTGTAGCCGAAGCCCGGCTCCAGCGGCTCGATGACGAACCGGGAGCGGTACTCGTCGACGACCTCTTCGGTCAACGAGGGGCGCTGAGCGATCAGCATGATGTGTTTCCTTCAGTCGTGGACGCCCGCTATTTGACGTCCGCTGTACTGACAAGGGTACGGGCGGTACGGCGCCATCGGCTCCGTACCGCCCCCACCGGTCAGCTCTTACTTGGAGTAGAGCTCGACGATCAGCTGCTCCTGCACCTGGGTGTCGATCACCTGGCGCTCGGGCAGGCTGTGCACGAGGATCCGCAGCTGCCCGGGGACCGCCTCCAGCCATGCCGGAACGGTCTTCTCGCCGGCCTCGGCCTTGGCCACCTCGAAGGGGGTCAGGGCGCGAGAGCCCTCGCGGACCTCGATGACGTCGTGCACGGCCACGCGCGCCGACGGGATGTCGGTCTTGCGGCCGTTGACCTGGATGTGTCCGTGACGCACCAGCTGACGGGCGTGGTCGCGGGACTTGGCGAAGCCGGCCCGGTAGACCACGTTGTCGAGGCGGGTCTCAAGGATGCGCAGAAGGTTCTCACCGGTCTTGCCGGTCTTCTGGTTCGCTTCCTTGTAGTAGTTCACGAACTGCTTCTCAAGGACGCCGTAGATGCGGCTGCACTTCTGCTTCTCGCGAAGCTGCAGCAGGTACTCGCTGTCCTTGGTGCGCCCGCGACCGTGCTCACCCGGGGGGTAAGGACGGATCTCGATCGGGCACTTTGCGCTCTCGCACTTGCTCCCCTTGAGGAAGAGCTTCTGCTTCTCCCGACGGCAACGCTTGCAGTCGGCCCCGGTGTAACGCGCCATTGTCTAGTTGTCTCCTACTTCAGTGGGTCAGACGCGGCGACGCTTGGGCGGGCGGCATCCGTTGTGCGGGGTGGGGGTGACGTCCTGGATGGAGCCCACCTCAAGACCGGTCGCCTGCAGCGAACGGATGGCGGTCTCGCGGCCCGAGCCCGGACCCTTGACGAAGACGTCGACCTTGCGCATGCCGTGCTCCTGCGCGCGGCGGGCGGCCGACTCGGCGGCCATCTGCGCGGCGAAGGGGGTGGACTTGCGCGAGCCCTTGAAGCCGACGTGGCCGGCAGAGGCCCAAGAGATCACGTTCCCGGTCGGGTCGGTGATCGAGACGATCGTGTTGTTGAACGTGCTCTTGATGTGAGCGTGCCCGTGGGCGACGTTCTTCTTCTCCTTGCGGCGCACCTTCTTGGCGCCGGCCGTACGGCCCTTCGGAGGCATTCAATAACTCCCGTGGAGGTGGTCGGTCCTACAGCGAAGACCGCTGGCGGGGTCCTGCTGAGGACTACTTCTTGCCCGGCTTCTTCTTGCCGGCGATCGCGCGACGCGGACCCTTGCGGGTACGGGCGTTCGTGCTGGTGCGCTGACCGTGCACCGGCAGGCCGCGGCGGTGACGCAGACCCTGGTAGCAGCCGATCTCGACCTTGCGGCGGATGTCGGCCTGGATCTCGCGACGGAGGTCACCCTCGGTCTTGAGGTTGTTGTCCACGTACTCGCGGATCTTGACGAGGTCTTCCTCGGTCAGGTCGCGGACCCGGGTGTCCGGGTTCACGCCGGTCGCGGCGAGGGTCTGCTCCGAGAGCGTGCGCCCGATACCGAAAACGTAGGTGAGGCCGACCACCACGCGCTTGTCGCGCGGGAGGTCAACGCCTGCGAGGCGTGCCATTGATGTGGCTCCTGATGGCTATTCGGAGGTCTTCCGCAGCACCGTTCCCGTAAGACTCTGCGGCATTACGAGCCGGGTCCCCGGCCTCCGAGCCGGGGGTGTCGTCCCCTCGCGCCGGGCGCGGGGGTCGGGTGACTGCGTATGTACGTGTACTTCTTGCGTCGCGCGAACTGCGAAGTTGCAGGTGGTCGGCGTGCGTCAGCCCTGGCGCTGCTTGTGGCGCAGGTTGTCGCAGATGACCATGACCCGGCCGTGGCGGCGGATCACCTTGCACTTGTCGCAGATCTTCTTGACGCTCGGCTTGACCTTCATGGGTGTGAGGTTCTCCGGGTCAGTGCCAATGCCCCACGGGAGCGGGGCTTCGGCAAGATCTACTTGTAGCGGTAGACGATTCGGCCACGCGTCAGGTCGTAGGGAGAGAGCTCCACGACGACCCGGTCATCCGGGAGAATGCGGATGTAGTGCATCCGCATCTTGCCGCTGATGTGCGCGAGGACCTTGTGACCGTTCTGGAGCTCCACCTTGAACATCGCGTTCGGCAGAGACTCGATCACGGTGCCCTCGATCTCGATGGCACCTTGCTTCTTGGCCACGCTTCGCCTTTCGGATCGGCTACCTTGATCGACTCATGTGCACGGCCGGCACCCTATGTGCGGGCACACGGATGCACGAGAGCCGACGCGTCAGTCTACGTCAGTGCCTGAGAAAAGACGAATCCAGGGTTCTTGCCCGCGGACGAAGATCCTTATGCGCCAAGGCCGATGACTTAGCCCAGGGGGTCGGGCGCCGCGGTGATGCCGAGGAAGGCCAGCTTGGCCTTGCCGCCGTCGGGCGCGGTCAGCACCAGCGGGCCGTCCTCGGTCAGCGCGACCGAGTGCTCCCAGTGCGAGGACCAACTGCCGTCGTTGGTCTTCACCGTCCAGTCGTCGTCCAGGACATGGGTCTTGGCGGTGCCGAGGTTGACCATCGGCTCGATGGCGATGCAGAAGCCGGGCACCAGCTTCGGGCCCCGACCGCGCTTGCGGTCGACGTAGTTCAGCAGGTGCGGGTCCATGTGCATCTGCGAGCCGATGCCGTGGCCGCCGTAGTCCTCGACGATGCCGTACTTGCCGCTGGCCGGCCGGGGTTGGCGACGGATGTAACCCTCGATCGCCTTGGAGATGTCCACCAGCCGGTTGCCCTTGGCGACCGCGGCGATGCCGGCCCACATCGACTCCTCGGTGACCCGGCTGAGTTCGACCAGCTCGGCGGAGTGGCCGGAGCCGACGAAGGCGGTGTACGCCGCGTCGCCGTGCCAGCCGTCGATGATCGCGCCGCAGTCGATGGAGATGATGTCGCCGTCGGCCAGGACCGTGTCGGCGGACGGAATGCCGTGCACCACAACGTCGTTGACGGAGGTGCAGATCGTGGCGGGGAAGCCGCCGTAGCCGAGGAAGTTGGACTTCGAGCCGTGCTCGGCGAGCACCTTGCGCGCGGCCTCGTCCAGGTCCTTGGTCGTGGCGCCCGGCACCGCGACCTCACGGGTCGCGGCGTGGATGGCGGCGACCACCAGCCCCGCCTCGCGCATCTTCGCGATCTGCGCGGGGTTCTTGATCTCCAGCATGCCGGTGCCTACCGCCTTCGCTCTCGTCCGCGGGTCCGTCCCGCCCACCCAACACTACGGCCGCGGCGCCCGTGTGGGACACCGCGGCCGTACCGAGTTGCTCGCTTATTCGCCGCGCCCCAGGGCGGTCATCGCCCGCTGGGTGACCTCCGCGACCTTGCCGAGGGCCGGGATCGTGACGACCAGGTCCTGGGCCTTGTAGTAGTCGATGATCGGCTCGGTCTCCGAGTGGTAGACCTCCAGCCGCTTGCGGACGGTGTCCTCGCGGTCGTCCTCGCGCTGGTACAGCTCGCCGCCGCACGCGTCGCAAACGCCCTCGGCCTTGGGCTGGTTGTACTCAACGTGGAAGACGTGACTGGAGTCCTTGCGGCAGATCCGCCGGCCGGCGATCCGCTTGACCACCTCGTCCTCGGGGACCTCCAGGTCCAGCACCGCGTCCAACTTCAGGCCCTGGCCCCGCAGGTACGCGTCCAGCGCCTCGGCCTGGCCGAGGTTGCGCGGGAAACCGTCCAGCAGGAAGCCCTCGGCCGCGTCGGCCTGTCCCATGCGGTCCTCGGCCATCCCGATGGTGACCGAGTCCGGGACGAGGTTGCCGGCGTCCATGTAGGACTTGGCCTCGACGCCCAGGGGCGTGCCCTTCGAGATGTTGGCCCGGAACAGGTCCCCGGTGGAGATGTGCGGGATCGCCAGGTCCTTGGCGAGGTACGCGGCCTGCGTACCCTTACCGGCTCCCGGGGGTCCGACGAGGACGATTCGCATCAGCGGAGGAACCCTTCGTAGTTGCGCTGCTGAAGCTGGCTCTCAATCTGCTTCACGGTCTCCAGACCCACACCCACGATGATCAGGATGCTCGTCCCGCCGAACGGGAAGTTCTGGTTCGCGTTGAACAGCACCAACGCCACTGTTGGTACGAGCGCGATCAGCCCCAGGTACAGCGAGCCCGGCCACGTGATCCGGTTGAGCACGTAGCTGAGGTACTCGGCCGTCGGGCGACCAGCCCGGATGCCCGGGATGAAGCCACCATACTTCTTCATGTTGTCGGCAACTTCTTCGGGGTTGAAGCTGATGGCCACGTAGAAGAAGGCGAAGAAAACGATGAGCAAGAAGTACGCGGCGATGTAAACCGGGTGATTTCCCTTGGTGAAGTTGGTGGCGATCCACGTCGCCCAGCCCGCCTTCGAACCGCTGAACTGAACGATGAGGGCCGGGATGTAGAGCAACGACGACGCGAAGATGACGGGAATCACACCCGCCTGGTTCACCTTCAACGGGATGTACGTGGACGTACCGCCGTAAGACCGGCGACCGATCATGCGCTTCGCGTACTGCACCGGGATCCGCCGCTGCGCCTGCTCGACGAAGACCACCAGGGCGACCATCGCCAGGCCCACCGCGATCACCGAGAAGAACTCGATCCAGCCGTCGGCCAGCTTGCCGGTCAGCTTGATCTGCCACAGCGCGCCCGGGAAACCGGCGGCGATCGAGATGAACATCAGGATGGACATGCCGTTGCCGATGCCGCGGTCGGTGACCAACTCACCGAGCCACATGATCAGGCAGGTGCCGGCGGTCATCGTGATCACCATCGTGATGGTGGTGAAGATCGAGTCGTTGGGCACGATCTGGCTGGCGACCGGGCAGCTCTGGAAGAGCGCACCGCTGCGGGCGGTGGCCACCAGGCCGGTGCCCTGCAACACGGCCAGCGCCACGGTCAGATAGCGGGTGTACTGGGTGATCTTCGCCTGGCCGGACTGCCCCTCCTTCTTGAGGGCCTCCAGCCTGGGGATCACCACGGTCAGCAGCTGGAGGATGATGCTCGCCGTGATGTACGGCATGATCCCCAGCGCGAAGATCGTGATCTGCAGCAGCGCTCCACCGCTGAACATGTTCACCAGGGCGAACAACCCGCTGTTGCCGCCGGCCTGCTTCATGCAGGTCTCGACGTTCGCGTAGTTCACCCCTGGGACCGGGACGTGCGCCCCGATCCGGTAGAGCACGATGATGCCCAATGTGAACAGCAGCTTCTTGCGCAGGTCGGGCGTCTTGAACGCTCGGGCGAACGCGGTGAGCACGGTGCCTCCTGCGCCCCCCGCCCCATGCGGTCGGGAGGTGACGGTCTTGAGGATCGACGAATTAGCGGCTGTACCGCGCGGAGTCGGCCCGCACGGCGGGTGCCGGGGCAACCCCCGGGCAAATCAAACAGTGCAGGCCACCTTACCGGCGACCGTACCCCCGTGGAACGACCAACCGGGGATGCCCCAATCGATGGGCATCCCCGGTCAGTTGAACCAACGAACTCAGAGGAGTTCGGTGACGCTGCCACCGGCAGCGGTGATCTTCTCCTTGGCGGAACCGGAGACGGAGTCCACCGTCACCTGGAGCGCCACGGAGATCTCGCCCTGGCCCAGGACCTTGACGAGCTCGTTCTTGCGCACCGCGCCCTTGGCGACCAGGTCGGCCACCGTGACCTCGCCACCCTGCGGGTAGAGCGCGGCCAGCTTCTCCAGGTTCACGACCTGGAACTGCTTGTGGGCGGGGTTCTTGAAGCCCTTCAGCTTCGGGAGGCGCATGTGGAGGGGCATCTGCCCACCCTCGAAGCGCTCCGGAACCTGGTAACGGGCCTTGGTGCCCTTGGTACCACGACCAGCGGTCTTACCCTTGGACGCCTCACCACGACCGACACGGGTCTTGGCGGTCTTGGCGCCCGGGGCGGGCCGGAGGTTGTGGACCTTCAGCGGGTTGGTCTCCGCCATGTCAGTCGACCTCCTCGACCGTCACGAGGTGACGCACGGTGTGAACCATGCCGACGACCTCGGGACGGGCATCCCGGACGACGCTGTCGTTCAGGCGCTTGAGGCCGAGCGAACGGAGCGTGTCACGGTGGTTCTGCTTGCTACCGATGTAGGACTTGGTCTGGGTGATCTTGATGCGCATTACGCGTTCACCCCGGCACGCGCCCGCAGCAGAGCGGCGGGAGCAACGTCCTCCAGCGGCAGGCCACGACGGGCGGCGATCTCCTCGGGCCGCTGCAGGCCCTTGAGTGCCGTCACCGTGGCGTGCACGATGTTGATCGGGTTCGACGAACCGAGCGACTTGCTCAGCACGTCGTGGATGCCCGCGCACTCCAGGACGGCGCGCACCGGGCCACCGGCGATCACACCGGTACCGGGGGAAGCCGGCTTGAGCAGGACGACGCCCGCAGCCTTCTCGCCCTGGATCGGGTGCGGAACGGTACCGGCGATACGGGGGACCTTGAAGAAGTTCTTCTTGGCCTCTTCCACGCCCTTGGCGATGGCAGCCGGAACTTCCTTGGCCTTGCCGTAACCGACACCTACGGTGCCGTCACCGTCGCCCACCACGACGAGCGCGGTGAAGCTGAAGCGACGACCACCCTTGACAACCTTGGCGACGCGGTTGATCGCGACAACGCGCTCAACGTACGCGGTCTTCTCGGCGGCAGCGCCACCGTCGCGACCCTTCCGGTCCCGCCGCTCGCCGCCACCGGCACCGCTGCCGCGGCGCTGGGGTCCAGCCATTGGATTTACCTCTCTCTGTTACGTCCGCTAGCTCCGGAACCGGGGCTTTAGAACTTCAGCCCGGCTTCGCGGGCGGCGTCGGCCAGAGCGGCAATCCGCCCGGCGTACTGCTTGCCACCGCGGTCGAACACGACGGCCTCGACACCGGCGGCCTTGGCACGCTCGGCGACCAGGGCGCCAACCTTCTGGGCCTGCGCGCTCTTGTCACCCTCGCCACCACGGATCGACGCGTCCAGGGTCGAAGCCGACGCCAGGGTGTGACCCTGAACGTCGTCGATGACCTGGGCGAAGATGCCGCGGTTCGACCGCGTCACGACCAGACGGGGACGCTCCTGCGTACCCGAAATCCGCTTGCGGATGCGGATGTGGCGACGCTTGGCGGCAGCGCGCTTGTAGGCGTTGCCCTTAGCGATCTTCACACCGTATGCCATGGCTTACTTACCAGCCTTTCCGACCTTGCGGCGGATGACTTCGCCCTCGTACTTGACGCCCTTGGCCTTGTACGGGTCGGGCTTCCGCAGCTTGCGGATGTTCGCGGCGACCTCGCCGACCTTCTGCTTGTCGATGCCCTCGACGCTGAACTTCGTCGGCGACTCGACCTTGAAGGAGATGCCCTCGGGCGCCTCGATCAGGATCGGGTGGCTGTAGCCCAGGGAGAACTCCAGGTTGGAACCCTTGGCCTGGACGCGGTAACCGACACCGCTGATCTCAAGCTTCTTCGCGTAGCCCTGGGTCACGCCGGTGATCATGTTCGCCACCAGCGTGCGGGACAGGCCGTGCAGGGCCTTGTTCTGACGCTCGTCGTTCGGACGGGAGACGGCGATCGAGCCGTCCTCACCCTTGGCGACCTCGATGGGCGCCGCGACGGTGTGCGAAAGGGCACCCTTGGGGCCCTTCACGTTGACCGTGCGGCCATCGATGGTGACGTCCACACCAGCGGGAACCTGGATGGGCAGCTTGCCAATGCGCGACATTAGCTATTCCTCCGTTCCCTGTTACCAGACGTAGGCGAGGACTTCCCCACCCACGCCCTTCTTCTGCGCCTGCTGGCCGGTCAGGAGACCGTGGGACGTGGAGATGATCGCCACGCCCAGGCCACCGAGGACCCGCGGCAGGTTGGTGGACTTGGCGTAGACCCGCAGACCCGGCTTCGAGATCCGCTTGATGCCGGCGATCGAACGCTCGCGGTTCGGACCGAACTTGAGCTCCAGGACGAGGTTCTTGCCAACCTCGGCGTCCTCGACGCGCCAGCCGGTGATGTAACCCTCCTGCTGGAGGATCTCCGCGATGTGCGACTTGATCTTGCTGTGCGGCATCAACACGGTGTCGTGGTATGCCGAGTTCGCGTTCCGCAGACGGGTCAGCATGTCTGCGATGGGATCAGTCATGGTCATGAATTGGCCTTCGGCCTCTCTCGCCGGGGTTTCCTATCTGCGCCATCCCTCTCCCCGATCAGGGTCGGGACGGGTGCGGCACGGGGACCTACGGCGTAGTAAGCGACGTTATGCGGGTGGGTACCCGCGGTCGGTCTCGGGCGGCGGGGCGCCCAAACCCTTCCAGCCTACGGGAAGTGGGTCCGGGCGCCCGCCGACCGATTGCTTACCGAGAGCCTCCGGTAATCCCCAACTGGGGGATTACCAGGAGCTCTTGGTCACGCCCGGCAGCTCGCCACGGTGAGCCATCTCACGAAGGCACACGCGGCAGAGGCCGAACTTGCGGTAAACGGAGTGCGGACGGCCGCAGCGCTGGCAGCGGGTGTACGCGCGCACACCGAACTTCGGCTTGCGAGCAGCCTTGGCAATCAGAGCCTTCTTCGCCATCTCGCTCACGCCTCCTTGAACGGGAAGCCGAGGTGACGAAGGAGGGCGCGGCCCTCGTCGTCGTTGGTCGCCGTGGTGACCACGGTGATGTCCATACCCCGGGTGCGGTCGATCTTGTCCTGGTCGATCTCGTGGAACATGACCTGCTCGGTGAGACCGAAGGTGTAGTTGCCCCGACCGTCGAACTGCTTCGGGGACAGACCACGGAAGTCGCGGATGCGCGGCAGCGCCAGCGACAGCAGGCGGTCCAGGAACTCCCACATGCGGTCACCGCGGAGGGTGACGTGGGCGCCGATCGGCTGGCCCTCACGCAGCTTGAACTGCGCGATGGACTTCCGGGCCTTGGTGACGGCCGGCTTCTGGCCGGTGATCGTGGTGAGGTCGCGCACGGCGCCCTCGATCAGCTTGGAGTCGCGGGCGGCGTCGCCCACACCCATGTTGACCACGATCTTGGTCAGACCGGGGATCTGCATGACGTTCTCGTAGGAGAACTCGTCCTTCAGCTTCCCGGCGATCTCTTCGCGGTAGCGCGTCTTCAGACGCGGCGCGTTGGTGGTGGCAGTCATCAGATGTCCTCACCGGTCCGCTTGGCAACGCGGATCTTGTTGCCCTCGTCGTCGAAGCGGTACCCGACGCGGGTGACGACCTTGTTGCCGTCCTTCTCCACGACCAGCTGAACGTTGCTGACGTGGATGGGGGCCTCGGTCGTCACGATGCCGCCGGTCTGCGAACCACGAGCGGTCTGTCCGGCCTTGGTGTGCTTCTTGACCCGGTTGACACCCTCGACCAGGACGCGGTCCTCGCGGGGGTAGGCCGCGATGACCTTGCCCTGCTTGCCCTTGTCCTTACCGGTGATGACCTGGACCAGGTCGCCCTTCTTGATCTTCATCGGTTACAGCACCTCCGGCGCGAGCGAGATGATCTTCATGAACTTCTTCTCGCGCAGCTCACGGCCCACGGGGCCGAAGATACGGGTGCCGCGGGGGTCGCCATCGTTCTTGAGGATGACGGCCGCGTTCTCGTCGAAGCGGATGTACGAGCCGTCCGGACGGCGGCGCTCCTTGACGGTGCGAACGATGACGGCCTTGACGACGTCACCCTTCTTCACGTTGCCGCCGGGGATCGCGTCCTTGACGGTGGCAACGATGACGTCACCGATGCCCGCGTAGCGTCGACCCGAGCCACCGAGAACACGGATGGTGAGGATTTCCTTCGCACCCGTGTTGTCGGCGACGCGAAGCCGAGACTCCTGCTGGATCACGTCTATCTCCTGAATGTCTGCCGGTTCCCGGCAGGTGTTTCGCGAGGAAACACCTGCCGAGCCTGGCGGAACTGTTCCTAGGGGGTCCCCCTAGGAGGGATTACTTGGCCTTTTCGAGGATCTCGACGACGCGCCAGCGCTTCGTCGCGGACAGCGGCCGGGTCTCCATGAGGAGGACACGGTCGCCGACGCCCGCGGCGTTCTGCTCGTCGTGCGCCTTGAGCTTGTTGGTACGGCGGATGACCTTGCCGTACAGCGCGTGCTTAACGCGGTCCTCGACGGCGACGACGACGGTCTTGTCCATCTTGTCGCTGACGACCAGACCCTCGCGGGTCTTGCGGAAACCGCGCTCGGTCTTCTGCTCAGTCACATTCTTCTCGCTCATCAGGCGCTCTCCACCGTCTCGATGCCGAGCTCGCGCTCACGCATCAGGGTGTAGATCCGGGCGATGTCCTTGCGGACGGCCTTCAGCCGGCCGTGGTTTTCGAGCTGTCCGGTCGCCGCCTGGAAGCGGAGGTTGAACAGTTCTTCCTTGGCCTCACGGAGCTTGGCAACGAGGTCCTCGTTGTTCAGCTCGCGCAGCTCGGACGCCTTGGTAACGGCCGACATCACGATTCACCTGCCTCGCGCCGAACGATGCGGCACTTCATCGGAAGCTTGTGGGCGGCGCGGGTCAGCGCCTCCTTGGCAACCTTTTCGTTCGGGAAAGACAGCTCGAACATCACCCGACCGGGCTTGACGTTCGCGATCCACCACTCCGGCGAACCCTTACCGGAACCCATGCGGGTCTCGGCCGGCTTCTTCGTCAGCGGGCGGTCGGGGTAGATGTTGATCCACACCTTGCCGCCACGCTTGATGTGACGGGTCATGGCGATACGAGCGGACTCGATCTGCCGGTTCGTCACGTAGGCCGCGGTAACGGCCTGGATGCCGTACTCACCGAAGGCCAGCTCGGTACCGCCCTTGGCCATACCGTTCCGCTTCGGGTGGTGCTGCTTGCGGTGCTTGACCCTGCGAGGGATCAGCATGTCGGTCAGCCCTCCGTTCCAGGGTTCTCCGCCGGAGCAGCGGCAGCGGCCTCGGCCTTGGGGGCCTCGGCAGCGGCGCTCTGCTGCTGCGGCTTGCGGCCGCGACCGCCACGCTCGCCACCGCGACGCGGACGCTCGTTGCCACCACCGCGAGCCGGGCGGTTGCCCGCACGGGCGGCGGCGTTCTCGGCGCGCACCTCGGCGATGTTCTTGACGTCGCCCTTGTAGATCCAGACCTTCACGCCGATGCGGCCGAAGGTGGTCTTGGCCTCGAAGAAGCCGTAGTCGACGTTCGCGCGGAGGGTGTGCAGGGGCACACGGCCCTCGCGGTAGAACTCCGAGCGGGACATCTCGGCGCCGCCGAGACGGCCACCACACTGGATCTTGATGCCCTTGGCGCCGGCCTTCATCGTCGACTGCATGCTCTTGCGCATGGCGCGACGGAAGGAGACGCGGGACGAGAGCTGCTCGGCGACGGCCTGGGCCACGAGCTGAGCATCGGTCTCGGGGTTCTTGACCTCAAGGATGTTCAGCTGGACCTGCTTGCCGGTCAGCTTCTCCAGCTCACCGCGGATGCGGTCGGCCTCGGCGCCGCGGCGGCCGATGACGATGCCCGGGCGAGCGGTGTGGATGTCAACGCGGACGCGCTCACGGGTGCGCTCGATCTCCACCTTGGAGATACCGGCGCGCTCCATGCCCTTCGTCATCATGCGACGAATGGCGACGTCTTCCTTGACGTAGTCCTTGTACAGCTTGTCGGCGTACCAACGCGACTTGAAGTCGGTGGTGATGCCGAGCCGGAACCCGTGCGGGTTTACCTTCTGGCCCATTACCGGGTTCCTTCCTTGCTGCTGACGACCACGGTGATGTGGCTGGTCCGCTTACGGATCCGGTAGGCACGGCCCTGGGCACGCGGACGGAACCGCTTCAGGGTCGGGCCCTCGTCCACGTACGCCTCGCTGATGACCAGCGAAGAGGCGTCGGTGTGGTCGTAGTTGTGCGCGGCGTTGGCAATGGCGCTGTCCAGCACCTTGCCCACCGGCACGCTCGCGGCCTGCGGGGCGAAACGCAGGACCGCCTGAGCCTCCGTGGCATCCATGCCACGGATAAGGTCCACCACGCGGCGGGCCTTCATGGGCGTGACGCGGATGTACCGCGCCTGGGCCCTGGCTTCCATGGTTGTCCCTTCGGTGTCAGTCATAGTCTTCGCACTCCGGTCGATCAGCGACGACGCGACTTGCGGTCGTCCTTCTCGTGGCCGCGGAAGGTGCGGGTCGGCGCAAACTCGCCGAGCTTGTGGCCGACCATCGACTCGGTGACGAACACCGGGACGTGCTTGCGGCCGTCGTGCACCGCGATCGTGTGGCCGAGCATGGCCGGGACGATCATGGAGCGGCGGGACCAGGTCTTGATGACGTTCTTGGTGCCGGCTTCGTTCTGAACATCCACCTTCTTGGCGAGGTGGTCGTCGACGAAGGGCCCCTTCTTGAGACTGCGCGGCATCTAAACCCGCTCCTAGCGCTTCTTGTTCGTCTTGCGGCGGCGGACGATGTACTTGTTGCTGGCCTTCTTCGGCGAGCGCGTACGACCCTCCTTCTTGCCCCAGGGCGAGACCGGGTGGCGACCACCGGAGGTCTTGCCCTCACCACCACCGTGCGGGTGGTCAACCGGGTTCATCACGACACCACGCACGGTCGGGCGGACGCCCTTCCAGCGCATGCGGCCGGCCTTGCCCCAGTTGATGTTCGACTGCTCGGCGTTGCCGACCTCGCCGACGGTGGCGCGGCAGCGAACGTCGACCAGGCGGATCTCGCCGGACGGCATACGCAGGTGGGCCATGGAGCCCTCACGCGCCAGCAGCTGCACGGAGGCACCCGCGGAGCGGGCGAACTTCGCGCCGCCGCCGGGCCGCAGCTCGATGGCGTGGATGGTCGTACCGACCGGGATGTTGCGCAGCGGGAGGTTGTTGCCCGGCTTGATGTCGGCGCCAGCGCCGTTCTCAATCCGGTCACCCTGCTGCAGGCCGCGCGGCGCGATGATGTAGCGCTTCTCGCCGTCGGCGTAGTGCAGCAGCGCGATGCGCGCGGTGCGGTTCGGGTCGTACTCGATGTGCGCGACCTTGGCCGGCACGCCGTCCTTGTCGTGACGACGGAAGTCGATCACGCGGTAGGCGCGCTTGTGGCCACCGCCCTGGTGGCGAACGGTCACACGACCGGCGTTGTTACGGCCGCCCTTGCTGTGCAGCGGGCGGACCAGCGACTTCTCCGGCGTGGACCGCGTGATCTCGACAAAGTCGGCGACGCTGGAGCCACGACGGCCCGGGGTCGTCGGCTTGTACTTGCGGATACCCATTTCTCAGTCCTCGTCCGATTCCGGACGACTCGGACTCCGTTAGGAGACCGGGCCGCCGAAGATGTCGATACGGTCGCCCTCGGCGAGGGTCACGATGGCGCGCTTGGTGTTGGCGCGCTTCCCGAAACCGGTCTTGGTGCGCTTGCGCTTACCCTGCCGGTTGATCGTGTTGACCCCGGTGACCTTGACCGAGAAGACCGCCTCGACGGCCTGCTTGATCTGGGTCTTGTTCGCGCCGGGCGCGACGATGAACGTGTACTTGTTCTCGTCCAGCAGCGCGTAGCTCTTCTCGGAGACAACCGGCTTGACGAGGACGTCACGCGGGTCCGAGAAGGTCTTGCTGGTGACGACGGCCTCAGTCATCAGGCGTCGCTCCCTTCGGTCTCAACGGCCTTGGGGCCAGACACGAAGGACTCGAAAGCGGCCTTGGTGAAGACCACGTCGTCGGAGACGAGCACGTCGTACGTGTTCAGCTGGCCCGGCTCCAGGATGTGGACCTGGGGCAGGTTGCGGGCGGACAGCCACGCGGCCTCGTCGGAGCGCTCGGCGATCAGCAGGACGTTCTTGCGGTCGCTGACCTTGCCGAGCAGGCCCTTGGCGGCCTTGGTGGACACCGCGCCGTCGACCACGCCGGAGACGACGTGGATGCGGCTGTGGCGGGCCCGGTCGGAGAGGGCACCGCGCAGGGCGGCGGCCTTCATCTTCTTCGGGGTCCGCTGGCTGTAGTCACGCGGCACGGGGCCGTGAACGACGCCACCGCCGGCGAACTGCGGCGCGCGGGTCGAACCCTGGCGCGCGCGGCCGGTGCCCTTCTGGCGGTACGGCTTCCTGCCACCGCCGCGGACCTCGCCACGGGTCTTGGTCTTGTGCGTGCCCTGACGGGCAGCGGCCAGCTGCGCGACGACGACCTGGTGGATCAGCGGAACGCTGACCTTCGCGTCGAAGATCTCCGCGGGGAGCTCGACGGTCCCGGCCTTGTCGCCTGCCGGCGAAAGGATGTCAATGGTGCTCATCGGTTACCTCAGGCCCCCTTGGCCGCGGTACGGACCAGGACGAGGCCGCCGTTCGGACCAGGAACTGCGCCCTTGATGAGCAGCAGACCCTTCTCCGCGTCAACGGCGTGGACGGTCAGGTTCTGGGTGGTGACCCGCTCATTGCCCATACGGCCGGCCATCCGCATGCCCTTGAACACGCGGCCCGGGGTGGCGCAGCCACCGATGGAGCCCGGCTTGCGGTGCACGCGGTGGGCACCGTGGGACGCCTTGCCGCCATGGAAGCCGTGACGCTTCATGACACCGGCGAAGCCCTTGCCCTTGCTCTTGCCGGTCACGTCCACCTTGACGCCGGACTCGAAGGTCTCAGCGGTCAGCTCCTGGCCGAGGGTGTACTCGCCGGCATCGGCGGTACGGACCTCGACGAGGTGGCGACGGGGGGTGACGTCGGCCTTCGCGAAGTGGCCCTTGAGGGGCTTGTTCACCTTGCGCGGGTCGATCTCGCCGAAGGCGATCTGGACGGAGTCGTAGCCGTCCTGGTCATTGGTGCGCACCTGGGTAACGACGCAGGGGCCGGCCTTCACCACGGTCACCGGGACGACACGGTTGTTCTCGTCCCAGACCTGGGTCATGCCGAGCTTCTCGCCCAGGAGCCCCTTGATCTGCTTAGCCATCTCTTCCGCGCCTCTCAGAGCTTGATCTCGATGTCAACGCCGGCCGGAAGGTCCAGGCGCATCAGCGAGTCAACGGTCTTGGGCGTCGGGTCGAGGATGTCGATCAGGCGCTTGTGCGTGCGCATCTCGAAGTGCTCGCGCGAGTCCTTGTACTTGTGCGGCGACTTGATGACGCAGTACACGTTCTTCTCAGTGGGCAGCGGCACCGGGCCCGCGACCGACGCACCAGTGCGGGTCACCGTCTCGACGATCTTCTTCGCCGAGGAGTCGATGACCTCGTGGTCGTAGGCCTTGAGCCGGATGCGGATCTTCTGTCCCGCCATGGCTACTTCGTAGTCCTGTCTCTCGTAACGCTCTGGGACCCGATGGGGTCGATACTCTTCTCCGACCCACGCGGTCGGGCGTGTCGCACCCCTTCTCGTAGCTCTCCACAAGGGAGATCTCTCAAGGAGGAGAGCGTGGGGAAGAACACCCACCGGGCGCCTGGCCGAGGCACCCCGCTGACGCTTCCCGGAAGATTCCCGTACTTCCACCCCTGAAAAGGGGCGACGAATACCTGGGACTCGCTTCCGGTCCCCCCGGCGGGAGGCGCGCAGCATTGGCACTCAACCGAGCAACCTGGACAGTGTGCCATACGGGGGTTGCGTAAGGCCAATCGAGGCCCAACTGTCAAGAAGCCCCGCCCACCTGATGGTGAGCGGGGCCTCTCAAGTGCTCCGGGGAGCTACCGGGTCAACCGGATCAACTTACTTGACGATCTTGGTGACCTGGCCGGCGCCGACGGTCCGGCCACCCTCACGGATGGCGAACTTCAGGCCCTCTTCCATCGCGACGGGCTGGATGAGGTCCACCTTCATCTCGGTGTTGTCGCCCGGCATGACCATCTCGGTGCCCTCGGGGAGGGTCACAACACCGGTCACGTCAGTCGTACGGAAGTAGAACTGCGGACGGTAGTTGTTGAAGAACGGCGTGTGACGGCCACCCTCGTCCTTGGACAGGATGTAGGCCTGCGCCTCGAACTCGGTGTGCGGGGTGACCGAGCCCGGCTTGATGATGACCTGGCCGCGCTCGACGTCCTCGCGCTTGATGCCGCGGAGCAGCAGACCGACGTTCTCACCGGCCTGGCCCTCGTCGAGCAGCTTGCGGAACATCTCGATGCCGGTGACGGTCGTCGAGGTCTTGTCCTGCTTGATGCCGATGATGTCAACCTGCTCGTTGACCTTCAGGACACCGCGCTCGATACGACCGGTGACGACGGTGCCACGACCGGTGATCGTGAAGACGTCCTCGATCGGCATCAGGAACGGCTTGTCAACGTCGCGCTCCGGCTGCGGGATCGACTCGTCGACGGCCTTCATCAGCTCAAGGATGGAGTTGCCCCACTCCTTGTCGCCCTCAAGGGCCTTCAGAGCGGAGACCTTGACGACCGGAACCTCGTCGCCGGGGAACTCGTACTCGGAGAGGAGCTCACGGACCTCAAGCTCGACGAGCTCCAGGATCTCCTCGTCGTCCACCATGTCGGCCTTGTTCAGGGCGACAACGATGTACGGAACGCCGACCTGGCGGGCCAGGAGCACGTGCTCCTTGGTCTGCGGCATCGGGCCGTCGGTCGCGGCGACCACCAGGATCGCGCCGTCCATCTGGGCGGCACCGGTGATCATGTTCTTGATGTAGTCCGCGTGACCGGGGCAGTCAACGTGGGCGTAGTGACGCGTCTCGGTCTGGTACTCGACGTGCGCGATGGAGATGGTGATACCGCGCTGGCGCTCCTCAGGAGCCTTGTCGATCTGGTCGAAGGCCGAGGCCTCGTTCAGGTCCGGGTACGCGTCGTGCAGCACCTTGGTAATGGCGGCCGTGAGGGTCGTCTTACCGTGGTCAATGTGACCGATGGTGCCGATGTTGACGTGCGGCTTAGTCCGCTCGAACTTCGCCTTCGCCACTGGGGTCCTCCTGTGGAGTGGTTCTGTACGCCTTACTCATCGGCGCCAGGTGATCTTTGCTGGATAGCCCGGGGCCCGGAGGCATTCCCCCGCTGTTGCGGCGGAATGCCCCGGCAGGCTCCGGAGTCAAGCCTAGAGCGTGAACTCGGGGGGTGAGTTACTCGCCCTTGGCCTTGGCGATGATCTCCTCGGCGACGTTCTTGGGAACCTCGGCGTAGGAGTCGAACTGCATCGAGTAGCTCGCGCGACCCGACGTCTTGCTGCGGAGGTCTCCGACGTAGCCGAACATCTCCGAGAGCGGAACCAGGCCCGTGACGAGCTTGGCGCCGGCGCGGTCCTCCATGGACTGGATCTGACCACGGCGGGAGTTGATGTCGCCGATCACGTCGCCCATGTAGTCCTCGGGCGTGGTGACCTCGACCTTCATCATCGGCTCCAGCAGGGCCGGGCTGGCCTTGCGGGCGGCCTCCTTGAAGGCCATCGAGCCGGCGATCTTGAACGCCATTTCCGACGAGTCGACCTCGTGGAAGGCGCCGTCGAGGAGCGTGACCTTGACACCGGTCAGCGGGTAGCCGGCGAGAACACCGAACTCCATGGCCTCCTGGCAGCCCGCGTCCACGGACGGGATGTACTCCCGCGGGATGCGGCCACCGGTGACCTTGTTCTCGAACTCGTACCCGTCGCCCTCAAGCGGCGCGATGGCGATCTGCACCTTCGCGAACTGGCCGGAACCACCAGTCTGCTTCTTGTGCGTGTAGTCGAGGCGCTCGACCGGCTTGCGCAGGGTCTCGCGGTACGCGACCTGCGGCTTGCCGACGTTGGCCTCGACCCGGAACTCGCGCTTCATACGGTCGACCAGCACGTCGAGGTGCAGCTCGCCCATACCCGCGATGATGGTCTGGCCGGTCTCCTCGTCGGTGTGCACCTGGAACGAGGGGTCTTCCTCGGCGAGACGCTGGATCGCGACGCCCAGCTTCTCCTGGTCGCCCTTCGACTTGGGCTCGATGGCGACCTGGATGACCGGGGCCGGGAACTCCATCGACTCAAGGATCACCGGGTTCGCCGCGTCGCAGAGGGTCTCACCGGTGGTGGTCTGCTTCAGACCCATGACGGCGACGATGTCGCCGGCACCCACCGCGTCGATCTCCTCACGCTTGTTCGCGTGCATCCGGTAGATCTTGCCGATGCGCTCCTTCTTGCCCTTCACCGAGTTCTGCACCTGCGAGCCGGCCTCAAGGCGACCCGAGTACACGCGGATGAAGGTGAGCTTGCCCAGGTGGGGGTCGCTCGCGATCTTGAACGCCAGGGCGGACAGCGGCTCGTCCTCGGACGGCTTGCGCTTGACGACCTCGTCCGCGTTGCCGACCGCGTGGCCCTCGATGGCCTCGACGTCCAGCGGGGAGGGGAGGTAGCGCACGACCGCGTCGAGCAGGGGCTGCACGCCCTTGTTCTTGAACGCGGTGCCACAGAACACCGGGGTGACGGTGGTGGCGTCAGCCTTGCCGGAGGCGATGGTGATCCGACGGATCGCCGCGTAGAGCTGCTCCACGGTGGGCTCCTGGCCCTCCAGGTACAGCTCCATGACCTCTTCGTCGTTCTCGGCCACGGCCTCAAGGAGCTTGCCGCGCCATTCGTCGGCAGCCTCGATGTGCGTTTCCGGGATGTCGACGGTGTCGTACATCTCGCCCTTGGCGGCCTCGGCCGACCAGACCAGGGCCTTCATGGTGACGAGGTCGACGACGCCCTTGAAGTCGGCCTCGGTGCCGATCGGGAGCTGCATCACGATCGGGGTCGCGCCAAGGCGGTCCACGATCATGTCGACGCAACGGTGGAACTCGGCGCCCGTGCGGTCCAGCTTGTTGACGAAGCAGATGCGCGGAACGCCGTAGCGGTCCGCCTGACGCCAAACGGTCTCGGACTGGGGCTCGACACCGGCGACGCCGTCGAACACCGTCACCGCACCGTCGAGCACGCGCAGCGAACGCTCCACCTCGACGGTGAAGTCGACGTGGCCCGGGGTGTCGATGATGTTGATGGTGTTGTCGACGTCGTCCAGCGGCCAGTGGCAGGTCGTCGCGGCAGACGTGATGGTGATGCCACGCTCCTGCTCCTGCTCCATCCAGTCCATCGTGGCAGCGCCGTCGTGGACCTCACCGATCTTGTAAGAAACACCGGTGTAGAACAGGATCCGCTCGGTGGTGGTCGTCTTGCCCGCGTCGATGTGGGCCATGATCCCGATGTTGCGGACCTTGGCCAGGTCAAGCGAAGTGGTAGCCATAGTGGCTCAGTCTTCTCTCGGTCTCGATGTGGGTTGCGACTACCAGCGGTAGTGCGCGAAGGCCTTGTTGGACTCGGCCATCTTGTGCGTGTCCTCACGCTTCTTGACCGAAGCGCCGAGGCCGTTGGAGGCGTCGAGCAGTTCGTTCATGAGGCGCTCGGTCATGGTCTTCTCGCGGCGGGCGCGGGAGTAGCCCACGAGCCAGCGGAGCGAGAGGGTGGCGGCGCGGCCGGGCTTGACCTCGACCGGGACCTGGTAGGTCGCGCCACCGACACGGCGGGACTTGACCTCAAGGGTCGGCTTGATGTTCTCCAGCGCGCGCTTCAGCGTGATGACCGGGTCGGTGCCGGTCTTCTCGCGCAGACCCTCCATGGCGCCGTAAACGATGCGCTCAGCGGTGGAGCGCTTGCCGTTCAGCAGCACCTTGTTGATGAGGGAGGTCACCAGAGGAGAGCCGTAGACCGGGTCGATGATGACCGGGCGCTTCGGGGCGGGGCCCTTACGAGGCATTCTTACTTCTCCTTCTTGGCGCCGTAGCGGCTGCGAGCCTGCTTGCGGTTCTTGACGCCCTGCGTGTCGAGGGAGCCGCGGATGATCTTGTACCGAACACCCGGCAGGTCCTTCACACGGCCGCCGCGCACGAGCACGATGGAGTGCTCCTGCAGGTTGTGGCCCTCACCCGGAATGTAAGCGGTGACCTCGATCCCGCTGGTCAGACGCACACGCGCGACCTTACGCAGGGCCGAGTTCGGCTTCTTCGGGGTGGTCGTGAACACACGCGTGCAGACGCCACGGCGCTGGGGCGAACCCTCAAGTGCGGGCGTCTTGTTCTTCTCGACCTTGTCCTGCCGGCCCTTACGGACCAGCTGCTGGATCGTAGGCACTACTTCTCCGGTTTCTGTGTGCCAGTCTCGGTAAAGCTAACCTGGAACGCTCCCCGACCCACGCGGTCGGGTGTGTCGAATACTGCAGACCTGCCTCGCTGGAACGAGGGCGGCGGCAGATTGCGGTGTCAAAACCCGGCTTCCGTGCTGCCGGGACTCTCCGGTCGGTACCAACGGGAGAAGGCGCGCACGGCAGCCCAGGGACACCCCAGGCACAAGGTCAGAGCGTACCTAGCGCATTGGCTGCGGTCAAAACAAATGCACACGCGAAGGACACGCCGGACTCCCCCCGCGCTGCGGCCACCGTAGTGCGTCCCCGGCACCTACGGAAGAAGGCGCATGCCCCTCAGGAGTGGGCCACCGCGACCAGCGCCATCACCAGGAAGAACAGCGCCCAGGCTCCGATTCCGAGCCAACCGATCACCAGCCCGGCGATCGCCTGGCCGTCCCCCCGCTCCCCCGTGCGCCGGATCTCGGCCCGCGCCTTGTGCCCCAGGATCACCGCGGGGACCGACGTCACTCCCCAGGTGAACGGCGCGAGCAACCCGCAGACCAGGGCGCCCGTGGCGGAGCCGTTGGTCGACTGCGGCATCGGCATCTGCATCGGGAGGAACGTCGCGGGCACCGCCGGCCGCGGCGCGAACTGCGCCTGGGGAACCGGCCCTTGGGGCAGGTCCGCGACCAACATCTGCAGTTCCGCGTGGGTTTGGGCCTGGTACGCGCGGGAGATTCGCTGCTCGTACTCGGGCTGGGCGAGCCGCCCCTCCGCGAAGCCCGCCTTCAACACGTCGACCGCCCGCTCGCGATCGGCGTGCGAGGCACGCATGGCCGGCGCCTGATAAGGGTTTTGAGCAGGTTGCCCACCCTGCCACGGCTGGAATGCCATGTCGCGAACCTCCCCCCGCTCAACAGTTGTCCCCATCCTCTCATCACAGACGCGGCAATGGGAGAACAAGTTCCTTCAGGTGCGCGAACGCCGCAGGGCGGCCACCCCGTGGGGTGACCGCCCTGCGGACGGAACGGCGTGCTTACTGGTTGTACGGACCGTAGTCGTAGTCCTCCAGCGGGACCGCCTGGCCGGAGCCGGTACCGAACGGCGAGTAGTCGATGTCGTCGTAACCGACGGCCGAGTACATCGCGGCCTTGGCCTCTTCGGTGGGCTCGACCCGGATGTTGCGGTAACGGGACAGACCCGTACCGGCCGGGATGAGCTTACCGATGATGACGTTCTCCTTGAGGCCGATGAGGCTGTCGGACTTGGCGTTGATCGCCGCGTCCGTCAGGACTCGGGTCGTCTCCTGGAAGGAGGCGGCCGACAGCCAGGACTCCGTCGCCAGCGAGGCCTTGGTGATACCCATCAGCTGCGGACGGCCGGAGGCCGGGTGGCCGCCTTCCGCCACCACGCGACGGTTCTCGCCCTCGAACTTCGAGCGCTCCACCAGCTCGCCCGGCAGCAGCTCCGCGTCGCCGGACTCGATGATCGTCACGCGGCGCAGCATCTGCCGGATGATGATCTCGATGTGCTTGTCGTGGATCGCCACGCCCTGGCTGTTGTAGACCTTCTGGACCTCGCCGACCAGGTGGACCTGGACGGCACGCTGGCCCAGGATCCGCAGCACGTCGTGCGGATTGATCGCACCGACGGTCAGCGGCTGGCCGACCTGCACGTGGTCACCCTCGGTCACCAGCATGCGGGCACGCTTGGAGACGGGGTAGGCCGTCTCGTCGCTGCCGTCGTCCGGCGTGACGATGACCTTCTTGGTCTTCTCGGTCTCCTCGATCCGGACGCGGCCGGCCGCCTCCGAGATCGGGGCGACGCCCTTGGGCGTACGGGCCTCGAAGAGCTCGACGACACGCGGCAGACCCAGGGTGATGTCGTCACCGGCCACACCACCGGTGTGGAAGGTACGCATCGTCAGCTGGGTGCCGGGCTCACCGATGGACTGGGCGGCGATGATGCCGACCGCCTCACCGATGTCGACCAGCTTGCCGGTGGCCAGCGAACGGCCGTAGCAGAAGGCGCAGGTGCCGACCGCGGACTCACAGGTCAGGACCGAGCGGGTCTTGACCTCCTCCACGCCGTGCGCGATGAGCTGGTCGATCAGCACGTCACCGAGGTCGACGTTGGCCGGGGCGACGACCTTGCCGTCGACCACGACGTCCTCGGCGAGCATCCGCGCGTACACGGAGGACTCGACGTCGTCCGCCTTGCGCAGGATGCCGTCGGCGCCCTTCGAACCGATCCGCAGCTTGAGGCCGCGCTCGGTGCCGCAGTCCTCCTCGCGAATGATGACGTCCTGGGAGACGTCGACCAGACGACGGGTGAGGTAACCGGAGTCGGCGGTACGCAGAGCGGTGTCCGCCAGACCCTTACGGGCACCGTGGGTGGAGATGAAGTACTCCAGCACGGACAGGCCCTCGCGGAACGACGCCTTGATCGGACGCGGGATGGTCTCGTTCTTCGCGTTCGACACCAGACCACGCATACCGGCGATCTGCCGCATCTGCATCATGTTTCCTCGGGCACCCGAGTCAACCATCATGAAGATGGGGTTGGTCTTGGGGAAGTTCTCGTTCATCGCCTCGGCGACCTCGTTGGTCGCCTTGGTCCAGATGTTGATCAGTTCCTGAGTGCGCTCGTCCTTGGTGATCAGACCGCGCTCGTACTGCTTCTGGACCTTCTCGTCCTGGGCCTCGTAGCCGGAGACGATCGCCTTCTTGGCCTCCGGCACGACGATGTCGGAGACGGCGACGGTGACGCCGGAGCGGGTGGCCCAGTAGAAGCCGGACGCCTTCAGGTTGTCGAGCGTCGCCGCCACGATGACCTTCGGGTAGCGCTCGGCCAGGTCGTTGACGATCGCGGAGAGCTGCTTCTTGCCCACCGAGTAGTCGACGAACGGGTAGTCCTCGGGCAGCAGCTCGTTGAAGAGCGCGCGGCCCAGGGTCGTGCGCAGCCGGAAGCTGTCGCCCTGCTGCCACTCCGGCTCGCCCTCCGCCGGGGCCGGCGGGGTCCAGCCGCGGGGCGGCACGGTACCGATCGGGAAGCGGATGTCGACCTTCGCCTGGAGCGAGAGCTCGCGGGCGTCGAACGCCATGATCGCCTCGGAGACCGAAGCGAACGAGCGGCCCTCGCCCTTGACCTCGCGCTCCTCCTCGTCGGTGGTGAGGAAGAACAGACCCAGCACCATGTCCTGGGTCGGCATGGTGACCGGCCGGCCGTCGGCCGGCTTGAGGATGTTGTTCGAGGACAGCATCAGGATGCGGGCCTCGGCCTGCGCCTCCGCGGAGAGCGGCAGGTGGACGGCCATCTGGTCACCGTCGAAGTCCGCGTTGAACGCGGTGCAGACGAGCGGGTGGATCTGAATGGCCTTGCCCTCGACCAGCTGCGGCTCGAAGGCCTGGATGCCGAGGCGGTGCAGGGTGGGCGCACGGTTCAGCAGCACCGGGTGCTCGGCGATGACCTCTTCGAGGACGTCGTAGACCACGGTGCGGCCGCGCTCGACCATGCGCTTGGCCGACTTGATGTTCTGCGCGTGGTTGAGGTCCACCAGGCGCTTCATCACGAACGGCTTGAACAGCTCCAGCGCCATCGCCTTGGGCAGACCGCACTGGTGCAGCTTGAGCTGCGGGCCGACGACGATAACGGAACGGGCCGAGTAGTCGACGCGCTTACCGAGCAGGTTCTGACGGAAGCGGCCCTGCTTGCCCTTGAGCATGTCGGACAGCGACTTCAGCGGACGGTTGCCGGGGCCCGTGACCGGGCGACCGCGACGGCCGTTGTCGAAGAGCGCGTCGACGGCCTCCTGGAGCATGCGCTTCTCGTTGTTCACGATGATCTCGGGCGCACCGAGGTCGAGAAGGCGCTTCAGGCGGTTGTTGCGGTTGATGACGCGGCGGTACAGGTCGTTCAGGTCGGAGGTCGCGAAGCGGCCACCGTCCAGCTGCACCATCGGACGCAGGTCCGGCGGGATCACCGGGATGCAGTCCAGCACCATGCCCTTGGGGCTGTTGCGGGTCTGCAGGAAGGCGGAGACGACCTTGAGGCGCTTGAGCGCACGGGTCTTCTTCTGGCCCTTGCCGGTCCGGATGATCTCGCGGAGGCGCTCGGCCTCCTCGTCCAGGTCGAAGGTCTCCAGGCGCTTCTGCAGCGCGGCGGCGCCCATGGAGCCGTCGAAGTACGTGCCGAAGCGGTCACGCAGCTCGCGGTAGAGGAGCTCGTCGCCCTCCAGGTCCTGGACCTTGAGGTTCTTGAAGCGGTTCCAGACCTCGTCGAGGCGGTCGATCTCGCGCTGCGCGCGGTCGCGGAGCTGCTTCATCTCGCGCTCGGCGCCCTCGCGCACCTTGCGGCGGACGTCCGCCTTGGCGCCCTCGGCCTCCAGCTCGGCCAGGTCGGTTTCGAGCTTCTTGGCGCGGGCCTCCAGGTCGGAGTCGCGGCGCTGCTCGATCTGCTGGCGCTCGACGGAGACGTGGGCCTCCAGCGAGGGCAGGTCGCGCGTACGGCGCTCCTCGTCCACCCACGTGATCATGTAGGCGGCGAAGTAGATGACCTTCTCAAGGTCCTTGGGAGCGAGGTCCAGCAGGTAACCCAGCCGGCTCGGGACGCCCTTGAAGTACCAGATGTGGGTCACGGGCGCGGCCAGCTCGATGTGGCCCATCCGCTCACGACGCACCTTGGCGCGAGTGACCTCGACGCCGCAGCGCTCGCAGATGATGCCCTTGAAGCGGACGCGCTTGTACTTACCGCAGTAGCACTCCCAGTCCCGGGTGGGACCGAAGATCTTCTCGCAGAAGAGCCCGTCCTTTTCCGGCTTGAGGGTGCGGTAGTTGATGGTCTCCGGCTTCTTGACCTCACCGTGGGACCACTGACGGATGTCGTCAGCGGTGGCGAGGCCGATCCGCAGCTCGTCGAAGAAGTTGACGTCGAGCACTATGCGTCAATCCCTCTCAGGGTCGTATCTAGATGGTCTGTACGGGGTCCGGGGAGGGGCCGGGAGCTCCTGGGGAAAGGAGCTCCCGACCAGACCCGTCAGACCTCTTCGACGCTGCTCGGCTCGCGCCGGGACAGGTCGATGCCGAGCTCCTCCGCAGCGCGGAAGACGTCCTCGTCGGTGTCGCGCATCTCGATGGACATGCCGTCCGAGGACAGCACCTCCACGTTGAGGCACAGGGACTGCATCTCCTTGATGAGCACCTTGAAGGACTCGGGGATGCCGGGCTCGGGGATGTTCTCGCCCTTGACGATGGCCTCGTAGACCTTCACGCGGCCGGTGACGTCGTCGGACTTGATCGTCAGCAGTTCCTGGAGAGCGTACGCGGCGCCGTAAGCCTCCAGCGCCCACACCTCCATCTCACCGAAGCGCTGGCCACCGAACTGAGCCTTACCGCCCAGCGGCTGCTGGGTGATCATCGAGTACGGCCCGGTCGAGCGGGCGTGCAGCTTGTCGTCGACCAGGTGGTGGAGCTTGAGGATGTACATGTACCCGACCGAGATCGGGTCCGGGAACGGCTCACCGGAGCGGCCGTCGAACATCCGGGCCTTGCCGGACGGGAGGACCATGCGGTCGCCGTCGCGGTTCGGGCGGGTGTTCTCCAGCAGACCGGCCAGCTCGTCCTCGCGGGCGCCGTCGAAGACCGGGGTCGCGACGTTGGTGCGCGGCTCGACCTGGTCGGCGGCGATGGACTGCAGCCGCTGGGCCCACTCCTCACCGAGGTTGGAGACGTCCCAGCCCTGGCTGGCGAGCCAGCCGAGGTGGATCTCCAGGACCTGTCCCGGGTTCATTCGGGACGGGACACCCAGCGGGTTGAGGATGATGTCGACCGGGGTGCCGTCCTCCATGAACGGCATGTCCTCGACCGGCAGGATCTTCGAGATGACGCCCTTGTTGCCGTGCCGGCCGGCGAGCTTGTCACCGTCGGTGATCTTGCGCTTCTGCGCGACGTAGACGCGGACGAGCTGGTTCACGCCCGGGGGCAGCTCGTCGCCCTCCTCGCGGTCGAAGACGCGGACGCCGATGACCTTGCCGATCTCGCCGTGCGGCACCTTCAGCGAGGTGTCGCGGACCTCGCGCGCCTTCTCACCGAAGATCGCGCGCAGCAGGCGCTCCTCGGGGGTCAGCTCGGTCTCGCCCTTGGGCGTGACCTTGCCGACGAGGATGTCGCCGGCGACGACCTCGGCACCGATGCGGATGATGCCGCGCTCGTCGAGGTCGGAGAGGACCTCCTCGGAGACGTTCGGGATGTCCCGCGTGATCTCCTCGGGGCCGAGCTTGGTGTCACGGGCGTCGACCTCGTGCTCCTCGATGTGGATCGAGGAGAGGACGTCGTCCTGCACGAGGCGCTGCGACAGGATGATCGCGTCCTCGTAGTTGTGACCCTCCCACGGCATGAACGCCACGAGCAGGTTCTTGCCGAGCGCCATCTCGCCCTCGTCCGTGGACGGACCGTCGGCGAGGACCTGGCCCTCGATGACCCGCGCGCCCTCGTCCACGACGACCTTCTGGTTGAAGGAGGTGCCCTGGTTGGAGCGGGTGAACTTGGCGACGCGGTACGTGGTGTACGTGCCGTCGTCGTTGGCGACGGTGATGTAGTCCGCGGAGACCTCCTGGACCACACCGTTCTTCTCGGCCTTGATGACGTCGCCGGCGTCGACCGCGCAGCGGTACTCCATGCCCGTACCGACCAGCGGCGACTCCGCCTTGATCAGCGGAACGGCCTGGCGCATCATGTTCGATCCCATGAGCGCGCGGTTGGCGTCGTCGTGCTCAAGGAACGGGATCATGGCGGTCGCGGCCGACACCATCTGGCGCGGCGAGACGTCCATGTAGTGCACCTCGTCGGCGGGGACGAGGTCGACCTCGCCGCCACGGCGACGGACCAGCACACGCTGCTCGGCGAAGCGCAGGTCGTCGGTGAGCTTGGCGTTGGCCTGGGCGATCAGGAAGCGGTCCTCCTCATCTGCGGTGAGGTAGTCCACCTCCTCCGTGACCTGGCCGTCGACGACCTTGCGGTACGGCGTCTCGATGAAGCCGAAGACGTTGACGCGGCCGTAGGACGCGAGCGAACCGATCAGACCGATGTTCGGGCCTTCGGGCGTCTCGATCGGGCACATGCGGCCGTAGTGCGAGGGGTGCACGTCACGGACGTCCAGACCGGCCCGCTCACGGGAGAGACCACCCGGGCCCAGCGCCGACAGACGACGCTTGTGGGTCAGACCCGACAGCGGGTTGGTCTGGTCCATGAACTGGGAGAGCTGGCTGGTGCCGAAGAACTCCTTGATGGAGGCGACGACCGGCCGGATGTTGATCAGGGTCTGCGGCGTGATCGCCTCGACGTCCTGGGTGGTCATGCGCTCGCGCACGACGCGCTCCATACGGGCGAGACCCGTACGGACCTGGTTCTGGATCAGCTCGCCGACGTTGCGCAGGCGACGGTTGCCGAAGTGGTCGATGTCGTCGGTCTCGACGACGATCGTGTTGCCGTTGTCGGCGACCGTCTCGACCTCACCGGCGTGCAGCTTCACCAGGTACTTGATCGTGGCGATGACGTCGTCCACGGTCAGCACGCCGGCGTCCAGCGGCTCGTCGCCGCCCAGCTTCTTGTTGACCTTGTAGCGGCCGACCTTGGCCAGGTCGTAGCGCTTGGGGTTGAAGTAGAGGTTCTCCAGCAGCGTCTGCGCGGCCTCACGCGTCGGCGGCTCGCCCGGGCGCAGCTTGCGGTAGATGTCGAGCAGCGCGTCGTCCTGGCCCTGGGTGTGGTCCTTCTCCAGGGTGGCGCGCATCGACTCGTACTCGCCGAACTCCTCCAGGATCTGGTCGGTGGTCCAACCGAGAGCCTTGAGCAGGACGGTCACGGACTGCTTGCGCTTGCGGTCGATGCGCACACCGACCATGTCGCGCTTGTCGATCTCCATCTCCAGCCAGGCACCCCGGGACGGGATGATCTTGGCGGAGAAGATGTCCTTGTCGGACGTCTTGTCGATGGAGCTGTCGAAGTACACACCCGGCGAGCGGACCAGCTGCGACACCACGACACGCTCGGTGCCGTTGATGACGAAGGTGCCCTTGTTGGTCATGAGCGGGAAGTCGCCCATGAAGACCGTCTGGGACTTGATCTCGCCGGTCTCGTTGTTGGTGAACTCCGCGGTGACGAACAGCGGAGCGGCGAAGGTGAAGTCGCGCTCCTTGCACTCGTCGATGGAGTTCTTCGGAGGCTCGAAGCGGTGGTCGCGGAACGTCAGCGACATCGACCCGGAGAAGTCCTCGATCGGGGAGATCTCTTCGAAGATCTCTTCAAGACCGGACTTGGTGGGAACTTCCTGCCCACTCTCCAGCGCAGCCTCGACGCGACCCTTCCATGCGGCATTGCCGAGCAGCCAGTCGAAGCTTTCGGTCTGCAGCGCAAGGAGGTTCGGAACCCCGAGGGGCTCCTTGATCTTCGCAAAAGAGATGCGCAGCGGGGCGGTGCTGTCGCCGTTGTTCGTATTGGCAGTCGAGGCGTTGCGCGAGGCGGCCAAGAGGGGGTCCTTCCGAGGGCTCGGACTCACTACGCGCGTACCGGTCCCGAATCGAGCAGAGCGATCGATATGCCCAGGTCAGGGCGGGTCAATGAGCCTTGCTCGGGTTCGGGCATGCCCCTGGTGACGGGCAGGGAGCAGCTAACAGGCAGCGCAAAGGGTCAGTGTAGCCACATGGCCCACTGATGTCCAGAGCGAGTTTCCGGAGACCGGTACCGCACCGCGTCCCGATCTTCTCCCTCCGGGAGGTCATGCCCTCCGCAGCGGAGGAGCGCCTCGTTGTTCTTCACTTCGCCCAATGCCCTGCGCCTGCCGAAAAGCCCTGCGCCGATGGCGCACACCGATGCTTCCCTCTTCGTCGGCGATCCATGCCTCGAACCTGGACCGCTTCTGCGTCGCGTCCCGAGAATTGCGCGCCGCGTCCGGTTCGTCAAGGCCCCCCGCCTCTGGGCGATCGTCACATGGAGGTGCGTCCGGACAACGAAGATCACCATACTCGCTCTCCGGCGCCTGACAACGCAGCCGGGGCGGGTACGCGGAAGGGCGACCACCCGCATGGGTGATCGCCCTTCGCAGTGTCCGCGTTACACCCGGGGTGCCGCGGACGGGAGTCAGAGACTCACCAAGGTCACTTGACCTCGACGGAGGCGCCGGCGCCCTTGAGGGACTCGGCGGCCTTCTCGGCGGCGTCCTTGGCAACCTTCTCCAGGACCGGCTTCGGGGTGCCGTCGACCAGGTCCTTGGCCTCCTTCAGGCCGAGGGAGGTCAGCTCGCGCACGACCTTGATGACCTGGATCTTCTTGTCGCCGGCGCCGGTCAGGATGACGTCGAACTCGTCCTTCTCCTCAACGGCGGCAGCCTCGCCACCGGCGGCACCGCCGGCAACGACGACCGGCGCGGCAGCGGCGGCGGTGACGTCGAACTTCTCCTCGAAGGCCTTCACGAACTCGGAGAGCTCGATGAGGGTCATGCCCTCGAACTGGGCCAGCAGCTCGTCCTGGGTGAGCTTCGCCATGATGGCGGTCCTTCCACTAATCGGCAGGTGCCGGATGTACTGGGTGAGGCGGGCGTACGTCGAGCCCGCTGATGACCCTTGCCGCACTCAGGCGGCGAGGATCAGATAGCGAGCCGAATTACTCGGCACCGCCCTGCTCGGCCTGCTTGGCGCGCAGCGCGTCCACGGTGCGGACGAGCTTCGACGGCAGCGCCTGGAAGACGGAGGCAGCCTGGGACTGCTTCGCCTTGAAGGCACCGGCCAGCTTGCTGAGCAGAACCTCGCGGGACTCAAGGTCCGCAAGCTTCTTGATCTCGTCGGCGGAGAGCGCCTTGCCGTCAAGGACGCCGCCCTTGATGACGAGGTTCTGGTTCTCCTTGGCGAAGTCACGAAGACCCTTCGCCGCCTCGACCGGGTCACCGGTCACGAAGGCGACGGCCGTCGAGCCACTGAGGTGCTCGTCCAGCGCAGAGATCCCGGCCTCCTTGGCCGCGATCTTGGTCAGCGTGTTCTTCACCACACGGTACTGAGCGTTGTCACCGAGCGAACGGCGCAGGTTCTTGATCTGCGCAACGGTGAGCCCGGTGTACGCGGTCACAACAGCGCCATTGGAGCTACGGAACTTCTCCGTGATCTCCTCGACGGCTGCGACCTTCTCGGGGTTCGCCATGAGCCTCGGCCTCCTTCCGGGTGATGAGGACCGCGCAGAAGGGGCTGGGCAAAGCAAACGCCCCGGCGCAGGCGCGCACGGGGCGATTCTCGACCGGACAGAAGACTGCCTGGGAGTTCCCATTCACAACCTGCGCGGGCCGTCCGCAGCTAGCGGATCCTTCGGCCACCACGCGCCCGGGTACGGACACGCGGAGACAACCAGCGGTCTTTGGCTTCCGGGACACCGTACGGGAACGGCCCGCGCAAGAGCAAATCGGCTGGACGGGGCATCGGGGACACGCCCCGGGCCCCGCCCGGCCGACGCCGGATGCGGGCGTCGAGCCCGGACTCCCCCGGGCTCAACTCACCGAATTTCGGGCTTACTTGACCTCCGTGGTGTCGCTCGCCGGCGGCGGCGTCACCGAGACCTTGGTGCCGTAGTCGGAGTAGTAGACCGTCGAGTCGTACGGCGACGTCTTGCTGTCCATCTGCTCGCGCTTCTTGACCAGCAGGTTGTCCGAGCTGACCCAGAGGTCGATGGTCTCGGTCGTGGCACCCATCTGCTGGAGCTGCCGCTCCAGGGCCTTCAGGTCCGCCTCGCTGACGTTCTTCGTCTGCATGCGGGTCAGCTCGCTCACCGAGAGCGTGCCGTTGTAGTGGGTCGCCTGGACGCCGCGGACGTCCTCCTTGCCGACCTGCTTGACCTTGCCCGAGGCGATCAGCAGATCCACCGACCGGCCCGGGTTGTTGTTGTTCATCATGTCCTTCATCAGGGCACCGGCCGCGCCCAGCTTCTTGGCCAAGACGTCGTAGTCGTACTTGACCCAGCTCTTGCCGCCCATGGGCATGCCCATGTTCATGTACATCGCGTCCGGCGTGTACAGGGCCTTCGCGGGCTTGCCGGAGCCGCCCATCGGGCCGCCGGCCTGGGTGATGTCCACCGACATGTGCATGCCGGACGACCAGTCCATCGCGCCCTTCATGGTCGTGGACATCGTGCCGTTCTTGGTGGTGCCCTCGACCTTGGCGGAATTCTTGCCGTTCGTCTGCTGCGAGACCGTCTTCAGCGAGGCCAGCGCGGCCTCCAGCGGAGACTTCGCCCCCGAAGCGTCGTTGCTGCCACCGCTGGCGCTGCCGCCGGTTCCGTTGCCCTTGTCGCCGCCGCCGTTACAGGCGGTCAGACCGGCCATCATGACAACTCCCGCCGCGACGGCGGCGGCTATACGCGTGCTGCGCACTTGAGGCTCCCCCTTTGAATTCCTTTATGGACCTCGCAGGGGACTGTAGTGCAGGCCACTGACAGCACACACGGCAACCCTGTTATGAACGCGTCAGGCCCCGCTCTCCGTACGGAAAGCGGGGCCTGACGGCAAGCGTCACGCGCTACGGGGCATCGATCGCGAGGATCAGATGGCCTCGTCCTCGACGAGGAGGTTGCGGGTGCGGTTGGGGTCCACCGGGACGCCGGGGCCCATGGTGGTGGAGACCGTCGCCTTCTTGATGTAGCGGCCCTTGGCGGCGGACGGCTTCAGACGGGTGATCTCCTCCAGCGCCGCGGCGTAGTTCTCCACCAGCTTGGTGTCGTCGAAGGACACCTTGCCGATGATGAAGTGGAGGTTCGCGTGCTTGTCCACGCGGAACTCGATCTTGCCGCCCTTGATGTCGGTGACAGCCTTGGCGACATCCGGGGTGACGGTGCCGGTCTTCGGGTTCGGCATCAGACCACGGGGACCGAGCACGCGGCCGAGGCGGCCGACCTTGCCCATGAGGTCCGGAGTGGCGACGACGGCGTCGAAGTCCAGGCGGCCCTTGGAGACCTCGTCGATCAGTTCGTCCGAGCCGACGATGTCGGCGCCGGCGGCCTCCGCGGCCGCAGCACGGTCACCGGTCGCGAAGACCAGGACCCGGGCGGTCTTACCGGTGCCGTGCGGGAGGTTCACGGTGCCACGGACCATCTGGTCGGCCTTGCGCGGGTCAACGCCCAGACGCATGGCGACCTCGACGGTCGAGTCGAACTTGACGGACGCGGTGTCCTTGGCGAGACGGACGGCCTCAAGCGGGGCGTACAGCCGCTCCCGGTCGATCTTCGCGTCCGCGTTGCGAAGAGTCTTGCTGCGCTTCACTTCTGCTCCTGATGCAGTGGGTGGAGTCGTGGTACGGACCAGCGCCTGGCCCTTCCACGGAGGTGCCGTTAGGGGCTGGGGTTCAGCCCTCGACCGTGATGCCCATGGAGCGGGCGGTGCCGGCGATGATCTTCGACGCGGCGTCCAGGTCGTTGGCGTTCAGGTCGGGCATCTTGGTGGTGGCGATCTCGCGGACCTGCGCCTCGGTGATCTTGGCGACCTTGGTCTTGTGCGGCTCGCCGGAGCCCTTCTCCACGCCCGCGGCCTTCAGGATCAGCTTCGCGGCCGGCGGGGTCTTGGTGACGAAGGTGAAGGAACGGTCTTCGTAGACCGTGATCTCCACCGGCACGACCATGCCACGCTGCGACTCGGTCGCGGCGTTGTAGGCCTTGCAGAACTCCATGATGTTGACGCCGTGCTGACCCAGCGCGGGGCCGACCGGCGGGGCCGGGTTGGCGGCACCAGCCTGGATCTGGAGCTTGATCAGCCCCGTGACCTTCTTCTTCTTGGGAGGCATGCTCTCTCCGGGTCCTAGTGAGAGGTGGTTCGCCCCGATCCGGGTCATCCGGATGGAGGCATACCGCACAACGATAACGGGTACCGTCCTGCGGCCAAAAACCGCGCAGGTCAGACCGGCTAAGCGCCGGTCTGACCTGGTCGGTGGCTATGGGTCCGGAAGAACCTAGTTCTTCTGGATCTGGTCGAAGCTGAGCTCGACCGGGGTCTCGCGGCCGAAGATCTCGACCAGGCCCTTGACCTTCTTCGAGTCGGCGTTGATCTCGTTGATCGTCGCCTGGAGGGTCGCGAACGGACCGTCGGTGACGGTGACGGAGTCGCCCACCTCGAAGTCCAGGACCTGGACCTCGACCTTGCGGGACGGCGCCGGCTTGCCCTCGGCCGCGGCGGCCTCCTTGGCGGCCTTCTCCTCGGCCTCCGGGGCGAGCATCTTGACGATCTCGTCCAGGGTCAGCGGGTACGGGTCGTAGGCGTTGCCGACGAAGCCGGTGACACCGGGGGTGTTGCGCACCACGCCCCAGGACTCGTTCGTCAGGTCCATGCGCACCAGGACGTAACCCGGCAGTTTGTTCTGACGGACGGTGCGGCGGTCACCGTTCTTGATCTGCACGACCTCTTCCTGCGGCACCTCGGCCTGGAAGATGTAGTCCTCGACGTTCAGCGAGACGGCGCGCTGTTCGAGGTTGGTCTTCACGCGGTTCTCGTAGCCCGCGTAGGTGTGGATGACGTACCACTCGCCGGGGAGTCCGCGCAGCTCGTCACGGAGGGCGGCCACCGGGTCGACCGGCTCCTGCTCCTCCGCGTCCTCGGAAGCCTCGACGGCCTCCTCGTCCTCGACGTGCACGGCGTCCACCTCGGCGGGCTCGCCGGCGGCGGCGTCCTCGGCGTCCAGCTCGTCGACGTCGTCGGCGTCGGCGACGACGTCCGCGGCGCCCTCTTCGTCAGCGATGGCCGCAGCGTCCCCCTCGACCTCGGCCGAGACGGCCTCGTCAACCTCGGCCTCTGCGGCCGCGACGGGCTTGGCGGCGTCGTTCAGGTTCGGGTCAGACACGTGGCTGCTTCTTCCTTGCTTCAAGGGGTTGAACGTGCGAAGGGCCGCCCGCGGAAGGCACCCCCGCGGGATCAGCCGAAGACGTACCCGACGACTCGGTTGATTCCCAAGTCAATCACGGTTACGAGACCAATGATGATGGCCACGAAGACGATCACCACGGTGGTGTACGACGAGAGCTGACTGCGCGTGGGCCAGACGACCTTGCGGAGCTCCGCGATGACCTGGCGGTAGAAAAGCGCGAGGCGCGCGAAGGGCCCCTTCTTGCCGCGCTTGCCGCCGCGGCGGGGCTTCTTCTGGGATTCCGGGGTATCGGCCTCGGAGCGACCGCGCTCAGGCATGTCGATGGAGCCCAGGGCGTCCGTCACTCGTCCTCACCTGAATCCGGGTCGTGGCCGCGCCGCGCTCGGCCCGGCCGCACGGCGGTGCATTTCGTACGTACGCGTGCACGCACTCGGTGATGTGGTGCGTGTAGCAGGGCCGGAGGGACTTGAACCCCCAACCGCTGGTTTTGGAGACCAGTGCTCTACCAATTGAGCTACGACCCTTTGTGGTTCCCCCAACCTACCGCATGCGGGCGACTGCTCTACGTCGTGCGCCGCGGCGACCCGGTGGGAGCCAACGGTCAGCGAGTGTACGTGGTTCGCGGCCGGGCGTCGAACAGGAACCTCGCGCACCGGCCCCGCAAACCCGTGTACCGGGCCTCCTGGAGGTCTGCGACGATGCCTCTATGAGCGCTGCAACTCCCTCCGCATCGTCCCCCTCCGACCGCCGGGTCTCCGTCCGGGTCGGTTCGATCTCCGAGTCCGCCACCCTCGCCGTGGACGCCAAGGCCAAGGCCCTCAAGGCCGCCGGGCGCCCGGTGATCGGCTTCGGCGCCGGAGAGCCCGACTTCCCCACGCCCGGCTACATCGTCGAGGCGGCGGTGGAGGCCTGCCGCAACCCGAAGTTCCACCGCTACACCCCGGCGGGCGGTCTGCCCGAGCTGAAGAACGCGATCGTCGAGAAGACCCGGCGCGACTCCGGCTACGAGATCGAGGCCGCGAACGTCCTGGTGACCAACGGCGGCAAGCAGGCCATCTACGAGGCGTTCGCCGCGATCCTGGACCCGGGTGACGAGGTCATCGTCCCGGCGCCGTACTGGACCACCTACCCGGAGTCGATCCGGCTGGCGGGCGGCGTGCCGGTCGACGTCGTCGCCGACGAGACCACCGGGTACCGGGTGAGCGTCGAGCAGTTGGAGGCGGCCCGCACCGAGCGCACCAAGGTGGTGCTCTTCGTCTCGCCGTCGAACCCCACCGGCGCGGTCTACCCCCGCGAGCAGGTCGAGGCGATCGGTCGCTGGGCCGCCGAGCACGGCCTGTGGGTGCTGACCGACGAGATCTACGAGCACCTGGTCTACGGCGACGCGGAGTTCTCGTCGCTGCCGGTGGTCGTGCCGGAGCTGCGCGACAAGTGCATCGTCGTCAACGGCGTGGCGAAGACGTACGCGATGACCGGCTGGCGGGTGGGCTGGGCGATCGGCCCCAAGGACGTCATCAAAGCGGCCACCAACCTCCAGTCGCACGCCACCTCCAACGTCTCCAACGTGGCGCAGGCCGCGGCCATCGCGGCGGTCAGCGGCGACCTGGCGGCCGTCGAGGAGATGAAGGTGGCCTTCGACCGGCGCCGGCGGACCATCGTGCGGATGCTCAACGAGATCGAGGGCGTGCTCTGCCCGGAGCCGGAGGGCGCGTTCTACGCGTACCCGTCGGTGAAGGGGCTGTTGGGCAAGGAGATCCGCGGCAAGCGCCCGCAGACCAGCGTCGAGTTGGCCGGGCTGATCCTGGAGGAGGCGGAGGTCGCCGTCGTCCCGGGTGAGGCGTTCGGCACCCCCGGCTACCTGCGACTGTCCTACGCGCTGGGCGACGAGGACTTGGTCGAGGGCGTCTCCCGGATCCAGAAGCTGCTGGCGGAGGCCAAGTAGCCGGTGCCGTAGGGCATTTCGCGCCATCGGCGGGTGCGGGGTCGGGCGTCGCCCGGCCCCGCACACCCTTGCGGGGGTCCCTTCGTTCGGGGCGGGGCCTATGCCGCCGGCGCGAGGTGCGGCAGTATCTGCGGATGGAGCGTGTTCGTGATCTGCGTCAACTGCCGAAGGCCCATCTGCACCTGCACTTCACCGGCTCGATGCGCCCGGCGACCCTGCTGGACCTCGCCGACAAGTACGGCGTCCACCTGCCGGACGCGCTCACCAGCGGGCGGCCGCCCCGGCTGAGCGCCACCGACGAGCGCGGTTGGTTCCGCTTCCAGCGGCTCTACGACATCGCCCGGTCGTGCCTGCGCTCCCCCGAGGACATCCAGCGGCTGGTGCGGGAGGCCGCGGAGGAGGACGTCCGGGACGGTTCGCGCTGGCTGGAGATCCAGGTCGACCCGACCTCGTACGCGCCGCGGCTGGGCGGCCTGATCCCGGCGCTGGAGGTCATCCTGGACGCGGTGGACCGGGCGTCCCGGGACACCGGGCTGGCGATCCGCGTCCTGGTGGCGGCGAACCGGATGAAGCACCCGTTGGACGCCCGCACCCTGGCCCGGCTCGCGGTGCGCTACGCCGACCGCGGCGTGGTCGGCTTCGGGCTCTCCAACGACGAACGCCGGGGCCTCGCGCGGGACTTCGACCGGGCCTTCGCCATCGCCCGGGACGGCGGGTTGCTCTCGGCACCGCACGGCGGGGAGCTGGCCGGGCCGGCGAGCGTCCGGGACTGCCTGGACGACCTGCACGCGTCCCGGATCGGGCACGGGGTGCGGGCCGCGGAGGACCCGGTGCTGCTGCGCCGGCTGGCGTCCCGCGGGGTGACCTGCGAGGTGTGCCCGGCCTCCAACGTGGCGCTGGGCGTCTACGGCAAGCCGGAGGACGTGCCGCTGCGGACGTTCTACGAAGCGGGCGTGCCGATGGCGCTGGGCGCCGACGACCCGCTGCTGTTCGGCTCCCGGTTGGCGGCCCAGTACGAGATCGCCCGCGCCTCGCACGGGTTCACCGACGCCGAACTGGCGGAGCTGGCCCGGCAGTCCGTACGGGCCTCCCGGGCGCCGCAGGAGGTGCGGCGGGCGGTGCTGGCGGATGTGGACGCGTGGTTGGCCGCGCCGGCGCCGTAGCGGGCCGGTGCGGCCGTCCGCGGTCCCTCAGAGGCTGACGCCGACCGTCACCGGCTCGTTGACGAGGGTGACCCCGAAGGCGTCCCGGACGCCGTCGCGGACCTCGCGGGCGAGGGCGAGCAGGTCCTCGGTGGTGGCCCCGCCGCGGTTGGTGAGGGCGAGGGTGTGCTTGGTGGAGATCCGGGCCGGGCCGCTTCCGTAGCCCTTGGTGAAGCCGGCCCGGTCGATGAGCCAGGCCGCGGAGGTCTTCACCCGGCCGTCGCCGTCGGGGAAGGCGGGCGGGGCGGCGTCCGGGCCGAGGCGGTCGTGGACCCGGCGGACGAGCTCGGCGTGCTCGGCCTCGGTGAGGACCGGGTTGGTGAAGAAGGAGCCGGCGGACCAGGTGTCGTGGTCGTCGGCGTCCAGCACCATGCCCTTGCCGGCCCGCAGCGCCAGGACGGTCTTGCGGGCGACCGCGAGCGGCACCCGCTCCCCGACGCCGACGCCGAGCGCGCGGGCCGTCTGGTCGTAGCGCAGGGGCGCGGAGAGGCCGCCGGCGTCCTCCAGGGCGAGCCGCACCCGCAGCACGACGAACCGCTCGGGGTGCTGCTTGAAGCGGCTGTGGCGGTACGAGAAGCCGCACTCCTCGTTGGTGAGGGTGACCGTCTCACCGGTGCGGCGGTCGTAGGCGACGACCTCGGTGAGGGTCTCGGAGACGTCCTGCCCGTAGGCGCCGACGTTCTGGACCGGGGTGGCGCCGGCCGAGCCGGGGATGCCGGCCAGGCACTCGACGCCGGCCAGTTGGGCCTCGACGGTGCGGGCGACGGCGTCGGACCAGTTCTCGCCGGCGGCGAGCTCCAGGGACGTGCCGTCGAGGGCGAAGCCGCAGGTGGCGATGCGCAGGGCGGTGCCGTCGAAGCCCTTGTCGCCGATGACGAGGTTGCTGCCGCCGCCGATGATCAGCAGCGGGGTGCCGGCCTCGTCGGCTTCGCGGACGGCGGCGGTCACCTCGTCGTCGGTGGTGGCCGTGACGAGCCGGTTCGCGGGACCACCGAGGCGGAAGGTGGTCAGCGGGGCGAGGGGGGCGTTGTCTGCTACGTGACGTTCCTGCACCCAGCCAAGGGTACGGGGCGGCCCGGCGATGCCGGGCCGGCCGTCCCGTCCGGCTGCCTCAGGCGAGCCTGACCACGGCGCGGGACATGCCCAGCACCTTCTGGCCGGCGCTCCTGGCGATCAGGTCGACCCGGACCGTGCGCTCCGCGTCGTCCAGCTTGGCCGCAACGGTGCCGGTGACCTCGATCAGCGCGCCGGTCTCGTCGTTGGGCACCACGACCGGCTTGGTGAAGCGCACGCCGTACTCGGCGACCGCGCCCGGGTCGCCGACCCAGTCGGTGACCACCCGGACCGCCGAGGCCATGGTGAACATGCCGTGCGCGATGACGTCCGGCAGCCCGACCTCCTTGGCGAATTTCTCGTTCCAGTGGATCGGGTTGAAGTCCCCGGAGGCACCGGCGTATTGGACGAGGGTGGCGCGGGTCACCGGGAAGTTCTGCGCGGGCAGTGCGGTGCCGACCTCGACGTCGTCGTAGGCGATCTGCGCGGTCATCTCAGGCCGCCTCCTCAGCGGGCCGGGCAACGAGTTTGGTGAATGCGGTCACAACGTGCTCGCCGGCCTCGTCGCGCACCTCGCCACGGATGTCGATGACCTCGTTGCCGGCCATGGTCTTGATGGCCTCGATGGTGGAGGTCACGGTCAGCCGGTCACCGGCGCGCACCGGACGCCGGTAGGCGAATTTCTGGTCGCCGTGGACCACGCGGCTGTAGTCCAGGCCGAGTTGCGGGTCGGCGATGACGAATCCGGCGGCCTTGAATGTGATGGCGAACACGAAAGTCGGCGGCGCGATCACATCGGAGTGGCCGAGCGCCTTGGCGGCTTCGGCGTCCGTGTAGGCGGGGTTGGGGTCCCCGATCGCCTCGGCGAATTCGCGGATCTTTTCCCGGCCGACCTCGTACGGGTCGGTGGGCGGGTATGTGCGTCCGACGAATGACTGGTCGAGCGCCATGGGCTCGCAACCTCCCTGGACTGATGGTGCCAATGCCGCGAGGCCGCCCCCAGAGAATGGGGACGGCCTCACAGACGAGCCTGAGTTATCGCGTCTCGCGGTGCGCAGTGTGCGAGTTGCAGCGGGGGCAGTGCTTCTTCATCTCAAGACGGTCCGGGTCGTTACGCCGGTTCTTCTTGGTGATGTAGTTCCGCTCCTTGCACTCCACGCAGGCCAGCGTGATCTTCGGGCGGACGTCGGTGGCAGCCACGTGAGTGCTCCTTGACGAACGGATAGATGAACGAACGCATAGAAGAGTAGCCGACCGGAGGACCGACCCCACAATCGGCTACTGTTAGTAGCGGTGACCGGACTTGAACCGGTGACACAGCGATTATGAGCCGCTTGCTCTACCGACTGAGCTACACCGCTGTGATGCGAGAGTTACCCGTCCGAGGACGGGGTCCCTCACACATCAGAGCCCCAAAACGGAATCGAACCGTTGACCTTCTCCTTACCATGGAGACGCTCTGCCGACTGAGCTATTGGGGCGAGCGATGAAGACATTACACGGCCCGCCGCCAAACGTGAAATCCAGATCCGCATCGCGCCCCAACAGCCCCGCGCACCACGCTGGTACGACTATTTCGCGCCTGCGCGAAGCTCTCCGGGGCGCACCCTAGGCTCGGACCCACGCTGCGTGATCTTGCACGCCCGGGGCTTCTAGGAGCGCGATGTCCGACAGCAGTTCGCCGCAGCCGGGGAAGCCCGGGGGCGCCGGCCGGTACGCCCGGCCGGATTCCGGCGCGCTGGTCCTGTGCGGCGCCCGGCTCGCCGACGGCCGCACCGTGGACGTCCGGCTCGGCGGCGGACGGATCGAGGCGGTCGGCACCGCCGGCAGCCTCGCCCCGCAGGGCGCCCGGGTGGACCTCGCCGGCTATCTGCTGCTCCCGGCCCCCGCCGAGCCGCACGCGCACTGCGACACCGCGCTGACCGCGGACGCCGACGGGCCCGCCTCCGACTCCGCCGAGGACGTCCAACGCCGCACCACCGAGGCGGCGCTGTTGCAGCTCGGGCACGGGGCGACCGCCTCGCGCAGCCACGTGCGGATCGGCGGCGTCCAGGGGCTGCGGGCGCTGGCGGCGGTGCTCCAGGCGCGGCGGACGCTGCGCGGGCTGGCGGACCTGGCGGCGGTGGCGGTGCCCCGGGTGCTGACCGGGGTGGCCGGCGCCAACGGGCTGGCGATGCTGCGGGACGCGGTCGACATGGGCGCCACGGTCATCGGCGGGTGCCCGGACCTGGACCCCGATCCGGCCGGGTACGTGGAGTCCGTCCTGGAGGTGGCCGGTGAGCACGGCTGCCCGGTGGACCTGCACACCGATGGTGACGATCCGGCGCGACTGGCGCGGTTCGCGGCGATGTGCGGCGGGCTGCGGCCGGGGGTGGCGATCGGGCCGTGCGCCGGGATGGCGCGGATGCCGCGCAGCGTGGCGGCGCGGGTGGCGGAGCAGTTGGCGGCCGCCGACGTCGCCGTCGTCTGCCTGCCGCAGGGCGACTGCACCGGTCTGGAGCGGAACGGCACCCGGGTGTCGCGGCCGGCGCCGGTGCGGCTGCTGCGGGCGGCCGGGGTGCGGGTGGCGGCCGGCAGCGGGGCGTTGCGGGACGCGGCCAACCCGGTGGGGCGGGGCGACCCGTTGGAAGCCGCTTACCTGCTGGCCTCGTTGGGCGAGGCGACGCCGGAGGCGGCCTACGAGACGGTGAGTTCGGCGGCGCGGGAGACGCTGGGGCTGCCCGAGGTCCGCGTCGAGGCGGGTTTTCCGGCGGAGTTGCTCGCGGTGCGCGGGGAGCGGATCGCGGGGGTGCTCTCGCTGGCGTACAGCCGGATCGTGGTGCACCGGGGGCGCGTGGTGGCGCGCACCAGCGCGGTGCGCGAGTACTGCGATTCGGTGGACGTGGCGCTGGAGTTGCCGCGCCAGTCGCAGCGCTAGGACCGGCCCCGGGGCCGCCGCACCGGCCGGTCCTCGGGTGTGCCGGGGCGGTTCGGCGTACGGTCGGCAGCATGCGCATTGTCATCGCAGGTGGACATGGTCAGATCGCGCTGCGGCTGGAGCGGTTGCTGCACGCGCGCGGGGACGAGGTCGCGGGGATCGTCCGGCGGCCGGAACAGGCCGGCGATCTGCTGGCCGCGGGCGCCGAACCGGTGGTCTGCGACCTGGAGTCGGCGTCGGTGGCCGATGTCGCCCGGCATCTGGAGGGCGCGGACGCGGCCGTCTTCGCGGCGGGCGCCGGGCCGGGCAGCGGCGCCGCGCGCAAGGACACCGTGGACCGCGGTGCGGCAACGCTGTTCGCGGACGCGGCCGAGGCGGCCGGGGTGCGGCGCTTCGTGGTCGTCTCGGCGATGGGCGCGGACCGGGAGCCCCCAGAGGGCACCGACCCGGTCTTCGCGGCCTATCTGCGGGCCAAGGGCGCCGCGGACGCCGACGTCCGGGCCCGCGGCGGGCTGGACTGGACGATCCTGCGGCCCGGCCGGCTCACCGACGACCCGGGCGCCGGCCAGGTGACGCTGGCCGACGCGACCGGGCGCGGGGCGGTGTCGCGGGACGACGTGGCGGCCGTCCTGGTGGCGCTGCTGGACGAAGTGGGCACCATCGGGCGGACGTTGGAACTGATCGGCGGGGACGTGCCGGTGGCGGACGCGGTGCAGAACGTGGCGTCGCACTGAGGCGTCCGGCGGCGGGCCCGCCGGGGCGCCCTGAGCGCGCGCCTGCCGCCCTCGGACGGCCGGCGGGCCGCGCCGGGGCTCGCCGGCGACGCACGGCGCTCAGCGGCGCCGTGACGCCCGCGCGGGCCCGCGCTCCGGGGCGGTTGCGCGCCAGGCCAGCAGGGGGGGGCATCCGGCGCTCGCCTTCAGGGCGAAGGGACCGGTCACGGGGACGTCCAGCGCCCCGCCGGCCACCGGGGACACGCCCGGGACATGAGCCCCGGGCCGCCCGGAAAATTCACCCGCCGCGGCCCCGCGACACCTAAAGGGCCAGGGCGTCGCGCCGGAGCGGCGGGCGGCTCCACGGCCGCATCGATCGGCAACACGAAGAAACCCCCGGATCGCATCTCTACGATCCGGGGGCTTTTTCTAGGCTGTGGCGGCGCCAGGATTCGAACCTGGGAAGGCGAAGCCGGCAGATTTACAGTCTGCTCCCTTTGGCCGCTCGGGCACACCGCCGGGTTGTGTTGCGTGGAGTCCCGCTGTGGGGCGGCGCTCCTTGGCAACGACGTAAACCATACCCGATGACAGGGGGTGCTTTGCCACTCGCTTCCCGGGCGCCGGATCTTGGCCGGGTGACTAGGCTTGGCGGGCGGCCCGGGAAGGGCCGCATCTCTGATGGATCTACGTACGAGGAGCCAACTCACGATGGCCGACTCCAGTTTCGACATCGTCTCGAAGGTCGAGCGGCAGGAGGTCGACAACGCCCTCAACCAGGCCGCCAAGGAGATCTCGCAGCGCTACGACTTCAAGGGCGTGGACGCGTCGATCCAGTGGTCGGGCGAGAAGATCGAGATGCGGGCCAACGCCGAGGAGCGCGTGAAGGCCGTGCTGGACATCTTCCAGTCCAAGCTGGTCAAGCGCGGGATCTCGCTGAAGGCCCTGGAAACCGGCGAGCCGCAGGCATCGGGCAAGGAGTACAAGATCTCCGCCTCGATGCAGGAGGGCATCTCGCAGGAGAACGCGAAGAAGGTCGCCAAGATCATCCGCGATGAGGGGCCGAAGGGCGTCAAGGCGCAGGTGCAGGGCGACGAGCTGCGGGTCAGCTCCAAGAGCCGGGACGACCTCCAGACGGTGCAGCAGCTACTGCGCGGCAAGGACCTGGACTTCGCGATCCAGTTCGTCAACTACCGCTGATCGCGGCCCCGGTGGGGCGTGCGGTACGCAGGGAAGCCGATGGGGCGGCGCGACACGGGGACGCGCCGCCCCATCGGCGTTGCCGGGCAAGGGAGTTGGCCCGGGGGCCGCGCAACGGCCGTGCGCCCGGCGGGCGGAGAGCCCATCGGGCGCGTGCGGCGCGGCTTACGGGTGGTACTTCTCCTCGACCGTCTCGGCGGCGCCGGACTTGCGGTCCATGGTGACGCGGACGGTCACGCTGCTGGTCTTGGCGGCCTTCTCCAGCTGCTCCTCGGTGCACTTGGAGGTGCCGTAGCCGTCCTTGCCGATGGTCACGCGGCCGTCGTCGATGGAGCAGATCGCGGCCGCGCCGAGGATCCGCGTGTCGTTGGCGACGTAGAACGCCTGGTCCATGCCGCCGCCCTCGGGCTTGACGATCAGCTTGCCGGGCGCGAGGTACTCCAGCTTGCCGACGAAGGTGCGGTGGTTGCCCGCGTGGGCGACGCCGCCGCCGGCGGGGGCGGAGGTGTGGCCGGTGTGGCCGCCGCCCCCGGAGGTGGCGCCCCGGGCGGCGGACGGCGCCGTCTTGCCGCCGTTCTGGCCCTGCGCACCGGAGTTGTCCGCGGCCTGGTTCGAGGCGTGCTGCGCGTCGGGCGGGGCCGGGGAGCCGGCGGGGGCCGCCGCCCCGGAGTCCGGCCCGCAGGCCGTGGCCCCCAGGCCAAGCGCCGCGGCGGCGACGAGGGCGGCGGCGAGGCGGCGGCCGGCGCGGCCGCGGAAGCGGTTGGTGGCGGTGGCGGTGTTCATCGGGTCTCCCGTTGCGGTTGCTCTCGTCTCGTTCCCGGACGGCAATCAGCTTCGAGGACGGGGCTGGCGTTCCGCTAACGGGTGGCTAATGCAAGGAACGGCGCCGCCCGCCGCCGGTTAACGGGTGGCGAACGGCTGGTCGGTGGGGACGATTTCGCGGCCCAGGGGGAGCAGCGAGAGCGGGACCATCTTGAAGTTGGCGATGCCGAACGGGATGCCGATGATCGTCACGCACAGGGCGATGCCGGTGATGATGTGGCCGAGCGCCAGCCACCAGCCGGCGAAGATGACCCAGATGACGTTGCCGATCACCGAACCGGCGCCGGCGTCGCGCCGCTCGACGGTCGTCCGGCCGAACGGCCACAGGGCATAGCCGGCGATGCGGAACGACGCGATGCCGAACGGGATGGTGATGATCAGGATGCAGCAGATGATTCCGGCGACGACGTAGCCGATCGCCATCCAGAGACCGCTGAGGATCAGCCAGAGGACGTTGAGGATGAACTTCATGATCGGCAGCCTTCCAGGGGCGGGGTGGTGAGTGGTTCCGCCGTCCAAGACGCGAGCGACCTGGTGGAACGTTGCGCTGCCGGGGAACCAGTCCCCGAAGGGGTGACCTGGGGCGCCGTCAGGGGCGGTGGTGGCCGGCCATCTGTTCCAGGCGGGCGATGCGCTCGGGCATCGGCGGGTGGGTGGAGAAGAGGCGGGTCAGGCCCTCTCCGGGGCGGAACGGGTTGGCGATCATCATGTGGCTGGCGGTCTCCAGACGGGGCTCGGGGGGCAGCGGGAGCTGCTGGGTGCCGCGCTCCAGCTTGCGGAGCGCGGAGGCCAGCGCGAGCGGGTCGCCGGTGAGTTGGGCGCCGGAGGCGTCGGCCTGGTACTCGCGGGAGCGGCTGACGGCGAGCTGGATCAGCGAGGCCGCGATCGGGCCGAGGAGCATGATCAGCACCATCCCGATCAGGCCCGGACCCTCGTCGTCGTCGGAGCGGCCCACCGGGATCAGCCAGGCGAAGTTGACCAGGAACATCACGACCGAGGCCAGCGCGCCGGCGACGGAGGAGATCAGGATGTCGCGGTTGTAGACGTGGCTGAGCTCGTGGCCGATGACGCCGCGCAGCTCACGCTCGTCGAGAATCTGGAGGATGCCGTCGGTGCAACAGACCGCTGCGTTACGGGGGTTGCGGCCGGTGGCGAAGGCGTTGGGCGCCTGGGTCGGGGAGATGTAGAGGCGGGGCATGGGTTGGCGGGCGGCGGTGGAGAGCTCGCGGACCATGCGGTAGAGCTGTGGCGCCTCGAACTCGCTGACCGGGCGGGCCCGCATCGCCCGCAGGGCCAACTTGTCGCTGTTCCAGTACGCGTAGGCGTTGGTGCCCACGGCGATCAGGACGGCGGCGATCAGGCCGGTGCGGCCGAAGAAGCTGCCGATGACGATGATGAGTGCGGACAGTCCCCCGAGGAGTACGGCGGTCCTGAGCCCGTTGTGCCGGCGGTGCACGGTACGCCCTCCAGGTGGTGCGGCAGGGGAACCCTTGGCTGCGTTTCTCCACTCTCCAGTGGACCCTTACTCACTGGTCAACGCGAGAGGGGCGGGCGGGGTTCCCCGGGCCGTGCCTGGTCAGGGGCGGATGGGGGTGCCCTTAGGGGTGACCGGTCGCGGCGGGCGGGCTTCCGGCTGCCGTACCGGGCGCCGCGGGCCCGCCCGAGGGGCGGTGCGGGGCTCTACAGGAGGGCGCCGGCGGCGAAGCGGAGGACGAGCTGGGGGGCGCCGGAGAGGACGACGCCCAGCGCGGTCGCCAGCGCCAGGGCGGTGCCGAGGGCGGCCGGGATCCGGGCCGGGGGCTGCTCGGGGGTCCCGTCGGCCGGGGCCTTCGCCGGGCGGAAGAGGACCGCCGTCCACTGGAGGTAGTAGTACAGCGCGATCACGACGTTGACGGCCATGACGACGGCGAGCCAGCCCAGGCCGGCGTCGACGACCGAGGAGAAGACCGTCACCTTGGCGAACAGGCCGATGATGCCCGGGGGCAGGCCCGCCAGGCAGAGGAGGAAGAAGCCGAGGGCGAGCGCCACCAGGGGGCGGCGGTGGTAGAGGCCCCGGTAGTCGGCGAGGCGGTTGGCGGGGCTGGTGCGGGCCACCAGGGCGGCGACGGCGAACGCCCCGAGGTTCACCGAGGCGTACATCAGGGCGTAGGCGACGGTGGCGCCGATGGCGTGCGCGGGGTCGTGGGCGTAGCCGGCGGCGGCGATCGGGACCAGCAGGTAGCCGGCCTGCCCGACGGAGGACCAGGCCAGGAGGCGGACGGCGCTGTGGGCGCGGGCCGGGTCCTGGCGCAGCGCCGCGGCGTTGCCGACGGTCATGGTGAGCGCGGCCAGGACGGCCAGGGCCGGGCCCCAGACGTTCGCGTACGCGGGGAAGCCCTGGACGGTGACGAGGATCAGGCCGGAGAAGCCGACGGCCTTGCCGACCACGGAGAGGTACGCGGCGATCGGCAGCGGGGCGCCGACGTAGGTGTCGGGCACCCAGAAGTGGAAGGGGGCGGCGGCGGTCTTGAAGGCGAAGCCAACCAGGGTGAGGGCGACGCCGGCGGCGGCCAGGGTGGCCAGCCGCGGGTCCGGGAGGGCGGCGAGGGCGTGCGCCACCCGGGACAGGTGCAGGCTCCCGGTGGCCGCGTAGACGAAGCTCACGCCGAGGAGCATCACGGCGGTGGCGGCCACCGAGGAGAGGAAGAACTTCAGCGCCGCCTCGGAGGAGAGCCGGTCGCCGCGGCGCAGCCCGACCAGGGCGAACGCGGGCAGCGAGGCGACCTCCAGGGCGATGACCAGGGTGGCCAGGTCCCGGGCGGCGGGCAGCAGGGCGGCGCCGGCGGCCGAGGAGAGCAGCAGGAACCAGTACTCCCCCGCGGGCAGGTCGTGGTCCTTGAGGGTGTCGATGGACAGCAGGGCGGTCAGCAGGGCGCCGCCGAGCACCAGGAACTGGACGATCAGGGTGAAGTGGTCGGCCGCGTAGCTGCACGCCTGCGGCTGGCCGGTCAGGCAGAAGGTGCGGCGGTGGCCGTCCAGGAGGGGCAGCAGCAGGAGCGCGGCGGCAACCAGGCCGGCGGTCGCGCACCAGCCCAGCAGGTGCTTGCGGCCGGCCGGCAGGAAGAGGTCGGCGACCAGCACCACCAGGGCGACGGCCGCGGTCAGGGTGGGCGGCGCGATGGCGAGCCAGTCGACGGACTGGACCAGCGAGGTGGCCTGACTCATCACTTACCGCCTCCGAGGAGCTGCTGGACGGCCGGGTTCGTGAGGCCGAGGAGGGCCGCGGGCCACAGTCCGGCGAGGACGGTGAGCGCGGCGAGGGGGCCCCAGGCCGCGTACTCGTAGCGGGCGAGGTCGGGGACGGCGGGGGCGGTGGCCGGCCCGCCGGTCGCGCCGGGGGCGGCCGCGGCCTTGAGGGTGCCGCCCATGCAGACCCGGCGGACGACCAGCAGCAGGTACGCGGCGGTCAGCAGGGTCCCGAGGCCGGCCAGCGCCATGTACGTGAGGAAGGCGGGACGGCTGAGGCCGGCGGCCGGGTGGTAGGCGCCGAACATCGCCAGCATCTCGCCCCAGAAGCCGGCCAGTCCGGGCAGGCCGAGGGAGGCGACGGCGGCGAAGGCGAGCAGTCCACCGAAGCGGGGGGCGCGGCCGTAGAGGGCGGCGCCGGTGGCGACGGGGAGGGGCGCGGCGGAGCCGCTCGTTGAGGGGCGGTGGTCGGGCGACGGGCGGGACAGGGTGTCCAGGTCGGTGCTGCCCAGGCGGTCCTTGAGGCCGCC